>CAMARB010000209.1 GCA_945860355.1 Chthoniobacter flavus | reverse complement strand
CTGGCCATCCACGCCGGTTTTGAACGCCGGTTCAGCCGGTTCCTCGAAGGCTACCGGCTCCTGCTCCTCACCGTGCTCCAGCGGCGCGCGGCGTTTGCATGGGTTTTCATCGGCCTCTGCGCGGGTTCGCTCTGCCTTTTGCCCCAACTGGGGCAGGATTTTTTTCCCAGTGTGGATGCCGGCCAGCTGCGCCTCCATCTGCGGGCCCGAACGGGCACCCGCATCGAGGAAACCGCGCGTCTTGTCGACGCCGTCGAGGCGCACATCCGCCAGACCATTCCAGAGAGGGAACTCGCGGGCATCCTCGACAACATCGGCATCCCAAGTTCCGGCATCAGCTTGAGCTACTCCAACAGCGGGCTCATCGGCACCGGGGACGCCGATATTCTCGTTTCGCTGCGCCCGGGGCACGGAGCCACCGAGGCCTATGTCCGCAAATTGCGGCTCAGCCTCAACCGCGAGTTCCCCGGCACCACGTTCTATTTTCTCCCCGCCGACATCGTCAGCCAGACACTGAACCTGGGATTACCTGCGCCGTTCGACGTCCAGATCTACGGGCGCAACCAAAACGCCAACCGCGCGGTTGCGGCACGGTTGGCGGACAAAATCCGGTCCATCCCGGGCGCCGTCGATGTCCGGGTGCAACAGCCCGCGGACCAGCCCCGGATCCAGGTGGATGTGGACCGTGAAAAATCCGCGGAACTCAACCTGAGCGAACGCGACGTGGCCAACTCGGTGCTTCTGAGCCTGAGCGGCAGCGGCCAAGTGCAACCCATCTACTGGTTGAACCCAAAGAACGGGATTCAATACCTGCTCAACATCCGGGCGCCTGAACACACCATGGACTCGCTCAACGCGCTGGAGGGGTTGCAGGTCAAACCCGGGCAGCCGGGCCAAATCGACGGCCAACTGCTCGCCAACGTGGCAACGCTGCGCAGATCCCAGGGTCCCGCTGTGATTTCACACTACAACATTCTCCCCGTCATTGACGTGTTCGGGGGCGTCAGCGGGCGGGACCTGGGCGGCGTGTTCCGCGATCTCAAGCCGATGGTTGATGCGGCGAAAAAGGAGCTCCCGCCCGGAAGCTTCATCCTCGTCCGGGGCCAGGCGGAGACGATGCACAGCAGTTTCCAGGGGCTGGCCATCGGCCTGGCGGCCGCCATCGTCCTGATTTACCTGCTGCTGGTGGTCAACTTCCAAAGCTGGCTGGATCCCTTCATCATCATCAGCGCCCTGCCCGCCGCAATGGCCGGGGGCGTCTGGGCTCTCTACCTGACACAAACCACCCTGAGCGTGCCCGCCTTGATGGGGGCGATCATGAGCCTCGGGGTGGCCACCGCCAACTCGGTGCTCGTGGTCAGCTTCGCCCGGGAACGACTCAACCGCGGGTTCCTCCCGTTCGAGGCGGCGCTGACCGCCGGGATCACCCGCCTCCGAGCGGTCCTGATGACGGCTCTGGCCATGGGGATCGGAATGCTGCCCATGAGCCTGGGTTGGGGGGAAGGCGGCGAACAAAACGCCCCCCTGGCCCGTGCGGTGATCGGCGGCCTCTGTTTTGCCACACTCGCCACATTGTTTTTTGTTCCCGCCGTTTTTAACCTGCTCCACCGGCACCGACCCGCGCCTGAAACGCAGCCCGATTCGCCCCAGCCCCTTTCCAGCCATGCCCGATGATCTTTCTTCTCTGAGCGAACCTGCGGCGCCGGTCCGGGTGACACCGAGGGAAGAACCCCCAGCCCACGCGCCCACGGTGCCCCCCCGGCTCGGGAAATGGCTCTGGGGCGCCCTGCTTTTGATGGGCGCGGGACTGCTGGCCGGGGGCATGCCTCGGTGGCGCCAACGCGCCGTGGTGCGGGAGGAAACACGGAGCCTCGCCCTTCAAACGGTCCACGTGACGCGTGCCGCCCCAGCCAAAGCCGGGGCAACACTCCAGCTTTCCGGCGAACTCAAGCCCCATGTCGAGGCGGAGATTTACGCCCGCACCAACGGCTATGTTCGCAGGTGGACGGTGGATTTGGGGGCTCGGGTGGAGGCGGGCCAGCTTCTGGCCGAACTCGACACTCCGGATCTCGATCGGGAACTCTCCCAGACCCAGGCCGAACTCAAACAGGCCGAGGCGGCAAGAGACCTCTCCGTGACCACCGCCAAGCGTTGGGAACATCTGGTGGCAAACCGCGCCGTGAGCCCCCAGGAAGCGGAGGAAAAACGGGCGGACTCCGTGCTCAAACAAGCCGCACTCCAGGCAGCCGCGGCCCGGGTGGAGCGCCTCATCGAGATCCAGCGCTTCGCCCAAATCACCGCCCCCTTTTCGGGCACGGTGCTCGCGCGCCAACTCGACCTGGGCCAACTCGTCAACGCCGGCACGGCCCGGCCCCTCTTCCGCATCGCCGAGACCAGCCGACTGCGGGTGTTTGTCCGCGTCCCCCAGAGTCACGCCCGCGCCGTCACCGCGCCCCAGAGCGCCACGCTCACGGTCCCGGAGCTGCCCTCGCGCACGTTCGCAGCCAAGGTGGTCCGCACCGGAGCGGCCCTCGACCCGGTTTCTCGCACGCTTTTGGCCGAGTTGGAGGTGGACAACTCGGACGCGGAACTTTTCGCGGGAAGCTACGCCACGGTGCAACTCAACGATGCCCGGCCGGACATTCCCCTGAGTTTGCCTGCGCAGTGCATTTTCTTCCGGGCGGAAGGCGCCCTGGTCGGTGTCGTTGGGGGCGATCAGCGGGTGGCTCTGCGGAAGGTGAGTTTGGGACGCGACCTGGGACAGACCGTGGAGATTCTCTCCGGCATCACCGCTGAGGACGCCGTGATCGCCAATCCGCCCGACTCTCTGGTCGATGGAGTGGAGGTGCGTTTGCATGCGCCCTCCGGACCCGGCGTTGGGACGCCCGGCGGTCCGCCCCACGCTCGTTAAGCCGCCCCCCTTCCCTCTGCTGAAATTTCATCCCTTTGGAGGACTCGCGTCCCACGGGTGGGCCCAGTAGTCTGGCGGGGTCTGATGCGTTTTCGTGCCCGTTTCCATTCCGTCGTCCGACCCACGGTCTCCAGCCTGGCGCTGCTGATTGCAGCCCTGCTGCACGCGCTGGCGCACGGCGTCGGCTCCAAACCGGAGCACTGGGCATTTTCAGCCCCTGTTCGACCCGATGTCCCGCAGTCGGTTGGCATGCCCGGAAGGGTGCGCAACCCCGTCGACGCGTTTGTGCAGGCGCGTCTGACACCGGCCGGGCTGGCTCCGTCTCCCGAGGCGCCTCCGCACGAGATTCTCCGCCGGGTCTGGCTGGATCTGACGGGATTGCCGCCCTCTCCCCGGGAAGTGGCGGAATTTGAGGCGGACCAATCGCCGGAGGCCTATGAGCGAGCCGTGGACCGCGCACTGGCATCCCCCCGGTTTGGGGAGCGCTGGGCAAAAACCTGGCTGGATCTGGCGCGGTATGCGGATTCCACCGGTTACGGCAAAGACTCGCTGCGGCTGAACATCTGGCCGTGGCGGGACTGGGTGATTGACTGGTTCAACGCCAACAAACCCTACGACACGTTTACTCTCGAACAACTCGCCGGGGATCTCCTCCCCGCGGCGACCCCCTCGCAGATCGCCGCCACCGCTTTTCATCGCAACACGATGACCAACACCGAGGACGGCACGGAGGACGAGGAGTTCCGGGTGGCCGCCGTCCACGATCGCGTGGCCACGACGGGCCAAGTTTGGATGGGGCTCACCTTGGGCTGCGCCCAGTGTCATTCCCATAAATTCGACCCCATCTCTCAGCGCGATTACTACGGGCTTTTCGCGATTCTTAACCAGACCCAGGACGCCGATCGCACCGACGAATCCCCTCGGATTCCCCTGGAGACCGAGCATGAGCAGCAGGAACGTTCCCGGCTCGGCGAGGAAATCGCGGCGCTCCAAGCCAAGGCCACGGAATCGAGCCCGGAGTTTGATGCGGAGCTGCGCGAATGGGAAACCAACGTTCGGGTGCGAGGTCCTTGGAGTGTGCTTGGGGTGGACAAAGCGCAAGCAACCGGGGGCGTTGTCTTGGAAAAGCAGTCCGACGGAGCCCTCCTCGCCACGGGCGAAAACCCAATCACCGCCACCTACACCCTGACGGTTCCGGGGCCGCTCAAGGACGTCACCGCTTTTCGCCTCCAGGCGTTGACCGACCCCAGTCTGCCAAAAAACGGGCCCGGCCGGTCCCCATACGGCAACGCCGTGCTCTCCAAATTTCAGGTCTCGATCGCGCCGGCTCTGCCCAAGGGGCGATTCGTTCGCATCCGCGTCCCGGGTGCCCAACGGTATTTGCACCTCGCCGAGGTGCAGGTTTTCCGCTCCGGAACCAACATCGCCCCTTCCGGCGCCGCCAGCCAGTCGAGCACCGCATTTGAAGGAGCGGCTCGGTTGGCGATCGACGGGGACACGGAGGGCCACTACTTCAACGGCAGGTCGGTTTCCCACACCGAGCGGAGCGACAACCCGTGGTGGGAACTGGATCTTGGCGGCGAAGAGCCCGTCGACAAAATCGTGGTCTGGAATCGCACCGACTCCGGTGAGGACAGGATCGTCGGCGCTCGGGTCGTGCTGCTGGACGCCAATCGCGCGACGGTTTTTCAGGAAACCATCGACTCGCTTCCCACTCCCAGCGTCGAGCTGCAGCCCGCGTTGGGTTGCGCCGTGCCGCTTCAGAACGCCAGCGCGGACTACATCCAGATGGGCTGGGAGCCGGACCACGCCCTGGATCCGTCCCCCGCCACGGGATGGGCATTTTATCCCGAGGTGGGGCGTCCCCACGGATGGGTGGCCGAAACCAGGCAACCGCTCCACGTGTCCCCTCACCAGGTGCTGCGCGTCACCATCGACCACTCCTCAGCGCATCGGCGCCATACCTTGGGAAAATTCAGGGTCTCGGTAACCACCCAACCGCCGCCGGTGCGCGAACTGCCCGGGGCCGTGAAGACGATCCTTGCGAAAGACGGGCCGCAACGCACCCCGGAGGAACAGGGGGAGTTGGCCGCGTATTTCAGACCCGTCTCCAAGGTGGTGGCCCGTATTCTCAAGGAAGCCGAGGCCAAAAAAAACGCATTGGCCCAGGCCAAGCCGGTGGAACTGCCGATTTTGAGCGAATTGCCTCCGGAACAAAAACGCCCCACGCAGATCATGATTCAAGGCAACTTCCGGGCGCTTGGAGAAAAGGTGGAGCCCGCATTGCCCGCGGCTTTTCATCCGAGGCCGCCGGGCGAGATCAACCGACTCGCTCTCGCCCGGTGGATCGTCGCGCCGGAGAACCCGCTGACGGCCCGCGTCGCGGTGAACCGGTTCTGGGCGCAGATCTTCGGCACGGGTCTGGTCGAAACCGAGGAGGATTTCGGCGCGCAGGGGCGTCCCCCGAGCCATCCGGAGCTGCTCGACTGGTTGGCTGTGGAATGGATGCAGCCGAGTGATCCCCTCGCACAGCCCTGGGATGTGAAGCGGCTCCTGAGACTCATCGTCACCAGTGCCACTTACCGACAAAACTCCCGCCTGGAGCGGGTCCACTTGGAGAAGGACCCCGGCAACCGACTGCTGGCCCGAGGGCCGCGGCGCCGCCTCGATGCGGAAACCCTGCGCGATCAGGCGCTGGAGTTGGCGGGTTTACTTTCCGCAAAACGCGGGGGCCCCAGCGTTTACCCGCCGCAACCCGAGGGATTCTGGCGGGTGGCGTTTAATGAACGGCAGAACAATTATCCCACGAGCACCGGAGAAGATCGCTGGCGGAGAAGTTTGTACACCCTCTGGCGCCGGAGCGTTCCCAACCCCACCCAGAGCTCATTTGACGCGCCCAGCCGCGAAACCTGCGCCCTGCGCCGCGCCGTCACCAACACGCCGCTCCAAGCCCTCGTCGCACTCAATGATCCGGTCTTTTTTGAATGCGCCCAGGGCCTGGCCCGGAGGATCCTCAAAGAAGGCGGGCACGACATTGATTCCCGGCTCCGATACGCGCTGAAACTCTGCCTCGGGCAACCCGGCGAGCGGGAGCAGTTGGCCACGCTCAAAGAACTCTTCGAACGCGAGTTTATCGAATACCAGGGAACCCCCGGAGCAGCGGCGAAACTGTGCGACAGCCCCGTGCTACCGGTCCCGCCCGCGTCGAACGCCGCG
>CAMARB010000208.1 GCA_945860355.1 Chthoniobacter flavus | reverse complement strand
TTAAGTTAGCGCCATTCGGGACAGACCTTTTGCCGCGCCCTTGGCGGCAAGAAAGCGGTCCACCGGATGCGGCTTCCCGGCAAACTCGGGCACCGGCGCCGTGCTGAGCGGCAGGAACGACCACCAGGCCCGGTCTTCCTCCGTGACTTTGCCCCGATCGCGCCCTGCGGTTTTTCCTTCCAGAGGGGGGCGGCTGTAGGGCGCCCCGGAGTCGATCCAGGCGGCGATTTTTGCGATGGCCGCCTCGGCGAGCTTCGGCTTTCGCTCCGGCATGGCCGGGTCCTCCTCGTGCCTGAGCATCTTGAGCAGCCGACTTTGGTCCGCGTGGAAGGGCACCACCGAGGGCCCGTCCCCGCCCGCCTTTCAAGTCGGCGGGTTGTCGGCAACCCGGGTGGACCTCGCGATCGGAGGCCTGCGTTCCGGCGTTTTAGCGTCGTCACACCGCATGCAAGGCATTCGCCGCAATGCCGCCCACCGCCAGTCTCCTCATGAAACCCCGTATCTCAAACTCCATGCGCCGCCCTCTCCTGAACCGTTGGATTCTGCCCCTCCTCGCACTCTCCGCGCTCGCCCCTGCCGCCCTCTCGGACATCTCCGTCCCGGCTTATTTCTCCGAACACATGATGCTTCAGGCCGACGCGCCAGCCCCGGTCTGGGGCTGGGCCGATCCGGGGGAAACCGTGTCAGCCACCTTCGCCGGACAAACCCAAACCGCGCAGGCGGACGAAAAGGGGGAATGGCGCGTCACATTCTCCGCTCTCAAACCCGGCGCCAACGGCCCGCTCACTCTGAAGGGAAAAAACACCCTCACCATTCAGGACGTGCTTGCCGGCGAAGTCTGGCTCGCCTCGGGCCAATCCAACATGCACATCAACCTCCTCCAGAACCACAGGGGCCCGGGCGTTGCGGAAGCCTTGGCCACCAGCGCCGACCCGTGGGTCCGCCAGTTCACCGTGATCCGCAACGACAAGGCTAAATCCGCGAAGGACCTCGCCGGCTTCTGGCGCGTCGCCAACAAGGAAAACCTCACCTGCGACCGCGTGCACGGCGACTCCGCCGTCGCCTATTTCTTCGCCCGGGAAACCCGGCGCCGCCTCAACCAACCCGTCGGCGTCCTGCACGCCTCTATCGGCGCCACCCCGATTGAGACGTGGTCGAAGGGCGGCAGTGGATTTGAAAAGATGGTCAAACCCATGGCCCCATACGGCATCCGCGGCTTCCTCTGGTACCAGGGCGAAAGCAACGTCCATCGCTTCACCGGTTCCCGCTACACCAGCCTGTTCACCGAAACCGTCGCATTCTGGCGTTCCACCTGGGGCCGGGGCGACCTGCCCTTCCTCTACGTCCAAATCGCCCCGAACCGTTACTCGACCAAGAACGCGGCCCCCAGCAACGGCCGTCCCATCAGCCCGCTCGAGTTGCCGCTTTTCTGGGAAGCCCAGACCGCCGCACTGAAGACCATCCCCCACAGCGGCATGGCCGTCATCCACGACTCCATCACGGACCTCGACAACATTCATCCCGGGAACAAACGCGTCCCCGGGGAACGCCTCGCGCTGCTCGCCGCCAGCCAAGTCTATGGCGACAAAAGTGTGGTCGCATCCGGCCCGTTCTTCCAATCAGCACAGTCTGAGGGGGCGCAGATCCGCATCCGGTTCACCTCGACCGGCTCCGGATTGGCCACGCGCGGCGGCGCTGCGCCAGACGGATTCGAGATCGCGGGCGAGGACCGTCAGTTCGTGCCCGCCGAGGTCACTCTCGAAAAAGACAGCGCGCTCGTGCGCTCGCCCAAGGTCGCCAAGCCCGTGGCCGTGCGGTTTGCGTGGCACGAAGAAGCCCGCCCCAATCTCATGAACAAGGAGGGGCTCCCCGCCGCCCCCTTCCGCACCGACTCCTGGCTCATGGACGACCCGCGCACCAGAGATCACCCCGTTTCAAAGTAATCCGCCCCCTTTACCTCCACTCCCATCCATCTTCCCATGAACACCCCCGTTTCCGGCAAGACGCTCGTCGCCGCCCTTGCCTTCCTTGGTCTATCCGTCGCCCCGTCGTGGGCCGCCGTCACCGGCCGCTTTGTGCGCCTGGAGATCCCCGAGATCCCCTCCTTTGGCTCCAACAAATACGCCATGTCGCACATGAGCGAATTCGAGGTCCACAGTGGTGGGAAAAACGTGGCCCTCCAATCCACCCCCAACTCGTCGGCCAACAATTCCAAGGGCCTCCAGACGCTCATCAATGGCAGCCGGGATTGGCTACTGGGCGACGTTAGTTTAGGCAAACAGGTCAACCCGTGGATCGAGCTGGATCTGGGCGCAGCGATGCCCGTCGGGTCGATCGTCATTCTCACTAGAAAAGGCGCCGATCGCGATGAACCCCTCCAGTGGGTGGTGTCCGTCCTCGACGAGCAACGCAAACTCACCTGGTACCAACGCACGGACATCATGGGCGGTTGCAAGCCCAACACCTTCTCCCCAAACCCCATGCAGGGACGTTTCATCGGCAACGCGCTGCCGCCGCGCGCCGCCGCATGGTGCCGCGTCGAGCAGGAGCAGCCTCAGGAACGCAACTTCCGCCTCACCCCCTTCGAACTGCCCCCACTCCCAGACGCCGAACGCCGCAAAGCCCTCTTTAGCCAGCGCGAATCCAAGGCCGAAATCGAACGCCTCTGCCGCCAGCTCCACGCCGCCTTCCAACCCGATCATCCTTCCCTCAAAACCTTCAAGGCGCGCTTTGACTCCGGCGACTTCCCGGGCGCCCTGACCGCCTACCGCGACCTCTTCTTCGACCGACTGGCCAACCCCGAAAAATACGGGATTCTCAAGGAACTCTCCAACTGCGTGGGCGGCCTCGGAAAACGCGCCCCGGTGATTCATTCCCTGATTGCGGAGGAGGCCATGCGCAACCGGCGCGTCACGCAAATCCGGGCCAGTCATTACGTGGCCGACGTGGGTGCTCCGGGGGCGACCCGCTGGGCACCCCGCGATTCGATCCCGCTCGTCGAATCCCTGGCCGTCCAGAAGGCCCGTCGGGCCGCCTCGGGCGACCAAACCCCGCCCAAGCTTTCGCCGGAACAACAGAAACAGGAGCGGGAGGTGTCGTTTTTCCAAAATCCGGTCCACACGCACGGCCCGCGGTTTGTGATGTTTGACGAGCTGATCAACTCCTACGCCGCCACAGGAAAACTCCCTTACCTGGAGCGCTGGATGGATTACCTCGATGACTGGTGCCTGTTCGGACGCCGCGACGTCCTCAACAGCCATCAAAACCTCGTCACGGCCTCCGAAGCTTCGCCGATCGGCCTTTTCAACGACCTGGATGCCCTGCGCTTCCTCCACTCCAAGCGGCCCGAGCTGGCCACTGCCATCCGTCCCTCCACCCTGGCCCGCTACGCGCTCTCTCTCGTGGAGGATCTGCCGCCCTACCTCATCCGGGCCCGGCGCGCGGAGATCGCCAACTGGGGGCCACCTCCGTCACCGTCCTTCAGGTCACAGCCCTCATGCTCCCCGAGTTCCGCTGCATGCAGGACTACGCGAGGGAGACGGTGCGCCTCGGATACAGCGGGTTCCTGCATCAGCGCGCGCAAGACGGTGAAAACCTCGAAGGCGGCGACTATGGTCACCGGTATACAGACTTCGGTCTTGGGATACGGATGACCCTGCACCTCAGCCCGCTGATGCCGCTGGGGCCGCAATTTCCCTACACGACGCCGCGGGCCTTCCAGCACGCCGCGGACCTGATGAACACCGTCTTCCGCAGCCACCTCACCCGCGTCACCCCGGGCGGGGACCAGTGGCCTCGTTGGGCCGGAGTGCCAGGGTCCATTCCGGCAATGGATGTCGCTCGCAGCCGCAGCGGCTTTCTCAATCATGCTTGGCGCAATCTTGGCTCGCGCGCGTTCCTTCCCTCCGGCGGCGCGGCGCTCCCCACATTCACCGATCTCATCGCCAAGGAACCCGACGCCGCCCAGCGCTTCGGCGCCGTCATGGATTATCCTCCCAACCTCTGGACCCAAATCGCCTCGGATCCCGGCTTCTCCTCCATCGGCAAGTTCTCGCCAGAGGCCCTCAAAAAAATCGAGGAAGCCCGCAAGACCGGCCGCCCGGCCCCCGGGAAACCCTACGGCAACCCCCAGCGCACCTCCGATCCCGCCCCCTACTCCGGAATGTATTTCCTGCGCGATAGTTGGCTGCCCGGATCCGAGCACCTCATGCTCTTTGCCACCCGCGAACGCTCCGCCGGTCACCACCAGTATTCATTCACCCGCGAAAGCGCCCAGCTGGGCTTCGGCGCCATGCGTTACGACCTGCTCAAGGAGGAACGCACCCTGGTCTCCTCCGAGGCCATCGTCGTCGACAAAAAAGCCCCCAACGCCTCCCACAACGCCGTGCTCACCGGGGGGAAGACCGCCTACAGCATGGTCCCCGACAACCACGTCGTCGACACCCGCTTCCACTGCAGCGACCGCTTCAACCTCGCCGAGGCCCGTCGCAACGACACCTACTCCCGCATGAGCAGCGTCCGGGGCGACTGGTACAACATCTGGAGCCCCAACCCCGGCGTGGATCCCACCCCCATCACCGGCATCACCGCCTTCCGCCAAGTCTTCCACCTCAAGGGCGAAGGCGTCTGGATCGTCGCCGACCGCCCCGAGGACGCCAACCCGAAGCCCCACGAATACGCCACCTTCTGGACCTACCCAGCCGCGATTACTCCCAAGGGCCTCCGCAAATCGATCACCGAACTGGCCGCGATCAACCATCCCCTAATCGAGGAAAAAGCCGACTCCGTTAGGACGGCTATCCCCGGCGCCCCCAATGTCTCCAGCCGGTTCTTCGGGCCCCAGTTCGAGCGCATCAACCGCCTCGACGCCAACGGCAACTACGTCAAAATCGACAAGCCCCAGGTCCAAATCCTGAAGGAGGCCCTCGAGCAGAAAGGACCCAAGAGCAAAACCGCCGAGGAAGAGGTTCTCCAGCTCGACGAGGACGCCGCGAAATCCTACGGGCTGCGCCAGGTCGGCATTCTCTGGAAAGGCTCCGGCAACCAAGCCCTCGTCACCCTGCACAACACGCGGCCCGCAGTAGCCGAGCCCAGCCGCCAGTTTGAAAACGACATCAAGGACGTTCAGAAATTCCAGGCTCCCGGCGGTGTTACAGGTTTCCGGGCGGTGACCCCCGCCGGGACGCGGGTGGAGTTCCAGTCCGGCCCAAACCGTTCCAACGCGCTCTCGCAGGGAATCGCTCAGGCCCACGGCGAAAGCCTGCTCCTTGTCGAGAAGGCCGGGCATCTCTCCGGCATCGCTCTGGGAACCAATGGGGCCCTGCTGCTGCGTGGCAAACGCTACACAGCGCCCACGGCCGACTTCGAGTATGCGCTCGACGCGCAGGGCCAGTTCACCGCCACGCCCATTTACCGCGCTATCGACACCGTCCAGATCGAGCCCGCCCAGAACGTGTTCACCGAGCGCGCCTCGGTCTCGTTTTCCATCCCCACGCAGGACACCAGCGATATCGAGTTCCGCTATACGCTCGACGGGAGCGACCCCACCCTCGAATCGCTGCTCTATATAAAGCCCTTCGAGATCAGCAAGGACACCTACGTCAAAGTGCGGCCCTTCCGCAAAGGCCTCACCCAGACCCCGTTCAACATCCCCTGCGAGCTGGCCGGGAAAACCGTGGGCGCCCTTTACCGAAAAGAAGCGCTGCGTCCCGCAGTGGCGGCGTCGGGCAAACTTCAGCCGGGGCTGGACGCCGAGTATCTCGAGGGCGCATGGCCGGCGCTGTTTGGGCACGCGGGGGTGCCCGGGGTTCTTCCGGCGATGGCGCGCACTGCGGCGAGTGGCTTGCTCGTTCCCGGAGAGGTCAACGCGATGCGCAAGACGGACAAGGCGTATGCGGTGCGGTACCAGGGCTATCTCCAAGCGCCCGGGGATGGCGTCTACACCTTCCACGCGCCCAAACATCTGTACACCACCAGTATGGACGCCGGGTTTGATCTCCGGATCTGGGTGGACGGCGAGGAATGGTTCCCATCGCCCACGCTGCACTCCGAGAACGCGTGGAGCATCCCGCTGCAAAAGGGCCTGCACAACCTCCGGGTGTGCTACGTGGATTACCGCTGGAAGACGTTCAAGAACGAGTAATGGATGGACGGGCAGGAGGGCCAGATGTGGCAGGG
>CAMARB010000207.1 GCA_945860355.1 Chthoniobacter flavus | reverse complement strand
GATTCTGGTGTGCGCGATGCGGGCAGCCGATCGTTGCGGACTGCAACGCGGTGGGATTCCGGGCTGACTGCCCAAACTGTCGGCTGCCCTTGATTATCCCGCCCCCGGCGCATCGGGATGAGTGTGAAAACTACGAGTTTCGTCCGCCGGAGGGTCTGCGAGACGGGGAGGATGCGCGGGCGTCCCTGCAGGCCGAGGTTCAGCTGGCTTATGTGCGTGAGCAGCTGGAGGCCACCGCGGAAACCTGTTCCAAGCTCGGGGTGTGTTTGGCCCGCAAACAGAGGGAGAGCCGGTTTTTTCTCCTCGAACGCCTCTCTCTGGCGAATGAGTTGGGGCTGGTCCGCCGGCTTTTGGAGGAGTCCCGCGGCGAACTCATTCAAAAGGAACGCAGCAACGAGCGCATGGCCAACCCTCAGGGGGCCTGGGGGCTTCTGAGGGGGGAAGATCCCAAGCCGGACAGGGCTTTTGGCCCTCCGCTCCTGGAATCGCATTCAGCGCAGTATTCAATGGTCGGTTTGTGCGCCGAGGCGAACTGGGGTGATTCCGTCTCGGCCGCCGCAGCCGGAGGCGTGGACTCTCCTGGGGAAGAGGACGTCGCCTCGCAGGGGGAGGCGGGCTCGGGGCGGTGCGCAGAGCCGGAGCCTCGCAACGGGGCGCCCTTGCCGAATGCGGGGTCGACAGACATCCACACACTCAGGCAGGACAACGTCACTTTGCGCGGGATGATCGACCGGCAAAACCAGGAACTGCGGGACTGCTACAGGGAATTGCGGCGTTATCGAAGGGCCCAGATTGGTTTGCGGGTTTTGTACGGGCTCGTTGTTTTGGTGGGCTTGGCGCTTTTCTGGGAGAGCTGGCTCTTTCTCATGGAGCTTTAAAACGTCGGCGGGCTGCGCACTTGGACGCGTCGGCAGGGGCCGCGGCGCGCGTGTCTTGCCTCACCCCTGGGGCGGGGCTTACGCTGCCGTTTTACGATGCGCATTCTCTCGATTGATCCTTCCCTACGCTGCACGGGTTTTGCCGTGGTGGAGAAAAGCGCAGGTCAGCTTCGGGCCATCACTTATGGAGTGATCAAAAACGCCCCCAAAGTTCTGCCCTCAGGTTGTTTGCTCGCGATTCATGAGCGGGTTGCCGCTTTGATCAGCGAATATCAGCCAGGCTGCGCGGTCTTCGAGGCGGTGATCTATGTGCAGAGTTTTCGAACCGCGATCACCCTGGGCAGTGCCCGCGGCGCCGCTTTGGTGGCCGCCGCGACCAGGGGTTTGCCCATCTACGAATACGCGCCGCGTCGGGTCAAACAGTCGGTGGTCGGCCGGGGCGGGGCGCAGAAAGATCAGGTGGGTTTTATGGTGCGCGCGCTGCTGGGATTGACCGAAACTCCCCCTCCGGATGCTGCGGACGCCTTGGCAATCGCTCTGACTCACTTCCAGACCGCTGAGAGTGCGCAACGGGGCTTGGTTCAACTCGGGCAAATATGAGCGAACGCGCGTTGATTTCCCGATGGCTGGGGCGGATGGGGTATCAGGAGGCGCTGGATTTGCAGGAGGAAATCGTGAGGCGCAAACTTGCGGACCCCCAAAGCGCCGATGAACTGCTCCTTCTGGAGCATGATCCCGTTTACACGATGGGGCGGAACCCGGACCGGTCGAGTTTGGGTGAAAGCGCTCTTTTGCCGCACCCGGTGATTCATATCAACCGGGGGGGGCAGGCGACCTACCACGGTCCCGGACAATTGGTCGGCTATCCGATCCTCGATTTGCGGTCGCGCGGCCAGGATTTGCATCGCTACCTGCGGGTGATCGAGGAGGTGCTCATCGAGGCTCTGGCAAGTTGGAACGTGCTTGGGCTGCGAAGCGAAGGGCTCACCGGGGTGTGGGTGGGGGAGCGCAAAATTGCATCCATCGGGGTGGGGGTTCGCCGTTGGACGACCATGCACGGGTTCGCCCTCAATGTGCAGGGGGATCTCACGGCTTTTGAGCACATCACCCCCTGCGGCATCGCTGGAGTCCGCATGACCAGCGTTTCCATTGAGGCGGGGCGCGAGGTGAGCCCCGGGGAAGTGGCTACCAGGGTGGGGGAGATTTTCCTGAGCCGCTTGGACGCGCTGCTCCCCGAGTCCGCTCCGGTGGAGGCCGCGCCCTCCAACTAAAAACCGACGTTCACACGGGACTGCCAAGGTTGAACGGCACTGGCGTCCAGTGATTCCAAATCCGTTCTTGGCGGCTCCCATCCTCCGCCTGAAATGGGCCTGTCTACCGCGCTTGAGGCGCGCGGGTTACAACTTCAGGAAGTTTTCAAGCAATCGTTTGCCTTCGACCGTGAGGATGGATTCCGGGTGGAACTGGACCCCGTGAATCGGGAACTGTTTGTGCCGTAACCCCATGATTTCTTTTTCGGCCGTCTCGGCGGTGATTTGGAGGCAGTCCGGGAAAGTCTCCCTTTTGACGAGCAACGAGTGGTACCGGGTGGCTTCAAACGGGTTGGGCAGGCCGGCAAAAACGCCCTCGCCGTTGTGAAGAATCGGGGATGTTTTTCCATGCATGAGCCGACCCGCCCGGACGACGTCGCCGCCGAACACGTGGCCGATGCATTGGTGTCCGAGGCAGACGCCCAGGATCGGGGTGTTCTGCCCGAAGCCGCGAATCACGTCATTGGAGATCCCCGCTTCGTTTGGGGTGCAGGGCCCCGGGGAGATGACGATGCGTTCCGGACGCAGCGCGGCGATCTGCTCCAGGCTGATTTCGTCGTTGCGTTTGACGAGCAGCTCGGCGCCGAGTTCTCCGAAATACTGGACCAGATTGTAGGTGAACGAATCGTAGTTATCTAAGACGAGGAGCATAGGGCTCGGTGAAAAAAGAGGACTCGGGAAAACAGGGGGGCTAGTGCGCCGACTCGGCCTTGGCCCTGGCGATGGCGGCCATCATGCCCATGGCTTTGTTGACACATTCCTGGTGCTCGGCTTCCGGCAGCGAGTCGGCCACGACGCCGGCTCCGGCCTGCACATACGCCTTGCCGTCCTTGAGCACCACGGTGCGCAGGGCGATACAGGAGTCGTGGTTGCCGTCGAATCCGAAATACCCGACGGCCCCGGCGTACACCCCGCGTTTGCTGCGCTCCAGCTCGTTGATCACCTGCATGGCGCGCACCTTGGGCGAGCCGCTCACCGTGCCCGCGGGGAATGTCGCGCGCATCACATCGTAGGCGGTTTTGTCCGCGCGCAACTCGCCCACCACATTCGAGACGATGTGCATGACATGGCTGTATTTCTCGATCGTGAAAAAATCGGTGACCCGGACCGTGCCGAAATTGGCGATCCGCCCCACGTCATTGCGGGCCAAATCCACCAGCATGAGGTGTTCGGCGCGTTCCTTGGGATCGGCCAACAAAGCCTGGGCGTTGGCCTCGTCCTCCTCCTCCGTTTTGCCCCTGCGTTTGGTGCCCGCGATCGGCCGGATTTCCACCTGGCCGTTCATTGCGCGGACGTGGACTTCGGGGGAACTGCCCACCAGCGCGAATTGAGGGGAGGCTTCCGCTCCGCCGGCAAACTTCAGGCAGAACATGTAGGGCGACGGGTTCACGAACCGCAGGGAGCGGTAGAGGGTGAGGGCGTCGCCGGCGTAGTCCGTCTCAAAACGTTGGGAGGGAACAAACTGGAAAACGTCTCCCGCGCGGATGTATTCGAGGCCGTTGCGCACCATGGCCATGTAATCCTCCGGCGCCGTGTTGCTGGCCGGGGGCAGCACGGGCGCATCGCAGTCCACGAAAAGGCGGGGGAGCTGGGAGGGCGCCGCGAGCCGGTCGGCGATCCGCCGGATGGATTGCTCGGCTTTGGCGTAGGCGGCTTCCACCTCGTCGGTTTCCACAAAGGCGTTGCTGACGATCCGCAGCCGCCGCGTCCGGTGATCAAAGATCAGGACGCTGTCGGCGATGAGGAAGAGCATTTCGGGCAGGCCCAGTTCGTCCTTGGGCGGGGGGGCGATGGTGGGTTCAAAGAAACGCACCATGTCGTAGCTCAGATAACCCACCGCGCCCCCGAGGAAACGCGACTCCCCGGCCGCCGGGGAATGCACAAACCGGTACCGCCCCATCAGGGCCTCGAGTTCCTGGAGCGGATCGCCTTCCGTCGTGTATTCGCGGACTTGGCCGTTTTCAGTGATCCGGATTTGGCGTCCGCGGCTCTCAAAAGTGAGCCGGGGATGGCTGCCGACAAAGGAGTAGCGCCCCGCTTGATCGCTTTTTTCGACGGACTCCAGCAGGAAACACGAACCCCCGTCGTCCATCTTCTGGAATGCGGATACGGGGGTTTCCGCGTCGGCAATGAGCTCGGTGCAAACCGGGATGAGATTGCCCTGCTTGGCCAGTTCACGGAACTCCGCCAGAGAGGGCTTCAGGGAAATCGAGGGCATGGGTAAGGGGAGTCCGCGGCGGCCGGGGCTCGGCCGATTGGGTTAAGACTGGTAGGTTTTGTGAGGGTCGAAGACGGGTGTTTCTTCAATGGGCAGCGGAGCGCCTTCGCTTGAGTAAGCCTGGAAAAAGCAGCTTTCGTAGCCTGTGTGACAGGCGCCGCCGACCTGTTCGACCTCAAAAAGCAGGGTGTCCGCATCGCAGTCCACCGACCAGCGCAGCACTTTCTGGGTGTGCCCGCTGGTTTCCCCCTTGAGCCAGTATTTTTTACGGGACCGGCTCCAATAATGCATGAGCCCAGTCTGGAGTGTGGATTGGAGGGAGCTCTCGTTCATCCACGCCATCATAAGGACCCGCCGCGACCGGGCATCCTGGACGATGGCGGGGATGAGGCCCTCGGCGTTGTATTTCAGTGGAACGTTCATGGAGCGATGAAGAGGAGAATGAAAAAACCCGACGATCCGGCAAGGGGACACATCGGGACTTGATTCGGCGCACGGGGGGCGACGACCGGGCCGGCTCCAAAGAGGAACCGAGCCTCCAGCCCGTCTAACACCGCCACCCGTGGAGGAATTTCACGGGCTGCATATATGCCTGCCCGGTTGGCTGGGCAAATGTTTTTTCCCGCGCCCGCGGGCCGGGGAACCGCGGCGGGGGCGGGTTGAAAAACCTGTCAAATTTAGGAATTCACCTCCCCGGGCATTGTTCTGGCTCTCCGTCTTAAGGCTCCTCTTTGCATGAACTCCAGCTCTCCTCCAGTCTTCCAGGAAGAACGCGAGCAGATCCTTCAAGCCGTCGCGATGTTCGAGGGGCTGGTGGAGGCGAACCCTCAAGATTGCCAGTCCCTGGAGATTCTCAAGGAAGCCTACCAACGCCTGGGGCTTTCGGAGGAAACCCTGCGCACGGCCCAGAAGCTGGGGGCGGCTTACCAGGAGCTGGGCCAGCTTTCCCTCGCGATGCTCGAGTGGGAAGGGGTTCTCCAACTCGCCCCGGGAAATTTGGAGGTCATCGCGGCGCTGAGCGATTTGCAGCGTCGGCTCCAGGGAGAGCCCGTTCCCCAGAATGGCGGGGAACCACAGGGGGTCGGCTCGGATCTGGCTGCTGGGGGGGGCGGCGCGCAAAGCGTCGCGCGTCCGGAGAGGAGCGTTTTAATGGAGACGGCGCGGACCCTCAGTCCGGAGAGCTCCTCCGGTGTGGATGCCGGGGTGCCGCGTGCCGCGGCAGTCTTGCCGGACGGCAACGAGGCCCTCGCAAAGTTTCTCACGCAGCACCGGTTGCTCGACGCGGACTTGATCGCGTCGACGCTGGAATGGGTCCAGAGCGCCAACGCCCGGGTCTCACCGCACCAGTGCGCTGTCTCGCTTTTGGGAGAACTCGCCAAACGCGGTGCGGCAGACATGGAGACCCTGCTTTGCGGGATTTTGGACCGATCCAAGTGCGCGTATATCCCCCTGGAATGTTACGAGGTGGATCGGCAGGTCGTGAAGATGCTGCCTGAATCCCTAACGCTGGGGCGGTTGATCGTGCCCTTTGACCTAATGAGCCGCACGCTGATGGTGGCGACGCCCAACCCTCTGGACGCGGCCGGACGGCAGGCCGCGCAGCAGATGCTCGATTACCATATCCAGTGGCACCTGGCCTCGCCGGTCGCCATCACCAAAGTCCTCGAAGAGGTCTACCGGATCTCAAAGTGAACCCGAGACTCCCGAGATTGAGCCCATGAGCATTAAATCCTTTGGAGAACGCATCGCCGACGTCCTCATCGAGGACGGCCTG
>CAMARB010000206.1 GCA_945860355.1 Chthoniobacter flavus | reverse complement strand
ACCGAGAGAAGGGTGCGCTGGGAAAGCCGGTAATTGCCGGCCAGAAGACATTCCACGGCCTGATCCCAGTCCTCGGAACTGACCGAGGTGAGAAAACCGAGGGATCCCAGGTTGATCCCGAAGATCGGAGGCAACCTGTGCCCCAGCTCGCGCACGACTTGGAGCAGCGTGCCGTCCCCGCCGAGCACGATGAGCAAATCGCACTCATGAGCGAGGTCATGGGCGGCAGCGCCCCCGGCCTCCCCCATCAGAGCCGCCGTGCGACTTTCCAGGCGGAGCGGGACGCCCTGGCGGGCCATGGCGCTCCGCAGCGCCCCCACAAGCTCCTCGGCCCCCGGTTTGCGCGTGTTGGCGATTAATCCAAGCTTGGGCGCAGACATGCCAGAAACTCCTTGTTACCCGAGCCGCCCAAGATGGGGGAATCCATGGAGCCGCACCACCGGCGGCCCAGGGTTTCACACACCAAAACGCGGATTTTCTCCACCGCCTGCAAATGCAGGGCCGGATCCCTTACCACCCCGCCCCTGCCCACATCTTCCTTGCGGAGCTCGAACTGAGGCTTGATGAGTGGCAGGATCACACCGTCAGGACGCAACAATTCAAATGCGGGCGGCAAGATTAAACTCAGCGAGATAAACGACACGTCGATCACACAGAGGTCGATGGGGTCGGGAATATCCTCCCGAGTCAGGTACCGGGCGTTGAGTTTCTCCCGAACCACCACCCGGGGGTCACTGCGGATCTTCCAGTCGAGTTGGGAATGGCCCACGTCAATGGCATACACCTTGAGCGCGCCATGCTGGAGCAGGCAATCGGTGAAGCCCCCGGTGGACGCCCCAATGTCCAGGCAAACCTTGCCGGCGGGATCCACTCCAAACTCCCGAAGCGCCGCCTCCAGCTTGTGCCCGCCCCGGCCCACATACCGGTCCGCGGGCTGCAACGAAACCAACGCGTCGCCGGCCACCTGGCTGCCGGGTTTGTCCACCACGCGGTCGTTCACGCGGACTTCCCCGGCCATGATCGCGCGCTGCGCCTTTTCGCGGCTGGGATAAAGGCCGCGCGCCGTCAAAAGTTGGTCCAACCGCTGTTTGGATGTCGCCATTCGGGAAACCTCAGTCGCCCGTTAAACCACTCCCGATCCGGCATTGGAAGGAAGGACTCCCCACACCCCGGCGCCTCAGGGCGCCCGGCCAGTCAGAAAAAACCTTGCGCGCGCCCCTTTTCAAAAGAACATCCCCCCTCCCATGGCCGAAGAGAACCTGCGCGAGACCCTCAAGGAAATGATGGTCGAAAATCTGATGTTGCGAGTTTCCAAGGAGGAAATCGGCGACGACCTGCCGTTGTTCGGCCCGGAAGGCCTGGGATTGGACTCGATTGACGCGCTCGAACTGGTGGTTTCGCTCGAGAAAAAATTCGGCGTCAGCGTGCCCAACTCCGAGACCGCGCGCGAGGCGCTCGCCACGGTCAACTCGATCCACGATTACGTGGTGGCCCATCGCAAAGCGCCCTGATCGCTCCGGGCTCTTCCGCGCCGCAACCTGCCCCCGGCTCCTCCGCGCCGGACCGCGCCCCGGGATCACTCCTGGGTCTCCGAGAGGTTAATGGCGTTGATGAGCTCGCGGAACCGGCCGAAGTTCTTGCGCTGCGGGAGGACCACCAAGCGCGGCACATCGGCCAGCTCCGGCTCGTTTTGTTCCTCGGGCAAAGCCCCGCACTGGACGATGGCGTTCCCGTTGAGCAGATCGGCAAACTGCGCCTGCAAATCCTGAACCGCCTTGTCCGACAACCTTTTCTGAAGCCGGATCACCATGCGGCTGCCGACCCAGCGGTAGGACCGGAACACCTTGTAGAAGTTCTCAATCTCGGCCACGGCGTGATCGACGTCGTGGGCGATTTTGAAGAGATGGAAGTCGTCCGTTGAAACCAGGCCCAGCTTGAGCAGGTATTCGGCGAGAAAACTCATCCAAGTCTCCCAGTACCGGCCGCCGGGTTTGTCCACGAGCACCACCGGCAGGATCCGCGCCTTGCCCGTCTGCATGAGGGTGAGCACCTCAAACCCCTCGTCCATCGTGCCGAACCCGCCCGGGAACAACGCCACGGCGTGGGTTTCCTTCACGAAATTGAGTTTCCGGGTGAAGAAATAATTGAAGTTGATGAGTTTTTCGTCGCCGTCGATGACCTCGTTGGCGCGCTGCTCAAACGGCAGCCGGATGTTCAGCCCGAAGCTGTGCTCCCGGCCCGCCCCGCGCTGGGCGGCCCCCATGATGCCGTCGCCGCCGCCGGTGATGATCATGTAACCGTGCTCGCGCATCCGGCGCGCAAACGCCTCGGCCTCGATCGCCTCGGGCTCGGTCGGCGCCGTGCGCGCGCTCCCGAAAACCACCACTTTGCGTTTGTCCCGGAAAGGGGCGAACGTCCGGGCCGCATACCGCATTTCGTTGAGGGACCGGGTGAAGAGCTTCAAATCCGCGACGTTGATCTGGTCGCGGCCGGCCTTGAGAGCGCTGACTACGAGCCCTTCGATCAACTCACACGAATTGGTGCAGCCGAACTCGGCCACCAGTTCTTTGATCTTCTGATCGATCGCGGGATTGCCCGTGGAACCGCGTTTGGAGGAAAGAGCGTGAATGCCGCCGCCTGTAAAATCGTGCACTTGAGGGAGGGAGTTGGGGATTGGGGGTTGAGAAACGAGTGATGACCTTGCAGGCTGCTTAAATCGCGCCAAGGCGCAGATTTTTGAATTCTGAATTTGAACCGCACAACTTTCAACTCTCTCATCCCACCGCAATGATCGTCGTTATCCGTCCCAACACCCCGCGCGAAAAAGTAGACGAAGTCATCCAGGAAGTGCAGCGCTTGGGCTACGATCCGCGCCCGATCTTCGGGACCCAACAAACCATCGTGGCCGCCATCGGCGATGAACGCACCCATCACACCCTCGAGTCGCTCAACGCCTTGCCCCAGGTGGAAAAGGTGATGCCGGTCCAGAAACGCTACAAACTCGCCAGCCGCGAGTCGCATCCGGGCAACTCGATTGTGAACGTGGACGGCGTGGAAATCGGCGGCGAAAAATTCTGCGTGATGGCGGGGCCTTGCTCTGTGGAAAGCGAAGAACAGCTGCTGACAACGGCCCGCGCAGTCAAAGCGGCGGGCGCCACCATCCTCCGCGGGGGCGCCTACAAACCGCGCACGTCCCCCTACGAGTTCCAGGGCCTGGGCAAGGAAGGCCTCCGGCTGCTGGACTTGGCGCGGCAGGAAACGGGCCTGAAAATCATCACCGAGGTGCTCAGCGAAAACCACGTCGAACACGTGGCCCAATGCGCGGACATCCTCCAGATCGGCGCGCGCAACTCGCAGAACTTCCAGCTGCTCATCGAGTGCGCCCGCACCGGCAAACCCATCCTGCTCAAACGCGGTCTCAGCCAGCGGATCGAGGAATGGCTTTTGGCGGCGGAATACATTCTCGCCCACGGGAACCCGAACGTGATGTTCTGCGAGCGCGGCATTCGCACATTTGAGACCTACACCCGCAACACGCTGGATCTGGGAGCCGTCGCCATCATCAAAAGGGAGTCGCATCTCCCGGTCATCATCGACCCCAGCCAAGGCTGCGGCCGGGCGGATCTGGTGCGCGCCCTGTGCGGAGGCGCCGTGGCCATGGGCGCCGACGGCTTGATCATCGAAGTCCACCCGCATCCCGCCGAGGCGCTGAGCGACGGCCAGCAGCAGCTCGACTTCGGAGGGTTCAGCGGGCTCATGAACGATCTCCAGCCGCTTTTGACGGCGATGAAACGCACGGTATAGGCCCCCCGTTCGCCACGCCATGGGCCCCTCCAGCGCCCTCGCCCAGGAACAAACCCTGGTCTCGCGCCTCGCCCTCATCGAAAACCCCCAGGAACGCCTGGCGGCCGTCGTGGACCGAGCCCGCAAGAGGCCCCCGCTTGCTCCCGAGCTGCGGACCGACGCCCACCGGGTGCAGGGCTGCGTCTCCCAGGTGTGGCTGGTGGGCCGCCTTGAGCAGGGCCGCTGCCGATTCGAGCTCGATGCCGAGTCGGTTCTGGTCCGCGGCCTCGCCTTGCTGCTCTGCGACGTCTACGACGGCCTGGCGCCGTCTGAGATTCTCGCTCATTCCACTGAAGTCCTCGAGGCCCTCCAACTCCGCTCGCAGCTCTCGCCCACGCGCCAGAACGGCCTAGATCAGGTCCGCCGGGCCATCCAGGCGTTTGCCGCCCAGCCAGCGGGGGCCTGATGTATTTCGACGCGCACAACCATCTCCAAGACCCGCGCTTGTGCGGCGATCACAGCGCGATCCTCGCGGAACTCAGCCGACTCGGCCTTCAGCGCGCCGTTGTCAACGGCACCCGGGAAAGCGACTGGGAAAACGTCGCCCAGCTCGCCCGCGCCCGTCCATGGATCCAACCCTCCTTCGGGCTGCATCCTTGGTTTGTCCCCGAACGCTCGGCGCAATGGCAAACCGTCCTACGCGGTTTCCTGCACGAGTTTCCCCAGGCCGGCGTGGGCGAGATCGGCCTGGATCGATGGATTGAACCTCGCGACGAAGCCGCCCAGAGGGACGTTTTCCTGTTCCAACTCGGGCTCGCCGCCGAATTGCAGCGGCCCGCCTCTCTCCACTGCATCCGGGCCTGGGGCGCCCTTTGGGAAATCCTCAAGAACCATCCCCTGCCCGAATGCGGCTTTCTCCTGCACGCCTACGCCGGACCGGGTGAAATGATCCCGGGCTTTGTCCGGCGCGGGGCCTTTTTTTCGTTCTCCCCGTCCTTCCT
Organism: Chthoniobacter flavus; assembly: GCA_945860355.1. Taxonomy (GTDB): domain Bacteria; phylum Verrucomicrobiota; class Verrucomicrobiia; order Chthoniobacterales; family Chthoniobacteraceae; genus CAIURC01. The sequence goes on along the minus strand of CAMARB010000206.1, from coordinate 1,439 downwards.
GCATCCGCGGAAAACCGCCCGGCGCGAAGTGTTCCGGCACATTCCACGGGACCGGCTTTTGGTGGAAACCGACGCCCCGGACCTTGGCCCCCCTCCGGAGCTGGATAGTTACCGGCTTCAAACAACGGACAACAAACCGCTCAACCACCCGGGCAACATCGCGCTTGCGTATCGCGGCCTCGCCGAAACGCTCGGCTGGACTCTCCAGGAAACGGTCGATCAAGTCGGCGCCAACTTCGAGCGGCTCTTTGGAGGGAGCACGGTGGGATGGCGCTAACTTAAGGATCATTTGGGACGATACCCTCCTCTGAAAATCTCCGAGTGTGGAGGCTTGGTAAAGGCGCGCGCCGCCGGTGGCGACCAAAGTGGCACAGCCATCCTAGCTGTGACTCTCACAGATCACAGGCTGGAAGCCTGTGCCACTTTTCCCCACCGAAACGCGGGCCGAAACCGGGATACAATCTATCCACAACCAGAGCCCGCCGGTCAGGTTTCATCCATCCGAACGGCCGGCAACCGCGTTCCGCAGAGCCGATTCCCTCCCGCAAACCCTCATCCCACGGGCCTCGCCAAGGTGATCCGAGTCGCTGGCACAGCGGCTGCTTAGGGCGCCGGGCTCATTCTCTTATGTTTCCACCCCGCAGCTTCGTCCCTCTCCCGCTGTTCCTTGTCGCCCAGGCCGCGTTCGCCCAGACAGCGGGGCAGTCCCCCAAACCCGCGATTCTCGACTCGGTCATCGTCACCGCCACGCGCTCCGAGCAGGACGTGTTTTCGGTCCCCTATACGGCGCACGTGATCGGCCGGGACGATTTCCTGGGGCGCCGGGCGGCGCGCACCCTGCCGGAGGCTCTTGCGGAAACTCCCGGGGTCATGATCCAGAAAACCAGCTACGGGCAGGCCTCCCCGTTCATCCGCGGGTTTACGGGGTTCCGCACCCTGATGCTCATTGACGGGATCCGCCTCAACAACGCCACCTTCCGGGAAGGCCCGAACCAGTATTGGAGCACCATCGATTTGCTCAGTGTGGACCGGCTCGACGTGGTCAAGGGCCCCAGCTCCGTGCTCTACGGGAGCGACGCCATTGGCGGCACGGTCAATGCCATCACACGGACGCCGCAATTCGCCGAAGGCGCCACGGTGAGCCTCTCCAAGGATTCCCAGGGCAAAACCCAGCTGGGAACCGCGTCGGGCTTCGCGTGGAACCCGGGCGCCTTCTACCGTTATGCGAGCGCCGAGAACTCGCACACCGCTCGGGGCGAACTTTCGCTCTCGCTCAACCCGCAGCTCGGTTTTCTGGGCGGGGCGACCTACAAAGACTTCGACGACCTGCGAGGGGGCCGGAAGATCGGGCTCCAGGAAAACAGCGGATATCACGAGATTGATGGCGACGTGAAACTCGTCTACCGGCCGCTGCAGGGGATGGAGGTCACCGCGGCCTT
>CAMARB010000205.1 GCA_945860355.1 Chthoniobacter flavus | reverse complement strand
TGCGTGTAAATCATCGTTGTCGATACATCCTTGGGTCCGAGTAATTCCTGCACCGTCCTGATGTCGTAGCCGCGCTCCAGCAAATGCGTGGCAAAGGAATGCCGAAACGTGTGCGGCGTCACCGGCTTCGCAATCGAGGTCAGGCGGGCCGCACTCCTTACCGCCCGCTGCAGCAGCGTCGGATGCACATGATGCCGTCGAACCACGCCCGATCGCGGGTCCGTCGAAAGCCCGGGCGCCGGGAACACCCAAAACCACCCCCACTCCGACGCGGCACTCGGGTATTTGCGGTCCAATGCCCCCGGGAGTTCGACGCCTGGAACCGACCGGCGCCGATCCTCCTCATGCAGGGCTCGACTGGCCGCAAACTGTTTCTTCAACGAGTCCACCGCATTTTCCGGAAGCACGGTGACCCGGTCCTTGGCGCCCTTCCCGCAGCGGACCACCAGCTGCCCGTATCCGAAGTCGATATCCTTGATCCGGAGCCGCAGGCATTCCATGACCCGCAATCCTGAGCCGTAGAGCAGTAACGTCATCAGCCGCCACGGCGGCGCCAGATGGCGAAGGATTTGGTCGACCTCGCCCGGGGTCAACACCACCGGCAGCCGCTCCCGGGTTTTGGCACGCGTAAACGCGTCGAATAGCCCGGGCTCCATCTCGAGCACATGCCGGTATAAAAACACGAGAGCGTTGAGGGCCTGGTTCTGAGTGGCCGGGGCCACGCTCCGTTCCACGGCCAGATGGCTCAGAAAATCCTGGATCTCCTCCGGCCCCATCTCTCTCGGATGCCGCTTTTGGTGATGCAAAATGAAAGCCCGAATCCAGTGCACGTAAGCTTGTTCGGTTCTCAAGCTGTAATGCCGCACTCGAATCGCCCTCCGCACTTGATCCAAGAGCCGCGGCGCTTTCTGGACCAACCGCCGCTCCGACTCCGCATGTTGATTACCCGAACTCACATTGCATTCCCCCACTCATCTCTTCGTGGGAAAGCGGTAGGGCGGGGGTCAGGAAAGGGTGGGAAAATCCCAGAGAGCGCCGAGGGCGTAACCGCAGGGAACACAAAGACCGCAAAAAAAGACCGGAACAAAGGCACTCTCTGCGCTCTCTGCGGTTTTCCTCCCATCGCCACGCGCACTGAGCTTGTCCCAGTCTGATGCACCTCCGGGAGAGGCTCTGAAGGTTCCGGACCGGAATGAGACCGCCCCGGATAACTCCCGGCGTCCAGAGGCGCGAAGGGCCCTCGGCGATCCGTTAAGACCTCAGGCGGGAGCGCTCATGGAGAAGGCCGGGGGCCTCAGCGGAGCCGGCCTTCCGCCTGAAACTTCCGCCAGTCGGCGGCGTATTCGCCATTCAGAAGCCAGGACGCCACCGACGGGTTGCCTTTGAACCCCGCAACCGGCGCCACCGGCAGATCTTGGTATCCGCCCTTTGCCAAGTCCCAGTTTTCGCCCAGATAACCCTTTTCAAACTCCAAGGGGTTCAAAGAAACAGGGCCGCGCCGCGCATCACCCTCCCGGGGCACACGCAGCGCGAAGGAATGTTTCAGGAACGAGAAAACCAACGGCCACGTGTTTGCCCCGGGCCCATGGCCTGTCTTGGGTTCCACCGCGAAATTCCACAATGCACCGTGTTGTTTGCGCATCACCTCCACCACGGCGAGGTTCTCCACCTTGGAGGGGCGGCCTAGAAAATGATCCTTCTCTCCAAAAATCACCAGGCCCGGCACCTTCGCCGCCGCCGGCTGATACACCTGAAACGTAATTCCGGGCCGCATCGAGACCCAGCCCCAAACACGCTCCGTCGCGCCCGCGGTGTATACCGCAGAAAACCCAGTTCCATTCGAGTGCCCGTACAAAAACAACGGCGCATGCTCCAGCTCCGGGTGCCCGCACTTTTCACCCATCGCCTTGAGCCGTTCCAGCAAGAGGCTCCTGGGCCAGAACCCCCGCTGCACCGGGTTCCCGATAAACTTGAACAACGCCAGGTGGAGTTCCCGGGCAATTTGGCGCAGCTCCGGATTCACAAAAAGCGCGGTCCCGCTTCCGTGCCCTGAAATGGCGACCACCCCTTTGACCACATCCACACCCTCCGGCACCCACCCTTCAAAAGTCGCGTCCTCGCGTTTCCCCTCCCCTTTCTCGGCCACGAGACTCCGCCACTGGGCGTCCTCAAGTTTCCAGCTCCAGTTCCGAACCACAGCCTGTTCAGAGGCCGGGGTCCCCCACTTGGCTTCGTCGAGCTTGCCATCCCAACGGCCCGCCTCCTTCTGGGGCACCGTTTGGGAGCGCACCCAGCCAATACTGTGGCACTCGGGGAGGGACAACGTCTCTGAAAACGTCAGATCGGCCGCCGACGCGCCCGCCGCAAAACAGAGCGCCAGACCCGGCGCAACCAATGCGCGCATCAGGGACTTGAGATTTTCAGGAAGGACCTTCCGGACGGGGGTGGAAGCGGTTTGTTTCATTCCATTCGACTACCCGCACCGGGCGACTTCCTTTGCCCCGCGAACGCGGTCCCTGGAACACGCCCCGGAGCGCGCCGTCTCCGCCTCGGGTTACGCACCCTTGCGGACATTCCCAAGCAGCCTCAGGAGTTGCTGATATTGGGAGGGATCGATCTTGAGCACGTCCGTCAGGCCACCAGCCGCGGGATCCCACGTCTCCGCCGGAAGCGTCGGCAACCATTTCACGTCATCCACCCGCAGCACGATCTCGGAGCCCGGCTGTGTGAGAGCCAACCGAGCTGGCCGGGAGTCGGGCCGCACCCAGACCCGGGCCGTCCACGGGCTCAGGCCGAGGGGTTTGGCCAGCTCCGGCTGGAACTGCAAATCTAGGACCCGGCAAAGCGCGCCGTCCACCTCCTGCTCGCCCACGTCGCTCACCCGGAAAAGCAGGGGCAACATCGGGAGCTGTTTTTCGGGGATGGGCAGATGGAAGGGCTTGAGCCGGTATTTGGGGTCCGGAGCGGGCAATCTCCCGGCGTTTCCTGCCGTCTCCAGAAGGCCCGCGAGTTTGGAGCCCGGCGCGACCCAGATTTCCTGGCCCACCCGGCAGATCGTGAACTCCTCCCCAAACAGCGGCACACGCAACCGCAGTTTGTCGGGCATCTCCAATTCCAATGTCGCCCGCGCTCCGACGCGTTCCGGCGGCAGGCCGGGCATCTTCTCCAGACGTCCCTGGATCACCACGGCGCGCTGGGGGTTTTTGGATTTCCGGTTAAAAAGCTGCCCATAAGGCGTCAGCATCCGCGCCAACACGTCGTATTTCTGTTCCGCCGCAGCGGCCCCCCGAGGCGCCGCGCACAGCGCCGTCGCCAGCAGAATCCGCAGAATGAGAAGACTTTTCACAGGTTTGCCTTTGAAGGTGGCCCAAGTTTGCACTAGAGCAATCCCCTGATCATGGCGGCATCGTTTTTCCTGGTTCCTTGGCTCGCCTCGAGTGGCGGGCTTCTCTACGCCTTCGAAACCTCCACGCTGCCCGGAAAGATCATCATCTTTCTGCTCTTCGCGGCCTCGGTTTTCAGCTGGTCGGTTATGGCCACAAAATTCCGCGTGGTGCGCCTGGCCCAACGCCGGCGCCAGCGTTTCCTCCAGCTCTTCCGGGCCGACCGTCAACCGCTCCATCTCTACACCGACCGGGTCCGATTCGAGGGGGCGCCGGTGTTCTCTGTCTACAAGGCCGGGTGCCGGGAACTCACCTTCCAGCTTCTGGGGTCGGCGGAGGTGGACGAAACATTCCGGGGCCGACTCGAAGTGGCGCCCCGGATTTCACCCGCCCAGATGCGCGTGGTCACCTCGGCCATGGAACGCGCAGTGGGCGAGACGGCGTTGCGGCTGGAGAGCCAGATGATCGTGCTGGCCACGGCCGTGAGCGGCGCGCCGTTTCTCGGGCTGCTGGGCACGGTCTGGGGCGTGATGGAGACCTTCGCCGACGTGGCCGCCGCCGGGTCCGCCAATCTCACCGCCATGGCGCCCGGGGTTTCCGCGGCGCTGATCACGACGGTCACCGGGCTGCTCGTCGCCATCCCCGCCATGTTCGGCTACAACTACCTGCTCACCACCCTGCGGGGGATGATCGTGGAGATGGACAATTTCGCCGCCGAACTGGCCAGCGAGTTTGAGCACAAATACGTCGACCACGGCGAACGCAGCCGCCTGCGATGAACGAACCGCACGATCCGACTCGCGCCTGAGTCGCACGCCCCGCCGTTTTCTTCCATGCGCCGCTTTTCCAATCGCCAGAGCCTGCACACCGTCACCGAGCTCAACGTCACCCCGTTGCTCGACCTGGCGTTTGTGCTCCTGATCATCTTCATGATCACCACCCCGCTCATGGACAACAGCGTGGACCTGGTGGTGCCCTCCAGCGAGGCCTCGCAGAAAGCCGTGGACCCGAGCGCGGTTCAAACCATCGCGATCAACCGCGAGGAACTGCTGCGGCTCAACGACCGGCCCGTCACCCTGCCCGAGCTCGAAGAGGCGCTTGCCCAGCTCAAGACCGAGCGCCCGGACGTGGCGGTGGTGATCCGCGCCCACAGGGAGCTGCCCGTCCAAAAACTCATCGACCTCACCGACGCGGTGCGCCGGGCCAAGATCACCAAACTCGGCGTGGTCACCAACCCGGAGAGCTAACCCCATGAAGGCCGACACAGGGGAAGACGCCGGGGGCCTCCAGGAGGAAGCCCTTTTCTGGCGGAATCTTTTGGGGGTCACCTGCGTGCATGTGCTCGCGCTGGCGGGGTTTTATCTGTTCGGCAAAGCGAACCCGAAGCCGCCCACCCAGGAGATTGTCTGGCTGGACGGAGGCAGCCTGGGCGAAGCCGGCGGCGGAAGCCCCGGGGATGCTCCACCCGCCCAGAGCGAGGCGCCCAGCGCGCCACCTCCGCCGCCCGAGCCGCCGACACCTCCTCAGGAAACACCTCCCCCTCCCAAGGAAACCCCCGCGCCGGAACCTCCTCCGGAGCCTGCTCCGGAACCCCCGCCTCAAGAGCCCGCACCCGCCCCGAGCGACATCGTCGTGCCCAAGCCGACGCCCGAGCCTCAGGCCACGCCCAAGCCGACGCCGAAACCCACGCCGCGCCCGACCCCAAAACCCACGCCAAAAGCGACACCCAAACCCACTCCGAAACCGACTCCCAAGGCGACTCCAAAACCCACCCCGAAAGCCACGCCCAGCCCCACTCCAAAGGCCAAACCCGCCCCGAACGACACTCCCGCGGCGACGCCCAAACCGGCGACTCCGGAACCCAAGACGCCGCCGTCCAAACCCGCGCCAGCAAAGACCGAACCCGCAGGGGAGTCCGCAAAACCCGGGGAAACTCCTTCGCCGAAAACCGCCGAGAACAAAGGCGCGTCCGGTGGAAAAGAGGGTTCGGGCAACAAATCCGCTTCCTCTGGGAACAAAGGCGGGGGAACCGGCGCGGGCGGCGGGAACGGCGGCGGAAAAACCGGGGGCGGAGGCAGCAGCCAATCCAAGTTCGGGTGGTATCACGAGATGCTCCAGTCGCGGTTTGACAGCCAATGGGTGCAACCCACCTCCATTGTCCGCTCCTCGCAGGACTTCGTCACCACGCTCAAACTGCGGATCGGCAAAGACGGCGCCGTGCTCGCCCGGGAAATAGTGCATTCGTCGGGCAACACCGTCATGGACGAGTCGGTGATGGACGCCGCGCAGAAGGTCTCCGCCGTGGATCCCCTGCCGGAGGGACTCGGTGGCGACGTCTACGAGGTGAACATCAACTTCAAGCTCGACCAGGGCCAGTAAGCGGAAGAACGCCCCCCAAGCAAAGGCGCGCCGGATCAAAACGAAAGTGGCTCAGGCTTCCAGCCTGTGGCTTGTGGCGGTCACAGCCAGGATGGCTGTGCCACTTTGCGGAGGCAGGCGGGACGCATCCCAGGGAGAGAACCGCCGGCTCAGAGCGAACCGAACCAGCCCAGTTTCTGGGGAGCCATGTTCAGGTTGATCTGTTTGGTCTCCAGGTAGGCGTCCAAGCCGAACGTGCCGAGCTCCCGCCCGATCCCGCTCTGCTTGTAGCCGCCCCAGGGCGCCTCGTTGAAAGTCGGGTGATACGTGTTCGCCCAGGTGATTCCCGCCCGCAGCCTCTTGAGCACCCGCAGCGCCTTGCCCAGGTCCTGCGTGAACACCCCGCCCGCCAACCCATACACCGTGTCGTTGGCCAGACGCACCGCCTCCTCTTCCGTGTCGAAAAGTTGCACCACCAGCACGGGCCCGAAAATCTCCTCCCGCACAATGCGCATGTCCGGCCGCGTGTTCACAAAAAT
>CAMARB010000204.1 GCA_945860355.1 Chthoniobacter flavus | reverse complement strand
ATAGATGGCGAGCACCAGCGCGACCGCCTTGCGTGCGTCGGAGCCGGGGATCATCGGAGCACGTCCCTGCTGAATGGCGGCCGCGAGGTCGTCGACTAGGCGCCGATGTCCCTCGTTGCTGATGGCTTTGGGATCGGATGTGCCGCCGGCAATCCCCGGGCCTTCCTCCGGGCGCATGATCTCATCGTCGCCCTCGCGTTTTTCCGCGAAATCCCAGCGCACGATCCGGTCATCGACGATTGTGGCGCTACCCTTGTCCCCCAAGATCTCCAAGCGCAGATCGGAGCCCGGGTAACAGGAAGTGGCCGCCTCAATGACCCCCAGGGCGCCATTGGGAAACCGGAGCGTCGCGGCGAGCGTGTCCTCGGCCTCCACTCCGGGATGCGCGAGTGTGGCGGCGAACGCGCTGACTTCCCGGGGCAATCCCACCAGCCACTGGAGCAGGTCCACCGCGTGCACGCCCTGATTCATGAGGGCGCCGCCGCCGTCGAGTTTCCAAGTGCCTTTCCATGCGGAGGAATCGTAATAACTCTGAGACCGCCACCACTTGATGTAGGCGCTGCACAGGGTGAGTTGCCCGAACCGCCCGGAGTCGATGGCCTCCTTGAGGAGGCGCGCCCCCCGGCCGAGGCGCCTTTGAAAAACGCCCGCCAGGAGCCCCCCGCCGCGCTCGGCGGCTGCGAGAATGGAATCGACCGCGCTGAGACTCACCTCGAGCGGCTTTTCACAAAGCACGGCTTTGCCCGCTTCAAGCAGGGGAATGGCCGCTTCCGCGTGCGCCCCGCTGGGGGTGGTGACGCACACCGCCTGAATCTCCGGGTCGGCCACGAGCTCCTCGATGCTCGCTGCCGCGCGGCAGCCTTCGCGCTCCGCGAACTCTCGGCATTTCTGTGCGCCGCGCGAGTAGACCGCTTTGAGCTCGGCAAGAGGCGAGTGTTTGATGGCTTCCGCGTGGACATCCGCGATCATTCCGGTTCCGACAATGGCAAATCCGATGGGTTGACTCATGGCGTGTGACACCTAAGCAGCTTTGCCGGGGCCGCGTCTACAGTGACGCTCCAGGGATTTCTCGGGACCGCTCCCCGCCGCCGCTGAGCGGCGGATCGGAGGCTTTTTCCGCGGACTTTTTTGGGGCAAAAAAAAAGCCCGCCGAGGAATCCGGCGGGCTCTTGAGAGGATCGGGCTGAGGGGGAGAGAGGGCGACTAGCGTTCCCCGCGAGGAACCACTTTTTTCCCCACCTCGGGTCCCACGTATTCGCTGAGCGGCCGGTAGAGCCGGTTGTCGCTGAGCTGTTCCAGCACATGGGCGGTCCATCCGCTCATCCGCGAGATCGCGAAGATGGGGGTGAAGAGGTCGGTCGGGATGCCCAGGGAGTAGTAAACCGTGGCCGAGTAGAAATCGACGTTGGCGTTGAGGCCCTTCTCCGTCTTCATGATTTCCGCGATGCGCTCCGACATCTGGATCCATTTCGGGTCGCCGAGCTGGTTGGAGAGTTTGATCGCCATCGCCTTGAGATGGGGTGCCCGCGGGTCGAGCACTTTGTAAACCCGGTGGCCGATGCCCATGATCTTCTTTTTCTGGGCGAGGGCGTCTTCAATCCAGCCGTCGACTTTGTCCAGGGATCCAATCTCCTGGAGCATGTGGATGACCCCTTCGTTGGCGCCGCCGTGCAGCGGTCCCTTGAGGGCGCCGATCGCCGCGCTGATGGCCGAGAACATGTCGGAGAGCGTGGAAGCCACAACGCGCGCCGTGAAGGTGGATGCGTTGAACCCGTGTTCAGCGTGCAGCACGTAGGCCACATCCAGCGTCTGCTCCGCCTCGGGGCTGGGTTCTTCCCCGTTGAGGAGCCAGAGGAAATGGGCCGCTTCGCTGAGGTCTTTGCGGACCGGAGGAAACTCCAAGCCGAGGCGCGCTCTGTGGAAATAAGCCGCAACAATGCCGATTTGGGAGACGAGCTTGATTGCGATTGCCTGGTTTTCGCTCATGTCCAGGTCGTGCCGGACGGTGGGATAGCAGCCCAGCATGCTGACCGCGGTCCGCATCACATCGATGGGGGCCGCGGTTTTTGGGGCGTTCCGGATAAAATCCAGAACCCCCTCCGGGAGCTCGCGTTCGGCGCGCAGGGCGGTGGTGAGCTTCTCAAGCTCCCGCTGGTTGGGAAGGCGGCCGTGCCAGAGGAGATGCACCACTTCCTCGTAGCTGACTTTGCCCGCGAGTTCGTTGATGTCGTATCCGAAGTAGATCAACTGGCCGATGTCGCCCCGGACATCGCCGATTCGGGTTTCTGCGGCAACAATTCCTTCAAGGCCTCTGGAGATTACGGGCATGGGTGTGGTGGGTTGGATTTAAAAAGAAAGGTCAGACGAAGGATTCAATCGCCCGGATTAGCGCGATTTCAAAGCCCGGATGAGGGTTTCACCCATCGAGGAGGGGGTGTCCGCCACAGCGATGCCAGCCGCTTTGAGGGCCGCAATTTTGCTGGCGGCGGTTCCTTGGCCTCCGGAAACGATCGCTCCCGCGTGGCCCATGCGGCGCCCCGGGGGCGCGGTGGTGCCGGCGATGAACGCGGCCATGGGCTTTTTGCAATGTTCCCCGGCCCATGCCGCGGCTTCCTCCTCGGCGGATCCGCCAATTTCACCGATCATGATGATGGCCTCGGTCTCCGGGTCGTCGTTGAACATCCGGAGGATGTCCAGGTGGGAGGTTCCGTTGACCGGGTCGCCGCCGATTCCCACGCAGGTGGACTGGCCGTATCCGCGCGTGGTGAGCTGCCAAACCGCCTCATAGGTCAAGGTGCCGCTCCGGGAAACAACCCCGATGCTGCCCTTCTTGTGGATGTAGCCGGGGGCGATCCCGATGCGGCAGCCGCCGTGGGATTGAGGGCCGTCGCCGGGGGTCACCAGCCCGGGGCAGTTGGGCCCGATGAGGCGGGTTTTGCTGCCTTTCATGGCGTGTTTGACCCGCACCATGTCATTCACGGGAATTCCCTCCGTGATGGCGACCACGAGATCCAACCCCGCATCGACGCCCTCTAAAATGGCGTCCGCCGCGAAGGGCGGGGGGACGAAGATGACGGAAACCGTTGCGCCGGACTGCCGGGCTGCATCGGCCACGGTGTCGTAGATCGGCACGTGATGGTCCCCGTGATCGAAGCTTTTGCCCCCTTTGCCGGGAGTCACGCCGGCAACCAACTGGGTGCCGTAGTCGAGGGAGAGTTTGGCGTGGCGGGAACCGAAGTCCCCGGTGATGCCTTGAACCAAAATGCGGGTTTGAGGAGTGACGAGAATAGCCATCGGATAAAGTCGGGTTAAGCAGCTTTGACGGCTTGGACGATTTTCTGGGCCGCGTCGGCCAGATCGTTGCCGCTGATGATCGTGAGTCCGCTCTCGGCGAGGGTTTGTTTTCCAGCCGCCACGTTGTTGCCCTCGAGCCGGACAACGAGGGGAATACTTAAGCCGGTTTCGCGGGCGGCGGCGACGATGCCGGTTGCGATCACGTTGCAGTCCATGATGCCGCCGAAGATGTTGACCAGGATGCCCTGGACGTTGGGGTCGCTGAGGATGATCCGGAACGCGGCCGCCACCTGTTCCTTGCTGGCGCCGCCGCCCACATCGAGGAAGTTGGCGGGTTTGCCCCCGCAATACTGGATGATGTCCATGGTGGACATGGCCAGGCCCGCGCCGTTGACCAAGCAGGCAATGTTGCCGTCGAGGCCGATGTAGTTGAGGTTGAACTCGCTCGCGGCGACTTCGCGAGGGTCTTCCTCGGTTTTGTCCCGCATGGCCACGATGTCAGCCTGCCGGTAGAGCGAGTTGTCGTCGAAATTGAACTTCGCATCGAGCGCCAGAAGCTGCCCATCGGGCGTCACCACCAGCGGGTTGACCTCGATCTGGGAGCAATCCCGGGCGATGAAAAGTTTGTAGAGCGCCGTGAAGAGCTTGGAGGCCTGTCCCAGCAGCGGCCCCGTCAACCCGAGGGCGTGCGCGATCTTGCGGGTTTGGTAGGGCTGCAGGCCAATGAGCGGGTGCACAAACTCGCGGAAGATTTTCTCCGGAGACTTTTCCGCCACCGCCTCGATGTCCATCCCGCCCTCGGTGCTGGCGATGATCACCGGGGTGCTCGTGGCGCGGTCCAGGAGAATGGCGAAGTAGAGTTCCCGGGAGATGTCCACGGCTTCAACCACCAGCACCTTGTTGACGACCTTGCCTTCCGGTCCGGTCTGGTGGGTGACCAGGGTTTGACCCAGCATTTGAGACGCGAGCTGGCCCGCTTCCTCCGGCGTGTTGCAGAGGTGCACGCCGCCTTTGAATCCGTTGGTGAAATGGCCTTTGCCGCGGCCGCCCGCGTGGATCTGGGCTTTGACTACGATCTTTTTTCCGGCCAACCCCTGCGCCGTTTGTTGGGCTTCCTCCGGCGTGAATGCGACGCGTCCATGGGAGGTGGCAACGCCAAATTTTTCAAAGAGCTCGCGGGCTTGGTATTCGTGGATGTTCATTCAGAAAATAGAAGGAATGCGGTTGGGAGTCCTGTCCGGTCGTGGGTTTCGGGGCTTGAAGCGTTGTCGCCAGCGGATCGGGTTAGGAGCCGTTGCCGACGTATTCGGCGGAATAGGTGTCGAACTTGGCGGTCGAGCCGACCCGGGGCGCGCTCTGCACGTCGTAGACGTTGTTGCCCACCACCTGCTGGGACTGTGTGTCCCAGATCATCACCGACTTTTGCGCGTTCGGGGCGGTGCGCTCGTCTTTTGCCGTGTCCACGGCGATGTAGCGGCTCTTGCGAGACTTCATAGCCGCTTTGTTTTCCGGCGAAAGTCGGCCGTAATAGATCCGCGCGTTTTGTTCCGCCAACCGCCTCTGCCGTTCAGTGGCCTGGCGCTTGGCCAGCACGTAGGTGGTCGCGGCCACGACGGCGCCGACGGCGGCGCCCACGGCGAGGGATTGCGCCGTGTTCATTCCCGCGGCGCGCGCAATCGTCCCTGCGGCCACCCCGCTCAACGAGCCGAACACGGCGGCATTTTCACCGGGAGTCATGTTCTGGCAGCCGGAAAGGGTGAGAGAGAGGGCGCCCAAAAACACTCCCGTTTTGATCATGCCGGAATTCATGAGCGAGCGTTGTAAAGAGCGCTCTTATGGGAGGCAAGGGGCAAAGTCGTTCTCGTCATTTACTTTGGCGGCGGCAGCGGAATCCCTCGTTTTTGGCACCATTCGGCGGCGGGTTTGACGCCCGCCGCCGCGGCTTTTACGTAGAACTCCTGTGCCTGCGTGGCGCTGGCCGGAACTCCCAGCCCGTTTTCCAGGCAACGCGCGTAATGGAAGAGGCTCATGGAATCGTTGAGCCGGATGCCCTTCTGGAAGAGTTTCGCCGCCTTTTGAGGGTCGGCTTTGGCCATGCCGTCCCCGTTGATGTAAAGCACGCCCAGGTTTCCGCAGGAAACGCCGTAGTCTCTATCCGCCGCCTCGGTGAAGAGCTCCAGGGCTTTCACCGGGTCTTTGCCAACGCCGACGCCCCGGTGGTAGCAAGTCCCAAGGAGGTCTTTCGCGAAGAGGTTGCCCGCGTCCGAGGACTCTCCAAGGAGCGCGATGCCGCGTTTTTCGTCCCGGGTTGTTCCGTTCCCTCGCAGGTAACATTCGCCGAGCAGGTATTTCGCGTCGCCATCGCCTTTGTCGGCGGCGGTCTTGAAACATTCGAAGGCTTTGCGCACGTCCGCCTGAACCCCGCCCGGTCCGTTGGAGAGCAGAAGGCCCATCTGGATGAGAGCGGTGATGTCCCCGTGGCCAGCGGCCTCCTCATACCATTTCAAAGCCAACCCGGGTTCCTTCTCCCGCAAGTTCTCCGCCAGATAAAGCATGGCGCCGACCACTCGCAGCTCGGTGATTTGCCGCACCGGCTCCCGTAACTCCTCGAAGTCGCTTTGCTTGGCAGCTTTGCTCCGCGAGCGCAGCTGTTGAAGGATGATTTCAAGGTGGGTTTTCGCGATTTTCTCCTCGGAAAACTCGCTGCCAATCCGCAGCCAAGCCCGGATCGCCTCGGGCCAATCCTCCTTTTTTTCAAGGTCGTTGGCTTTCTCCACCGCAAGCTGGAGTTTTTGGGCCGGACTCGGTTGCGTGGGCGGCTCATGCTCACCTTTTTGGGGCGGCGTTTTGGCTGTTTCTTGAGCCGGAACATCGCGGGGCTCCTCTGCGGGCGCGCTCTTTTTATCGGTTGTGGCAGCGTCGTCGCCTGGGGCGGCCCCGGTGGCGGGGAGCGTTTCGTGCGAGTGCGGTATTCGTGGGCCCCCGAATGGATTGAGCAG
>CAMARB010000203.1 GCA_945860355.1 Chthoniobacter flavus | reverse complement strand
TCAACCGTCTTGCGCCATGACGCTTCCTGCAGGCCGTTGAGTTCGCCCAAATAGAGCACATGGCGCTGAACCACCCGGTCCCCGGCCACCCGGCGGTTCTCCACCACACTCCAATACAGATGCTCTTTGCCGTCTTTGCGGCGCTTTTTTCAGCGCAGGAACCTTCCTCATCCAATCACTCCGGCAAAACGTCGCGCAAGGGGGTGGGTCGGCACTACAAGCCCTTTTGCAGGGATACCCCCTGTAAAACAGCGCATTCCCGAGCCATTGAACCCCGAAAATAGGCGTTTTTTGCCGCGAGTCCGCGAAGTAGGGTTAGGCTGTTGGTCGCACCAAAACGGGTGATCCGGAAAACTACACCGTCAACGCCATCGACTTTCCATTTTTGATTTTTGCCAGCACGCAGCGAGATTTGAGTCAGATGCGCTCCTTCCTGGCAGGAGCCTCAGGGGCGATAAGGGCTTTACGACTCTGCTGCGCGGTGAACAGGAAAAGGCCATGGCCACGATCCAAAGCACGCCACAGCTGGTGTGGGCTTCCTGTCCAACTAAGAAACCTGCACCTGCGAGCCGTCTGCTGAGATCAATTGGGAGAGCCACTGCGGACTGGCGGTGCGATCGCTCTCGCCTGAGAAAGGATTTCCTCGGGCACCAGCTTGCGGAGACGCGCACCAAGCGGGCCGTCGAATTTTACCAGTTCCGAAGCGGCATTTGCCTTCTGCCCAGGGGTCGCAGCGGTATTCACCTTGTGCAAGCCCATCTGGAAAGCACTGAGGTCGTCCAAGTATCTTGAGGCAACGGGAACCAGCTTTTGGAACCACAGATGCTGACTGGTGGGCCGGACCGAACGGAACTGGCGGAACATCGCCGCGGCGTCCTCCAGCCTGTCCATGTGCCAGTTCTTCATTCCGCAAAGCAGCAGTGCAAGCGCCTCCGGCTGATTCATTTTTACGTCCTTCAAGCGGTCCGGAGAGACCGGCTCATCGATTGCGAGCACAGCGCCGAGTTCGGCAAAAAACGCGTCGATTTTTTTCTCCTCTTCAGTCGGCCTCGATCTAGCCGGGCGGGTGGCCACGGCCCTGAAGATTGCCTGCGCGTCTTGTGTTCGGCCCGCATCGAACTCCGCCATGCCCTCCCGGACCATGGTCCACTTTAACTCCGTCTCAGGAAGCGACCCGCGAGTGCTTATGGTGTGAAACGCACGAGCTGCTTCCTCAGGTTCTCCATCTAGCAGTTTCTGGAGCGCCCGTTTGCCCTCCGCCGAAAGGTTGCCCGGCTCTTTATCGATCAACTCCTCGCTCCTAGAAGCTGATCCGGGAGGAGAAACGCCCGCCCGATTTTTGAGTGAGAAAAATGCCACGCCAGAAAATCCAATGACAGCAATCGTTAAAAGTGTAATCCACCCCATGGCTCTCTGCTGAACCGCGTTTTCAAGAACCACCCGCTTTTGGTGTGGAGCGGAGCGGCCCGCTGTGGCCTCGATTTGCTCCAAAGCATACTCGAGGTGCTCGATCAGATCGTCATAGGACTGATACCGCAAAGAGGGATCCTTGAGCAGAGTTCGATTGATCACATAGGCGGTGTTGCCCGACACCTGCGGAGCGAATGACTGTAGGCTCACGGGCTGCGATTTGAGGTGTTTGAGCGCCACCAAGGAGGGAGTCTCCGCTTCAAAAGGCGGTCGACCGGCCAAAGCGTGGAAAAGCGTGGCCCCCAAAGAGTAGATATCGCTGCGGAAATCCTCCGGCTTTTTATCCAGCTTCTCCGGAGCAACATAATACGGCGTCCCCCAAATTTCTCCGCGGACGCTCTCCTCATCTTCCATGAAAATCGCCAAGCCAAAGTCCACAATCTTTGCCGTGTGCGCGTCCGAAAAGAGAACGTTTCCCGGTTTCACATCCCGGTGGATCAACCCTCGTTCATGGGCGGCGCGAAGACCTTTGGCGATATGGATACCGACCTGCAGAGCCTGTACCTCCGCCACCGAGCCTTGAATCCGGATCAGGTCGTCCAGAGATCCTTTGCTCACCATCTCCATCGCAATATAGAACCGGCTCCGGTCGTATCCCGTGGAGAACACCTTGACGACATGGGGGTGATTAATCGACGCAGTGATAGCCGCCTCAGTCTCCAGCTGCTTGATGAAGTCGGACTGATTGCTGTGGTCTTTTCTCAAAAGCTTGAGAGCAACATCCCGATGGAGGCTCGTGTCGGTGGCCCTGTAAACGACCCCCATGCCTCCGCGTCCGGCGACTTCCGTTAACTCAAAGTGCCGAACTTGAGTAAAAACCCTCATCTCTGCACCGCAGTGCGGGCATGTCACCAGATCCAGTGGATCGTGATCCTCGATGTCGACTGTGGAATCGCATGCAGCGCACAACTGCGTGAGGGGATCGGAGGCGGGGGCTGAATCAGGGGCGATTTCCATGAGATGGGGGGACTTGGTCTGCCAGTCAAAATAAGAGTAGCAGATTCTATGCGGGCGCGTCCCGGGGATTCATATCAGAAAAACACAAAGGCCCGAGGCCTTCTTCAACGGGAGTTCGCCCGGATTCGAGAGTTAATCGACGACTGATTGTTACGCTGACGGGTTTACTTCCGTCAGGAATTAGCCCGGCTTGGTTGTTTCCCCGTATGAGCGCAGTCTGCAACTCGGGAGCTTGTGGGGGCTGGCCGGAATTGGAAGCGGCCGACCGATAATGCACCGGTCTTTGAGGAATTGCGTGCCCAGGGGTGCGTTGATCTGAGGCTAGAACCGCAGAGGAGGCAGCGATACGAAAGCGACCCAAGCACCCCGGATATTTGATTTCATATGACATGTATTGTATGATGTTATTTGCATTAACCGCATTATGTGGCACTTGCGGGTTTGTGAATAACTTGTGAGCGGATTTGGGCTCCGCGCCACAAGCCCGTCCAAGGGCACCGTTGTTCACAGCTGGTTTAACGAGCCAATTTCCAAAACGAACTACCAAGCCCGGTTCGATCGGACCGAAAAGCTAACCAAAAAAAACTCGGATGGACTCGAGGCGGCTTAGCGATCCAGTTGTTGCCTTGCCATCACCGGCGGCCGACATCGTCTCGGCGTCAAGTCCGGCGCACACCGCTAACGACTTCATCTGTGCGAGACCGCATACCGGAGGCCTGACGCTGCAAACCGGTCGGAATGCCAAAATAGCTGGGCTCACCCCGGCTTTGCTCCTCGTTGAAGACGCCGTCGAGCCCCCAGTGGATCTGCCTCTCCAAACCCCCGGTGACTGGTTACCGCCTTTCAGAAGCGCCGAGAGCCCAACGGCAGACTACTTTTGTGGCAACGGCTCTGCATCCCGCTCTTTCCTTCGATCTCGCGCACAGGCTCCACCACAACAACACAGCGCTGTGACTTCCACGCGGCCCTCCCCACGAACCAGCGGATTCTTTCACTTTGCCAATGTCGGCGAGTTTCGATCCGCCCGTGCCCTTGTTTCACCGTCTCCAATAATTCAGGCCCGGATCCGTCCGCTCAATGGAGTCGCCGACGATTGCGTTGATTTGCTCGCGGGCCTCAGCAAGCCGCCAACTCGAGACTGCGCAGCAAATCAGGCACTGGTGTGATCTTGTTGCTTTTGTCTGCGCCCTGGCACCGCCCGAGCACCAGCCCGTTGCCCGCCGCCCGGGCGCACGACGAGCGGCTGAGGGCTCTGCCGTTGGTCTATCGCCGAATGCAGCGCTTGACCCTCAATGGACACCACACATTCAGAGAACGCTTCCATCAAGCTCTGAGTCCAGCGCACGAAGGCTTTGAAAAACCTCCCGGGAATCCTAGGCCGCAGACGCGCCGTGGCGCAGGGTGCCTTTGGGCAGGTCCAAAAACGAGCCAAACCAGGCTTTCTAGCATCCCCCGAAAAAGCGCCATGTCCTTGAATCTGTCCGCACCACACAACGACGCGCAATCAGGACGTCCACGAGATTGCGCAACCGCGTTCGATCGATTCTGGGAGGTTGGATTTCTCGGATAAATGGTGATCAGATCCAGTCGTATGAGGTTCCCCGAGGGCGTTTGCGCTTCTCGGGTGCACAAAAAAAGCACGGCGGAATGCCGTGCTTTTTGAAGAGAGGAATCTCTGTGAGGAGTCCCGCCAGGAAGAGCCCTACTTGGAGGTTTTGTCTTCGATGTATTTGACCACATCACCCACCGTCTGGAGCTTTTCCGCGTCTTCGTCGGGAACTTCGACGGAGAACTCCTCCTCGAAAGCCATGACCAACTCAACGGTGTCCAAGGAGTCGGCGCCCAGGTCCTCGATGAAGGACGCGGTTTGGGTTACCTGCTCGGGATTGACGCCGAGCTGCTCGACGATGATGTCCTTCACTTTATCCTCGATGGATTTTTCTGACATAGAATGGAGTCTGTAGGAGTTGGTTGCGTTTATTTTGGGGTTCACGCTTTAGAGGCCGAGGAAAATCTTGGCAACAAATAATTCCCAAAACCTGCCGCCGGGCCTCGGGTGGCGGAGATGCGGCCCCGTTTACATTTTGAGAGAAACACCATAAGAACGAACACATGAGCGATTTGCCCTCTGATTTTGACCTGAAGTTTTTGCCCGATTGGCTTAAGGAAAGCCCCTCCCAGAATCGCTATGCGAACTATCAGGGGGAGTCTGCCGACCGTCACTCTCGGGGCGACCGCCCCAATCGGGCTCAGCGGCCTCAGGCAGGCCAGCGCCAAGATCGGCGCGGCCCTCGCCCCGCGAGCGGAAGCCGTGAAGGTGGCCGGGATGTTCGACGCGATGATCGCGGCGCGCGGCGGTCGCGCCCATTTGAGGGCAAGGCTTCCACCGCTGGTCCGGCAGCTGCGCCTCACGCTCCGGTTATGTCCCCCGCTGTGCGCGTCGAATTTCTTCCCGAGCCGGGCGGGGCACTGGGAATCGCCAAACAAATTAGGTCGGGTTTCCGCGCATATCCCCTCTTCGGAACCGCCCGTCTTTTCCTCGAGAAGCCCGAAAGACATCGCGTTCGGATCACTTCTCTGGACCCGTCCAAGCTGCTTTACCAACTGGACGATGGGCCCGCGTCATTTGACCTAGCGTCGCTGGAGCGGAGCGCTTTTGCGCGATTCAAGGATGATTACTATCGGGAGGAAGTGGTTCAGGGTGAACCGATCAAGGGAAGTTTTACAAACGTCGCAAAAAGCCGTTCGACGGGCGCGCTCTTAGGGCCCACGAACTACCACTCCTATCAACCGGCCCTCAGGAGCCTTTACGAGGAGCGTTTTAGTCGGCGGATGTCCTTTCAGGAGTTTCAACATGAGGACATCGTGATGTCCACTGACGAGCAGACGATCAACGCGTGGAAAGAAAAAGCCCGCTCCAGCGTCACATTCACCACTATCAAGGAGGAAGAGCCCACGGTTTTCAAAAATGCGGCTGAGGCCGAGCAGCATTTCCGTAAGGTGTATTTGCCTCAGTTGATCAAGAGCGGTGTGACTTTGGAGATCAGCGGGGTCGCCAGCAGGGCCTGCACGGATCGGAGTATCACCACGGCGCTCCGTGCGTCATGGGAGCAGGAACGTGGATTTCCCGGGAGCCTCGTTCATCATTTGCGGCCTCGTTTCGTGGAGGTGGGTCTCCACTTTTTCAAACACCGGAAGCGCGTTCTTCATCTCTCCCCTATCCGTCCTGTGCGACATGGAGCCGCGCAGAGTTTTTCGGATGGCATAGCCGCAATCCTTTCGGCCATCGAGGCGCATCCCCGGATCTCCCGTCCCGAGTTGGCCTCCCTGCTTTTAGGAGAGCAGACGGAGATTCCTGATTTGGAGACCAAAAAGTCCGCGCTGGCTTCAGACCTTCACTACCTGATACACGCTGGCCATGTGATTGAGTTTCATGACGGCAGCTTGGATTTGCCGCTCTCCGCGAAACAGGACTCTGTCGCCGCTCCGAGCGAGAACGACGCTTCCAAAGCTCCAACGGCCGCCCCAGGCCACATTCCTTCTGCGGAGGCCTCAGATGAAAAGGTGTCAGAGGCGGCGGTTGAGCAATCGGAGTCTCCTAACAAAGATTCCGAGGTCGTCTACGGGTCTCTGGCGCAGAACCCCAACTCGGAACCCGGATTGAACCCCTAAAAGCCTGTCGGGCTTGAGAGGCGCGATCCGAGGGTCTTTGGTGGGCGGGAAAGTCCGAAAGGCTGCTAGCAGCCTGTCGGACTTTCCCCCCACGAAAAACTAACCTGCGGGGTTGAGTAGGTATGGCGGCCAAATTCGTTTCCGTTGACCACGACACTCCGTTGCTGATGCCCCCGGACCTTCGGGACTGGGTGCCGGAGGGGCACCTGGTGC
>CAMARB010000202.1 GCA_945860355.1 Chthoniobacter flavus | reverse complement strand
CTGCTCGCCTATTTGCGGGCGCTGCTGGATCTCGCCGGGATCGAAGGAAGGGAGGCCGCCGGACATTTCACCGCAATCCTGGCGCTGACGATTGCCGCGCTGATTGTCTTTTTCATCGGCTATCTTTTCTTCTGCCTGGCGGTTGTATTCCTCCTGGCGTGGGCTCTCGGCGACGGACACTCGTGGATTTGGGTGACGCTCGGAATGGGGTTGCTGCATCTCGCATTGGCCACCGTTCTCTGCCTCACCGCCCGGTCCCGGCTCGCGGAACCCGTCTTCAAAGACACCTTCAATGAGTTCAAAAAAGATCAGGAATGGCTAGCCTCCAAGACCGAAAGTCTGAGCTGATCCGCACGCTGGAGCACGCACGCGGCCGCGCGGGCACACATGCAGCGGGTGTCCGACTCCACGCCGATCTCGGCAAAAAACTGCGCACATCTCTTACCACGCACAGATGGGCATGGTTGGGGGGGGCCGCCCTGCTGGGGCTGGTTTTGGTGAGGCCTTCAAAACGCAACAAAGCTCCCTCATCAGCGCCAGCCGCGGATCCGTTGGCGCGATCCGCTAAAACGGGCCTCTGGATAGGCGCACTCAAGCTGGCGTTTGATCTTTCCAAACCGCTGCTGGCGAACTGGGCCACCGGTCAACTCGCGGAATTCGCCAGGAAAAACGCGGCACGCGGTTTTCGGTTTCCCCGGGAAGAAGCGCCTCGGCGGTCCCGCTCCGAAGGTTCCCCCCCTTTCTAGAGGGAGTTGGGGCCCCGGACAAAAGCCCGGCGCCGCCGGGGTGACGAGCGCTGCGGACGGTGCGGAACCGGAACTCTGCCTTGCATTTCGGCGCTCCCCGGATAGCTCTCTGGGGCCATCCCAATGGCTCTGAATCCCCCCTCTCAAAGTGAACCGGTTCACGCTTTCGAACATGTGGACCAGTATCTCAAGGTAGGCCTTGAATCCGACGCGTCTGACATTCATCTCGGAGCCAACTCACAGCCCATCTGGCGGCGCTACGGAACCTTGGAACCCATTTGGCTCAAGGCTTCGGTGCTCAGTTCGGCCGACACCGAGAGACTCGCCCTGGGATTTCTCTCCGATGCACAACAACGCATTCTCCACGAGCGGGGCGATGTGGATTTCGCCTACGCCAATGAGACCGGTCGCTTCCGCGCCAGTGTCGTCCGCCATCGTCTCGGAATCGACATCGTCTTTCGGATTATCAAACGCGACATCCGGACGATGGACGACCTTGGGCTGCCGTCCAGTCTGAAGCTGCTCACCCAATATCAAAACGGCTTGGTTTTGGTCACGGGAGCCGTGGGTTCCGGAAAATCCACGACGCTCGCGGCCTTGATCGAGGAGATCAACCTGCATCGTCACGACCACATCATCACGTTGGAGGATCCAATCGAATACGTGATCGCATCCAAAGGCTGCCACGTGACCCAGCGGGAGGTTCACACGCACACCCGCTCCTTCGGCGCCGCTTTGAGAGGCGCCCTCCGCGAGGACCCGGATGTGATCATGGTGGGCGAAATGCGCGACCTTGAAACGATCCAGCTCGCCATTACGGCATCCGAAACAGGTCACCTCGTGCTGGGAACCCTCCACACCGGAAACGCTTCACGGACTCTGGACCGCGTTTTGGACGTATTCCCCGTGGATCAGCGCGAGCAGATCCGCATCATGGTGAGTGAAAGTTTACGCGGCATCGTCTCCCAGCAGCTCGTCCCGCGGGCAGACGGCCGGGGGAGGGCGTTGGCATTGGAAATTCTTACGAACACTCCTGCCGTCGGGAACGTGATTCGGGAAGCCAAGACGTTCATGCTGCCCGGCATCATCCAGACGGGCAGAAAAAACGGGATGCGACTCATGGACGACTCTCTGCTCGAGCTTTGCCAGCAGGGCATTATTTCGGCGGAGGAAGCCTATGCGCGCTCCGAACAAAAACAGGTCATGCGTCAGCAACTCGCAAGATAACAGCCGGCCCAGCCGAAACCGTTTCCTTCACAGCTCATAAGAGATCCTCACGGCCGCCCCCCCCTTTCCCATGCCATACATCGACCAGTTCTTCGAAGTTCTCGTCACCGCAGGCGCTTCGGATCTCCACCTCGGAGAGGGAGCCCCTCCGAAAATCCGGAGACACGGCGAGATCATTCCCATTCGCAACGAGGCTCTGACCCGGGACGAAATGGCTTACATGATGAGTGAGATCTCGGGACCCGAGCGCTGGACCCGGTATGAGGAGGTTGGGGACCTCGATTTCGCTTACGAGATGGATGAGAATTCCCGGTTCCGGTGCAATTTTCTCAAACAAACCCATGGCTACGGCGCGGTTTTCCGTCTGATTCCGACCAAGATCATGACACTCGACCAGCTGGGAATCCCGGCAGTGGTCAAAGAGTTCGGGGACCTCCGGGGAGGTCTCGTGCTGGTCACGGGTCCCACCGGCTCGGGCAAATCCACGACGCTCGCCGCGTTGATCGACTACATCAACACCCATTTCCATCGCCACATCATCACGGTGGAGGAACCCATCGAATTCGTACACGGCAACAAACGCTCGATCATCACGCAACGGGAGGTGCCAGAACACGCTGCGAGCTTCCCAGTCGGACTCAAGGCCGCACTCCGCGAAGACGCAGACATCGTATTGGTGGGTGAAATGCGGGACTTGGAAACCATTCAGCTGGCGCTAACCGCCGCAGAAACAGGACTGCTGGTTTTTGGAACGCTCCACACCAACAACGCCCGGAAAACGGTGGACCGGATGATCGACGTCTTTCCGAGCGATCAGCAAGCTCAGGTAAGGACCATGCTCGCCAACTCTTTGCGAGGCGTTGTGGCGCAGCTGCTAATGAAGCGTCTGGACGGCGGGGGCCGAGTGGCGGTCAACGAGATCCTTGTGGTCAACAGCGCAGCCAGCGCCATTATCCGCGAAGGTGCCACGCAGAAGCTCCAAGACGTGATCGTCGGCGGCAAAAGCCAAGGGATGCAGTTCATGGATGACGCCATTTGGCAGGTCATGCAGCAGGGTATTGTGTCACCGCACGAGGCTTACATGAAGGCCATCGATAAAAACCGCTTCCGCGTGTTTCTTCCACCGGAAGATCAGGGGCTGTAAGCGGGCCTCCTTTTTAAAGCGCCACGGAGCCTGGGCTCGGAAACGATTGCCCGCTTCAAGACGCGACGCTCACGGCCCTCGCCCCGTCAGGGGTCTCCGCCGTCAAATGGGGCTCTTGGAGGAACCTCCTAGGACGGCACTCGGATGAACTCAACGTGCTGGTGGATACCAGACGTAGAGCATCAGGTAGACGAGGACGCCCGTTACCGACACATATAACCAAACTGGCACCGTCCACTTGGCAATGCGGCGGTGCCGATCAAACCGCGCCCTTAAAGCGGGAATCACGGTCATCGCCACCAAAGGGACCGTGAGTGCAGCCAGCGGGATGTGGGTAAAAAGGATAAAGAAATAAACCGATCGAGGCCAACCTGCGTGGGTAAATTTGGTCACCAAACCCTGCGTCATCCAATGATAGGTCAGGTAGCTGGAGAGAAAGAGGGCGGACGTTAAAAGAGCGAGGCTCATAAAAACGATATGAGCCCGCTTTTGGTCGCGTTTAATAAAAACCAAGCCCGTCACAATCAAAAGAGCGCTAATACCGTTCAGGCTAGCGTTCAATAAAGGCAGGTCGTTGACATTCATCGTGTCTCTTTTTCTAGGCGGCTGATGTCGCGCTCGATTTTTGAAAGGTCCCCCTGAGACGTGCCTTCGTAGAAGCCACGAATCATCCCATTTTTGTCCACCAAAACCAACTTCGTGCTGTGGGTCACAGGCTCCCGCTCAGTGCCGCCCTCCTCGGTCACGCTCAATTTGAATCCTTTGTTGGCGAGCTCAAAAATCGCGCCCTTGTCCCCCGTTAGGAAGAGCCAACGTTCGTCCGCTCCAAATTTCTCGGCATACAGCCTCAGCATGTTCGGCGTATCCTTCGATGGATCGGTCGAAATTGAAACCAGCAGCACCCGAGACCGGCCCCGGGTGGCCTCATGGATTTCCTTTAACCGGCTCGTCATCATCGGGCATGGCCCCGGACACGTTGTGTAGAAGAAATCCGCCACCCACACTTTACCCTTCAAGTCCGCGAGGGACACCGTCTTACCGGTTCGCTCCGTCAAAGAAAAATCAGGAACCGGCCAATGACGCACCAAATCCGCCCTGGCAGGAGTTGTGTAGACCTCAAACGCGGCGTCCTTTTTTCCGGACCAGCTCCAAAATAGAGCGACAAGTAGGAGCGAAAGGAGCAGGCCCCAAAGTCTAATCGGCGTCAAAAAGCTCATCGTTTGGTCAGAACCATGACGCCAAGGAGCAGAGGCAGAAAAAAGATGGAACCGAAAAACAAGCGGCGTGCTGTAGTTGTGGAGCGCTCAAGCAGAAACCGAGACGCTAAGAAAAGGAGGGCCCCGTTGAGGATCAGAGCGCCGAAAAGGTAGAAGGAAGTGTTGAGCCCCGCAAAGTAAGGAACTGAACAGGTAACCGCCAACAACCCGGCAAAAAAGAGACTCACCAACGCGGTCCAAAGTCCACCAGCGTCCTCACGCTTGAGCATGACAAAACCCGCCTGCGCGTATTCATCGCGGTAAATCCAAGCAATCGCCAAGAAGTGGGGCATCTGCCACGTAAACAGCACTCCAAAGAGCACCCAAGCCCAAAGCCCCAGAACGGGACTTTCCCCCTGGGCCGCTGTCCACCCGATCACCGGAGGGATCGCTCCAGAGACGGCGCCAATCAGGGTGCAATACGCGGTCCGCCGCTTCAGGGGCGTGTAGAGGAACAAATAGATCAGGACGGTCGCCGCCGCCAGCAGCGCGCTCAGAGCGTTCGTCGTAAACCAGAGCCAAGCGACACCTACGAGCGCCAAAGCAATTCCAAACCAGAGCGCAAAAGCAGGTTCCATCCGCCCTGCCGGCAGAGGTCTCTGCCGGGTCCGCTCCATCAAACGATCGACATGACTCTCAGTCCATTGATTGAGAACAGCAGCAGCCGCCGCGGCCAGCGTCGTGCCAAAAATAGCGTGGAACAGAAGGCCCCATTTAAGGCTCCCTGAGCCCGCCATGCAAAAACCCACAAATGTGGTGAGAATCACGAGGAAACTCAGACGGGCCTTGGTGAGTGTCACCAAGTCGCTGATTAACCCGATCTCAGGGACCTCCCCTGCGTCCCCCATCCGAGCCGAAAACTGCTTATCCTGCGAATCCATCCGCCATCCTCCTCTCTGTAACTCCATCCGTATCACCGACCAAACGGCAACTCCTGCTCACGCGGACCGTAAGCAACACAAAAACAGCGACAAGCGCTGCACCGTTCAACACATGAAAAGTGGTCGGCACCAGCGGCCGCAAATACCATATGATGGAAACACCAAGCCCCACTTGGACGAAGAGCAGCCCGAGACCGCAAACGGCCCAACCCCTCAATCCGCGCTGCCCGCCGGCGCTAACAATTAACCGCAAGAGAACCCAAACCACGCCCCCCGCAACGAGCAACGCCCCGACCCGCGTGTGGGCATAATTAAGATCGACATCAGCCGTGTGCAAAGCTGGCAACCAGCCACCGCCAGGATTGGCTGCCGGAAAACTGGATATCGCCAATCCAGCGCCTCGATGGCGCATCGCCGCCCCAAGCGCAAGTTGCGCGAAAAGAGCGCATAGGACAACAAAGAGCCATTTGCGCACGGGCCGCAAAACAGGGTCGGCATTTATCTTTGGATACGAGGACGAAAGCATCACCGCAACGGCTACCAACAACGAAAGCTCAACCTGAGCAAAACACCCATGGATCACCCTGAAGACCAACGCAACCCCGGGGCTTCCGCCGCTCTCGATTGTGACTCTGAGGCCACCTAGCACCGCCTGAACGCAGACCCCAACGAAAGCAAGCAGCGAAAGAACCCGCACGCGGGAGTCAGACACGGCAACCGAACTAAACCCTTGGAAGGTCAAAAATAGCACGAACGACGCCACCGTACCCCATAGAGCGCCGTGCGCAATGAGACCGGGGAAGCCGGCTAACTTCGCCAGAACGGAAACAAAAAAACCCACCGTAACTGAAGCAGCCACCGCCCAAAGGCGGCCCCAGACTCCGGCACACAGAACGGCAACAGAAATGCCTACAAGAGAGGCAATCAAACGGTGGCCGTGTTCGAGACGCTGAAATACGTCATTCCACCACTGATTCGGATTAACTGAACCGCCACTCAACGGCCAGTCAGGGAATGCCATCCCTGCGCCGGCCGTGGTCGTATGCCCGCCCACGAAAATGAGCAGAAACGTGAGGGCCACAACGACCTTCGAAAAGGCCCCGAGCCAACCTGGCGAAACACTATCTTGATGTGGTTTCAAATGTGGTCCTCGGTGAACGTGACAATGCCCACCTTGGTCCCGTGACCAGTGAGACTACTTCGCAGGTGAGTTTGGCTTTGCCGGATGCTGCAACTCAGACAGCTCCGTATACCAACTTTTCCACGCCGCCTCGTCCTCCACAACCATCGACGCTTTCATCGCGTAGTGCCCCGCCCCGCACAACTGAGCGCACACAATCTCATAGGATCCCGCGAGTTTCGGCCGGAACCACACGGGGACTTTCGACCCGGGAGT
>CAMARB010000201.1 GCA_945860355.1 Chthoniobacter flavus | reverse complement strand
TTTTTTATACACTTCTGAGATCAGGCTTGGGATGGCCAAAGAACGCACCGGATACCTCAGTGATGTCACCGATGAAGAGTGGGACTTCTGCGCACCGTATTTGACCCTGATGAAGGAGGATGCTCCTCAACGCGATCACTCTCTGAGGACCATCTTTAATGCTCTGCGGTGGTTTATCCGGGCTGGGTGCCCCTGGAGGATGATGCCCAATGACCTCCCTCCCTGGCACACGGTCCACCAACAGACGCAGCGGTGGATGCGAGCGGGCTGCTTTGAGGCGATGGCCCATGATCTGCGGATGCTCTTGCGGCTGCTCGCGGACCGCAACAAACATCCGACTGCGGCAATCCTCGACAGTCGCACCTTGCAGTCGACGCCGGAGAGCGGGGGCCGGG
This sequence comes from Chthoniobacter flavus, assembly GCA_945860355.1. Lineage (GTDB taxonomy): Bacteria > Verrucomicrobiota > Verrucomicrobiia > Chthoniobacterales > Chthoniobacteraceae > CAIURC01. The sequence goes on along the minus strand of CAMARB010000201.1, from coordinate 6,288 downwards.
CCGCTTATGACGGAGCTAAACGCAGGAAGGGATCCAAGGTCCATATCGCCGTGGACACGTTGGGGCACCTGCTCGCTCTCAAAGTGACTCCCGCCAACGAACAGGATCGCGCCCAGGTCGGCGAACTCTCCGCGAAGATCCAGGAGGTGACCAACGGCAATGTGGAACTGGCTTTTGTGGATCAAGGTTACACCGGAGAGAACCCGCAAGCGGCCGCCGCCGAACACTCAATCCGCCTGGAAGTGGTTAAACTACAGGAAGCCAAACGCGGCTTTGTCCTTCTGCCACGGCGCTGGGTGGTCGAGCGTTCCTTCGGCTGGGCAGCACGCTTCCGGCGCCTTGCGCGGGACTACGAACGACTTTCGACGACTCTGGCCGGCTTACACTGGCTGAGCTTCGCAACCCTGATGCTAAGTTCCATCTTCCGTCAAAGTGCATGACAGGCTCTAGGAAAGTTGCCCCCAAGGAGGCAGTCGGGCGTCGGGATTACCGAAAGGCCGGGGAGAGTGCCTTGGAGGCGGGGAAAAAACACGCTCAAACTGCGTGTAAGATGAAGTTTTTATAAAAACAAAGGAGCCCCCCTGTGTGACGCAGGTTTCCCCACAGATCACCTCAGCGCGCTCTTTCTCCCGCTCGGAGAAAAGGGGTGCGCCCGCCCCGGGGCCTTAGTCCGGCCCAAACAAAGCGGACTTGCCCGGAAACCGGGTGCCGGGGAAAGAGACCTCCCCTGCAAACCGTTCAGAAGGGCGTTTTTTGGGGATGCCCGTCCTGTGCCGGGAACATTTCCGATGTTTCCACGACAGTCTATGAATAGAGTCCGGGCGCGCCCGTCCAAACCGCGATCCCCCCCTCTTTCGGACCCATGAAAACTCCCCGCCTTTTCGCCCTCTTTTTTCTCCTGAGCGCGCTGTTCGCCGCGGCATTGCCGGGCACCGCAAAAGCCGACATCGCGCTGGAGGATTTCTATGAAGCCCTCGATCCCTACGGCGAATGGATCGAGGTCCCGGGTTACGGATACTGCTGGCAACCGTCGGGCATCGGGCAGGACTGGGCACCCTACACGGAGGGCTACTGGGCCTACACCGACGCCGGCTGGACCTGGGTGAGTCACGAGGCCTGGGGTGGGATCTGTTTCCATTACGGGCGCTGGATGCGGCTGCGGAACGCCGGGTGGTGTTGGGTGCCGGGCCTGGAATGGGGGCCCGCCTGGGTTTCCTGGCGTTTCAGCGACCAAACCATCGGCTGGGCGCCTCTGCCCCCCGAAGCGCGGTTTTACCCCCGCACGGGCATCAGCGTCTGGGCGGACACCCGGTTTGATATCGGCCCAGCCCATTACAACTTCTGCGATGTGCGCCACCTCGGGGCGCCGGTGCTCCGGGAAGTGATTTATCCCCGCACCCACAACATCACCCTCATCGTGAACACGGTGAACGTGACCAACATCACCTACAACACCGTCAACAACGTCATTTACTGCGGCGGCCCGCAGTACGACTTCGTGGGTTCCCGCAGCCAGAGACCCATCCCGGCACTCAAACTCCTGCGCAACTCCGCCGCGCTGCCTTTCGCCGGCGCTGGCGGCGGGGCCCCGAGCCGGAGTGATCTCAGAGCCGGAACGGAGCTCCCCCGGGCCCGGCAACGGGGCAACGCGCTGGAGGTGTTCGCCCCCGCAGTGAGTGCGCCGACGAATTCCGCCCCGCTCAAACCCAGCCGCGTCGGCCGGGCCGTGGAGCCGCAGCAAGTCAGCCGGGGCTGGCAAGGAATAGACGACCCGGGCGCTCGCGCGCATCTGCGGGAGCTGATCAAAAAACAGGGCAACGGCGAGACCCCGGAAACCGCCCCCGCAAAGCCGGTGCAACGGCGCGAGCTGAAAGCGGTGCCGCAGAGTCTCGAACTGACCGCCACGCCCAAGCCACAGCCCGGCCGATTTCCCCCACCCACTTCCTCGGCGCCAGCGCCGGGAACACAACCGCCGATCCCCGGACAACCCCAGGCCCCGGGGATTCCCGTACCGAAATTGCCGCCGCGTTCCCCGGTGAACGCGGAGCCCGTTCAGCCCGTTCAGCCCGTTCAGCCCGTTCAGCCAGGCCAACGGGCCGAGGCACCGGGTCGCAGCCCCGGGAATCGGGCCAACGCGCCTCAGCCCCTCCCCCCGAGCCGGCCCCCGGTTGGCGCGCCCGCGGTCCAGCCGTCGCCGGGGCCGGGCTCAGTCCCCGGGCGACCGGAAAACCCGTCCATCGGCAGGAACCCACTTCCTTCGCCCAGACCCACCTCGCCCCCCGTCGTCCCGGGCGCTCTCCAGAACCCTCCGACCCCGGCGACCGCGCCCGGGAGTGTTCCGGAGGGGATGGGCAGAAGGCCGTTCGCCCCGACGCAGCGCCCCGCGGGAAACGGGTTCGGGTCAGACACCCGCGCGGTGGCGCCTCAGAACGAAAACACGAGGCAACGGGAAGCCGCCGGTCAACCGGAGCTCCGGCGCTCGATGGAGGCGCCACGGCAGCCGCAGGAGCCCGCCCGACCGAGCCCCGAGGCGATCCGTCCGCGCGAATTCACACGCCAGCCACAGCCCGAGGGCGCGTCGCAAATGCAAACGAGGCCACGTGAAATCCAACAGCCGCGCCCGGCGCCCGTGCCGTTCGCGCCTGCGCAGACACTGCCGGGTGCGGTGCCCGAGAGCGGCGCCAACGGCAAATCCAAGCGTCCGTAGGCCGGCCGGGTGGCGAGAGGCGGTTTCGCGGCGGCGCGGCGGGCGGTTCTTGGCGCCCGATGGAGAAGCGGCGGGGGACGGGCGGTGAAGGGCGGGAGATGCGTTGGAACACCGCTCCCACCGAGTTGAAATTTTAGGGAATTGACCCGGGGCGACAACTGGTCCTGCCATCCAACCCCATGCCGCCCGGACCCGTTGCCCCCATCCAAAAGTCGCCTTCCCTCGTCCAGCAGGTCTGCGATCGGCTCGCAGCCTCGCTCCTCGAGGAAGAGACCGCCGCCCGCGGCACTCTCCTCGCCGAACGTGAACTCGCCGCTCAACTCGGCGTCAGCCGCAATGTGCTGCGCGAAGCCATCCAACGCCTCGAGCTCCAGGGCCTCGTCGAGATCCGCCAAGGCCACAACACCCGGATCGTCCATCAGCTCCACAAACCCCTCACCGCCGCGCTCCATCTCAAGGTGCCCGAGGAATCCGCCCGCCTCGAGCAACTCTTTGAACTGCGGCTCATGATCGAGCCCCACGCCGCCCGTTTGGCCGCGCGGCGCGCCTCCCCCGAACAACTCGCTCCGCTCCAAGCCGCCCAACACCGGTTGCGCGATGCCCAAACCCTCGAAGCAGCTGTGCAAGCCGACATGGATTTCCATCGCGCCCTCGCCGAGGCCTCGGGTAACCGGATCCTGCTGCTGGTCATCGAATCCCTCGCTGAACTCCTCGCCACGGCCCACGGCAGAGGCTTCCGCGTCATAACCCAGGAGCGGCCCATCCAGGCGCACCAGGAAATCCTCGACGCCATTCTGCGCCGGGACGCCGACACCGCGGCCCGGCACATGACCGCGCACATCAAAAACGCCCGCTCCGAGATCGGACTTCCCGACAACCCCGATCTCGCCGATTGGCCTGCTCCCGCTTCGGCTTAAACTGCCCCCCCCCGGGCGCGCCGCCCGGTTCTGCCCACTCCTCTCTCTATGTTTCGACTCGATCATAAAACCGCCCTCGTCACCGGCGCCGGCTCAGGTATCGGCCGCGCCATTGCAGAAGTCTTTGCCCGGCAAGGCGCCACCGTCTGGGTGGCCGACCGGGACGCGGAATCCGGCGAGGCCACCGTGGCGGCAATTTGCGCCGCGGGCGGCAGGGCGCATTTCGCGACGTTGGAAGTCAGCGACCCGGGCGCCGCGAAAGCGCTGGCGACGGCGATCCCCGCCCTGGACGTGCTGGTCAACAACGCTGGGATCGGCCACGTGGGGAACCTGCTTTCCACCGACGCCGAGGACCTCGACCGGCTGCACGCAGTCAACGTCCGCGGCCCATTCAATCTGTGCAAAGCGTTCGTCCCGGGCATGCTCACCCGAGGCTCGGGCAGCGTGATCATGCTGGCGTCCATTGGCGGCCTGGTGGGCGTCCGGGACCGGCTGGCTTACACCGTGAGCAAACACGCCGTGGTCGGGCTCACCCGGGTGCTGGCGCTGGATCATTCGCACACCGGCGTGCGGTTTAACGCGATCTGCCCGGGCCGGGTCGAAACCCCCTTTGTCCAGGCCCGCATCGCCTCCTATCCGGACCCGCAGGCCGCTTACCGCGAGATGGCCTCCACCCAGCTCAACGGCCGGATGGCGCGTCCCGAGGAAGTCGCGGCCGCCGCGGTCTACCTGGCCGCGGATGAAAGCGCGATGGTCACCGGCAGCTGCCAGATGATCGACGGCGGCTGGAGCGCCGGCAAATAACACGCCCCCTTTCTTCCCTCCTCCTTTTTCCCATCCCCTTTCCCCGCACATGAAGCACCAAGGCAAAATCACCGGCATGCGCGTCCGCGACGTGCGGTTTCCCACCTCCCTCTCGTTGGACGGCTCGGACGCGATGAACCCCGATCCGGACTATTCCGCAGCGTATGTGGAACTCATCACCGACCGCGGCGACGGGATCGCCGGGCACGGGCTCACCTTCACCATCGGACGCGGCACGGAGATTGTCGTGGCGGCCGTGGAAGCCCTGCGCCCGCTGGTGGTGGGCCAGGACGTGGCGGCGTTCACCGACGCTCCGGGGGCGTTCTGGAAACATCTCACCGGCGACAGCCAACTGCGCTGGATCGGGCCGGAGAAAGGAGTGATCCATCTGGCCACGGCCGCCGTGGTCAACGCGCTCTGGGATCTGTGGGCCAAACTCGAGTCCAAACCCCTGTGGAAACTGCTCAGCGACCTCACCCCGGCCCAGATCGTGGAGATGGTGGACTGGCGTTACCTCACCGACGCGCTCACCCCGGAGGAGGCTCTCGCGATGCTCGAAAAACTCGCCCCGACCCGCGCCGCGCGCGAGGCCGAGATGCGCCAGGCCGGCTACCCGGCTTACACCACCTCCGCCGGGTGGCTCGGGTATTCCGATGAAAAAATCCGGCGCCTCTGCCGGGAGTCGCTCGCGGACGGGTTCACCCATTTCAAGATCAAGGTGGGCGAGGACCTCGCCGACGACCAGCGCCGCGCGGCGATCGTGCGCGAGGAAATCGGCTGGAACCATCAGCTCATGATCGACGCAAACCAACGCTGGGACGTCGCGCAGGCCATCGAATGGACCCGGGCCATGGCGGCGCAAAAACCGCTGTGGATTGAGGAACCCACGTCGCCCGACGACGTTCTGGGCCACGCGGCCATTGCCCGGGCGCTGGAGCCGCTGGGCATCGGCGTGGCCACGGGGGAACACTGCCAGAACCGGGTGCTCTTCAAACAACTCCTCCAGGCCCGCGCGATCGCCTATTGCCAGATCGACTCCTGCCGGCTGGGCGGCGTGAACGAGGTGGTGGCGGTGCTGCTCTTGGCGGCCAAGTTCGGCGTCCCCGTGTGCCCCCACGCCGGGGGCGTGGGGCTCTGCGAATACGTCCAGCACGAGTCCATCTTCGACTACATCTGCGTGAGCGGCTCGCTCGAGGGCCGGATCACGGAGTTTGTGGATCATCTCCACGAACATTTCCTCGACCCATGTGTGGTCCGGGGCGGCCGGTATCTGGCCCCCACCGCCCCCGGCACCAGCATCACCATGAAACCCGAGTCGCTCGCCGCTTACACCTATCCCGTCGGCAGCATCTGGCAAACGCTCGCTTGAACCCCGCTCCCTTTCACATCCCATGAAAATCCTCCGTTACCTCGATTCCCACGGCCGCGCCCATTTTGCCAGCGAAACGCCCGAAGGCGGCGCGCTGCGGATTGAAGGCGACATTTACGGCGCGTTCCATGTCACCAGCGAGCCGGCCGAGATCGTTGAACTACTCGCGCCCGTGGTGCCCACCCAGATCCTTTGCATCGGCCTCAACTACCGCAAACACGCCGAGGAAACCGGGGCGACACTTCCCGAGCGGCCCGTGCTTTTTGTCAAAGGCATCAACACCCTCCAGCATCCCAACCGCCCGATCCAACTGCCGCGGCATCTGCGTAGCGACGAGGTGGATTACGAGTGCGAACTCGCGGTGGTGATCGGTAAACCGTGCAAAAACGTCTCCCGGGAACAAGCGCTGGAATTTGTGCTCGGCTACACCTGCGCCAACGACGTGTCCGCCCGGGATCATCAGATCCGGCTCGGGGGCGGCCAATGGTGCC
>CAMARB010000200.1 GCA_945860355.1 Chthoniobacter flavus | reverse complement strand
CTTCATCACCCTCACCCAGCTCATGCGGGACCGCTCGCTGCTGGATCAGGTCGGGGGCGCGGCTTTTCTGACCGGCCTCTTCACGTTTCTCCCCACGGCGGCAAACGCGGCTTATTACATCGAGATTCTCGAGGAGAAATACACTCTTCGGGAAATCATCCGCGTCTGCACCGAATACGCGGCGCGCTCTTACGACGAGCAGGACGACGTTCCCAACCTGCTCAATGACGTTGAGCAGAAAGTCTTCGCAATCGCGCAGGACCGCTTCAAGGACCGGGTGGCCAGCATGAAGCAGATGGTGGTCGCCGCGATCGGCTCGATCCAGGAACTCTACGACCGGCGCGGCAGCATCTCCGGGCTTCCCACCGGGTTCGCCGATTTCGACAAAATGACCGACGGCCTGCACGGGGCGGAAATGGTGGTCATCGCGGCCCGTCCGTCCATGGGTAAAACGGCCTTTGCGATGAACATCGCGGAGCACATCGCGGTGGATCTGAAGCGGGCGGTGGCCGTTTTCAGCCTTGAAATGAACGCCCAACAGCTCGTCCAGCGTTTGTTGTGTTCACGGGCACGGGTCAACATGGGCAGGATCCGCGACGGCTTTCTGAGCGAACGCGATTTTCCGGCGCTGCAAGCCGCCGCATCCAAGCTCGCGGAAGCCAAGATCTTTATCGACGACACCTCCGGGCTGAGCATTCTGGAGCTCCGCGCCAAAGCCCGCCGGATGAAGAGCCAGCACGACATCGCGGCCATCTTCATCGATTACCTCCAGCTCCTGCGGTCCACCTCCCGGCGGGCGCAGGACAATCGGCAGCTGGAAATTGCCGAAATTTCCAGCGGGCTCAAGGCCATTGCCAAAGAGCTCAACATTCCCGTGGTGGTTCTCGCCCAGCTCAACCGAAATCCTGAGCAGCGATCGGGGGAAAGCAAGGGACGGCCGCGGCTGAGCGACTTGCGCGAGTCCGGGTCCATTGAGCAAGACGCCGACCTCGTTGGGCTCCTCGTGCGGGAGGAGTATTACGCCGAGAGCGACGACGAGAAGAAGGAGAGCGAGGGCAAGGCCACGCTCATCATCGCCAAACAGCGTAACGGTCCCGTGGGCGATGTGCCGCTCACGTTCCTCAAGGAGTTCACCCGTTTCGAGACGCGCGCCCAGAGCGACTCCGACGGAGAATAACCCTCCCCGCCCTGCCTACTGCGTGATCCGGTAAACGCGGATCCCGGGGTGCAGGTAGATGACAGTGCCCCGGTCCCGCTCCCAGAGAGGGGAAAAGCTGCGGAAAAGCTCCTCGTAAAACGATTTGCGCCTCAAAAACTCCGCCTCCTCGTCCCGCTGAGGCCGCAAGCTTTTGAGGAAAAACCTGCCGTAGTCACTCTCCGAAACGATGACGTGCGTGACCCCCAAAGCGCGCAGATCCTCAAGCGAGCCCCAGTCCGCCGCGTAACGCTTGGCGAGCACCCTCTGGGGAATCGCCCCCGGGGAGGCGGCCGCTTTCTTGCGACGCGGCTCCTCAAACCCCACCCGGTTGTCCTTCACAATGACCGCGTCTGCGGGCAACTCCGCGCGGATCCACCCGAGCAACGCATGGAGGTCATCCTCCTGAAAGGCCTGATCATATTGCCAAAGGCCGGGGTGGCTGCCACTCCACCCGGTGCATTGGAAAAGGACCAGGAGCGCAGCGCTGCAGGAGAGCACCGTGCGACGCTCGAACCTGCCCGCCAGGAGATGCGCGGCGTCCTCGACGCCGAGCACAGCCAGGAGAGTCAGGACCCCCGATGCGGGGAGAAAATAGCGATCGTTGGACTTGGGAGAGAACGAGAGAACCGCCGCGTAAATAAAAGGGAAGAGGATCAACCCCAACTCGGCCCAATTCAGGGAACGCCGCTCCCGCCAACGAGCCCAAAGGAAGATCAACAGGAAAAACCAGATAACCGGCGTGGAATTGTCCAGGAACACGCTCCAGTACTGGGCGTGCGGCACGTTGCGGGTCACTCCCCGGTGGCCGTTGACGACGTAGTCCATCTCCCGGCCAAAACTTTTCGTGAATGTCTCCAATTGGGTCAGAAGGGGCAGGTTGACCACAACCAGCGTAAAGAGGAGGGCGCAGAAAAACCACCGACCCGCCCGCGGTGTTTTTCTGAGCCAAAGCAACGGCACGGCAAGGGCCAGAGAAATGCAGCCCACGTATTTGCCTGAAATGGCCAGGGCGCATGCAACCCCCAGGAACGCGGCCCTCGGCGCACTCGGGCTTTGGTGGTAGAGAGCCGTTCCCAGAAAGGTGAACGCCAAACCCATCAGCAGGGCGGGATCCTCCTTCATGTAATGGGCCAGCTCGTAAAACTGATGGTGAAAAAGCAACGTGCCCCCGGCGGTGAGGGCCCCCGGCCACCCCCGCCAGACAAACGCCAACAGCGAAAACGCCACCACCGCGCCCCCGGCGAAGGCAGCGGAAACCCAGCGCCCCGCCTCCACCACGCTCTGCTCGGTTCCCGCCCCGCCCTGGAGGGCGAACACCCAGCGGGACGCGCTCAAAAGCAACATCGGGTGATGGAAATTCCACTTCCCCGCGAGCACCTGCTCCACTTTGCCCAACTCATCCGGGTGATAGAAATACGGGAAATCGTTGTGACGCGTGTTCAACCCCACGGAACATGCGAAGAGCACGAGCGACCAGACCGCCAAAAGTGAGTTTTGAACGAACCGCGCACTCACTCGCTGGGAAATCCACGCTCAACCCATCGCGAAAGCCCGGATTGATCGGCCCCAGGCGCATGGATACCGCGCTGGAAACCGGAGGGCAATGTGAGGAACATCGCCGGGGTTCTACTGGCAATCTGGGGCCTTGTCACGCGCCGGATGGGAGCAGTCTTGAAAGCCCGAATGATAACCCGCTCTCACATTTCCAACCACCAACCCGCGCTCGACAATCGAAACTCGGCGTCTACAGTCGCGCGCTCATTCCCGAGCCTTCCCTTATGAGCGCACTGTTTCTCAAGCGATTTTTCCAAAAGCCCATGCAGGTGGCATCCATCATCCCCAGCTCCAAGACGCTGATCCGGAAGGTGGCGGGAAAAATGAATTTCAGCGCGCCGCGCATCATCGCCGAGTACGGCCCGGGGGAAGGCTGCCACACCCGGGAGATCCTTAATCGAATGACCCCCGACTCGCATCTGCTGCTCTTTGAGCTGGATCCCGAGCTGGCATCCCACCTGGAAGATCAATTCCGCGGCGACAGCCGGGTCTCCGTGCTCAACTGCGATGCGGCGGAACTCAACACAGCGCTCGCCCGGCGCGGCCTGCCCCACTGCGATTACATCGTCTCCGGCATCCCTTTCAGCATCCTCGAGCCGAGCAAAAAGCGCGAACTGCTCCAGCACACTTTCGACGCGCTGAAACAAGAGGACCACGCGGCCTTTATCATTTACCAGGTGACCAACGAACTCGTGGGGCATTGCCGCCATTTCCCCCGGAGCGAAAGCGAATACTGCCTCCAGAACCTGCCGCCCATGTTCGTGACCAAGTTCTACAAGACGGCCAACGGGCACGCGGGGGCTCACGGGAAAAACGGCCGCCGCACCAGTCACCTGGTCCGCAGCTAGGACCAGGAACAAGCATCGCAGGCGGAGGTGCCCCGGGTGTGGCGGGCGACGAGGCCGCCGGGACTTGCGCTGGCCCCCTAGGGCTGACGAGCGCTTTGGAAACACTGAGAGGGGTTCGACGCAAAAAAACGGGCCGCGCCGTCATCGACAGCGCAGCCCGCTTTGAAACGCAGTCAGGCCTCCCGGTTAACCGAGAAGCTCCGCCACGAGTGACCGCTCCTCCTGGAGCTCGGCCACCGTCGCGTCGATCTTCGCCCGGCTAAAATCGCTCACGGGGACGCCTTGGACAACCTCCACGCGTCCGTCGGCCAGAGTGCGCACGGGGAAGGACGAAATGAGCCCCGGTTCCACGCCGTAATCCCCCTTGGAGCAGAGGGCCACACTGTGCCAGTCCCCTTCCCGGGTCGGCGTGGAGAGCGCGCGCACCGTGTCCACCACTGCGTTGGCGGCGGAGGCCGCCGAGGAAAGCCCCCGCGCCTTGATGATCGCCGCCCCGCGCTGCTGCACCGTTGCGATAAACTCCGTCTCCAACCACGCGCGATCGGTGATGACCTCCGTCGCCGGGCGCCCCTCGATCAGGGCGTTGGTGAAGTCGGGATACTGGGTGGCGGAATGGTTCCCCCAAATCGCCAGGTTGCTGACGGCCGTCACGTCAACCCCGGCCCTGAGCGCCAGCTGCGATTTGGCCCGGTTTTCGTCGAGTCGCGTCATCGCAAACCAACGATCGGCCGAAACGCCTTTGGCGTTGTTCATCGCGATCAACGCGTTGGTGTTGCAGGGGTTGCCGACAACAAGCACGCGCACGTCGGATGCCGCGTTTTTCTCGATGGCCCGGCCCTGGCCGATGAAGATCTTCCCGTTGATTCCCAGCAAATCCTTGCGCTCCATGCCGGCTTTCCGGGGAACACTGCCCACGAGCAACGCCCAGTTCACCCCTCCAAACCCCTCCTCCAGACTGGCCGTGGGCACGATGCCTTTGAGCAGAGGAAACGCGCAGTCCTGAAGCTCCATTACCACGCCCTGCAAAGCCCCCAAAGCGGGTTCGATCTCCACCAGGTGCAGAATCACCGGCTGGTCGTGGCCAAACATCGCCCCCGAGGCGATCCGGAAAAGAAGGGAGTAGGAGATCTGACCGGCGGCGCCGGTCACAGCGACACGAATAGGAGACTTCATGAGAGAGAAGGAGGATTGAGGTTAAAAAAGACGTGCGTCTTGAGCCCCAGATTCCGCATACGCCGCGCGCAACATCAATCCTTTATCCAACGAATCCACGAATTGAGCCACCGACTGTCGCATCCTCCGGGGGGCGCCCAGCTTGGTTGGATGGGCCCCTGGGCGTTTGGGGGGATCCGGCCTCGAATTCCACGCACCATGAGCGGGAACCCCGCGGGCGGATCGCCGCGATGACGGGTTGCTGCCATTTTCGGGCGCCGGCTCCGCCACCCCGGCCTCTTCCCAATCGGATCGACCAGCTGCTCCCCCGGGAGTCGTTCCCGACCGCTCCGACCCGGGAGGAATGAGAAAAGGAAGAGCCGACGCGGAAACGCTGCTAAGGGATGGGTTCTTAAAAGGTATCTTCAAACACGACAATTTGCGGGAAGCGGCCGGGAGACCTTCTCCTCGGGCGTCCGCCGATTGGATCTCCTCAGCTCCCACAGACTCATGAAACACACCCCCCGTGCAGAAACCTCCGGCGGCTGGCCCGCCCCACTGCGCCTTCTGGCGCCCGTCTCAGCGGCTCTGCTTTTCACCTCGGCAACACTTTCAGCCAACCCCCTCGTCTATTCCGCGGGCGGAACCGCCAAAGGCAAAAAACTGGTCCTGATCGCGAGCGACCACGAGTATCGCTCGGAGGAAACCGTCCCGGCCCTGGCGCGGATCCTGGCAAAACACCACGGGTTTGATTGCACGGTGCTCTTCGGCCTCGACGAAAAAGGCGAGATCCAGGCCGGCTCCTCGAATATCCCGGGCATGGAGGCTTTGGAGAAAGCCGACGGGCTGGTGATTTTCGCACGGTTCCTTGCGCCGGCGCCCGAGCAGATGAAACACCTCGACGCTTATCTCCAGCGAGGCGGTCCGGTGGTGGGGCTGCGCACGTCCACCCACGGCTTCAGCTACGGCACGAAGGACGATCCTTTTTTCAAGTACCACTACAAATACGAGGGGCCAGACTTCCGGCTCGGGTTCGGCCATCAGATTTTGGGCCAGACTTGGGTGGGGCATTACGGGAAAAACCACCAGCAAAGCACGCGGATCACCGCGCTGCCGGAGAAAACCTCCCACCCGATTCTGCGGGGCGTCAAAGACGTCCACATCCAGGCCGGGGCTTACACGGCGGAACCGGGAACCGATTGGAACATTCTGACGCTGGCCCAGCCCCTCAACGGGATGGAAGCGGGCGCCCCCGCGGACGACACTAAGAAGCCGATGGCCGGCGAATGGACCCGCACCTACACCGCCCCCAACGGTAAAACGGGCCGCGTTTTCACCTCCCTCTACGGCGCCTCCGAAGACATCGTCAACCCGGGTTATCGCCGGATGATCCTCAACGGGGTCTACTGGTCGGTGGGCCTTGAGGACAAGATCCAAGCCGAGTCGGAGATTGGATTTGTCGGGCCCTACAAACCCAACACATTCAGTTTCGGGGGCTACGCGAAGGGGGTAAAACCCGCGGATTACGCCGACCTCGGCAGCCCGATCCCGGCGCACAACAACATCGTCCCACCCGCGAAACCCGCCCCGAAACCCGCGGCGTCCGGCGCGGCACCCAAACCCCAGGCCCCCGCCGCGGCGACAAAAACCGCGGCTCCCGTCAAAACCGAGCCGACTGTGGCCGTCCCGGAAGGCTACCGCGATCCCGCCCCGTTCGTTTTTCAGCCGGGGGAAACGGTGGCCATGGTGGGCAACGCTCTGGCGGATCGGATGCACCACGACGGCTGGCTTGAAACCCTGCTCCAGAGCGGGCTCAGCCGTCAGCAGGTGCGCATCCGCAACATGGGCTTCAGCGGCGACCAGGTGGACTCTTTTCCTCGGAGCAAAGGCGTGCCGACCAACAGCGAGATTCTGCGCCACATCAAACCGGACGTCG
>CAMARB010000199.1 GCA_945860355.1 Chthoniobacter flavus | reverse complement strand
TTGAACGTGCCGGAGCCAAACGGCTCCAGGCCGATCCCGACGCGTTCGAGCAAATCGAGATGCCTCATCAACCAATCGGAGTCCCTCGGCGGCACCTGGAGCGTGATCGGCATCAACAACCGCTGGGCGGGAACCCCCTGCTCCTCCATCCGTTTGCGCATCTGCTCAAACAGAATCCGCTCATGTGCGGCGTGTTGATCCACCAGGACCAAACCCTCCGCGTTTTCCATGAGAACGTAGAGTTTCCCGAGCACCCCGAGGATCCGGAACTGCCCCTCCGTTCCCAAACCCGGAACGGTATCCGTGCTCGGCAAAGGAAACGGCGGGGCAGCCTCGTTAGGGAACGCGCCCGCCAGCGCCCCGACCTCCGGGCCGTGCGCCGGGGGCGGGCCATCGACGGGAACCAAGGCCTCCCCGGGGGCGGGATCGACGCGGCTGGCAGGCGCAGGCCGAGCCCACTGAAAGTCCACCACCTGGCCCTGGGGCAGGTCAAAACGCCCCTGCGCCGAATCGGGCGGGAGGACCCTTGGCCCGGCGAAAGAACCCGCCGGGTCGATTGGTCGCGCCGGCGACGGCCCGGGCATGAAGGTTTGAGTCCAGCTGGCCCGGTCGCTTTCCAGGGTCCGCCGCACGGCCTCCACCACCGCCTCGCGCACCGCCGCCGCATCCCGGAAGCGCACCTCCCGCTTGGCCGGATGCACGTTGACGTCCACCGCGGCGGGATCCATCTCCATGAAAAGGAAGGTCACCGGGTGCTGCCCCTTCATGAGCGCCGTGTGGTAGCCCTCCCGCAACGCGTAACTCAGGGTCGAGTTTTCCACCGCGCGTCCGTTGAGAAACACCAGCTGCTGCTGCCGAGTGGACCGGCTCACCCCGGATTTCCCGAGGAATCCCCAGATTTTTATCCCGCCCCCGTCCGCGGGGACGACCTCCAGCAGCTCCGCCACCAAAGCCGGCCCGCAAAGATCCCGGATCCGTTCCCGGAGATGGAGCGTGGGGGGCAGCTGATAAATCAATCGTTCATCCTGGAGAAAAACAAACCCCGTCCCCGGATGCCCGATGGCCTGCAGATGCAGCTGATGCTCCACGTGGCTGGCCTCCGTGTTTTCGGTCCGGAGAAATTTGCGGCGCGCGGGGAGGTTGTAAAAAAGAGAGCGCACCTCGACCTGGGTGCCCGGCGCCTCGCCGCCGTCGCGAACCGTCTCGATTCTGCCCCCGGCGACGAGGACCTCCGTGCCGGCCAACGCATCGTGAGGCCGGGTGGCGAGGCGGAACCGGGAAACGCTGGCGATACTGGGGAGGGCCTCCCCGCGGAAGCCCAGGGTGGAGATGGCCGCCAAATCATGCCCGGATCGGATTTTACTCGTGGCATGGCGCTCCAGGCACAGCAACGCATCGTCCCTGTCCATCCCGATCCCGTTGTCCACCACCCGGATGGATGAAATCCCGCCCCTTCGGATCATGACCTCGATCCGTGTGGCCTGAGCGTCCAACGAGTTCTCCACCAGCTCTTTGACCACGGAAGCCGGGCGCTCGACAACTTCGCCGGCCGCCACCTGGCTGGCCACCTCTTCCGGGAGCAATGCAATACGGGACATGAAAGGCGGAGAGTCGGAGGTTCCCAGCCGAGGGTCAAGAAATCGGAGCCATTGAGCCCGCGCTCATGAAAACCCCGACCTCCCCCGCGGTGTGAATCCCCAGAGGGATCTCATCCACAAGGGCAGTTTGACTCCCGCAGGGGCCTCCCCTACTTTTCGCGGGCCATGATCACGCTTACCGACTCCTCTGTCCGGCAACTCCAAGCCCTCGTGAGCGAGGACGGGGATCCCACCAAAGGACTCCGCATTTTTGTCGAAACCGGCGGGTGCGCGGGCATGCAGTATGGGATGAAACTCGATCAGCCCAAACCCGACGACCACGTTGCCGCCCGCGACGGCGTGTCCGTGCTCATTGATCCCGCGAGCTGGGCTTACCTGCAGGGTGTGACCCTGGATTATTCGGAGGATCTTGCCGGCAGCGGGTTCCGGATCCAGAACCCGAATGCGGTGCGAAGCTGCGGCTGCGGCACTTCCTTTGAGGCGAACCGCGAGGCGGCCGCGCAGAATTCCGCCGCCGAGAACTAGGTCCACCGCCCGCAAGGCTCCGAATCCCCCTCCACTGTCCAAGAAGGCCACGCGCCGCGCGTCTCCCGAAAATGCCCAACAGTTACTACGACGATTACGACGAAGAACCCTCGTCGGGCGGTCGGGACAACCTCTTTCTGTGGACGGTTTTCATCCTCCTCCTCATCGGGTTCGCGTTCGCCTGCTGGCTGGGCAGCTTCTACATCTTCGGCCACCCCGAACAGCCCAGGCCCTACCGGATCCTCAAGAAGCTGGGCAAACTGGAGCCGCCCCGGCGTTTTGAGGTGACCGCCGCGCCCCAGGGGGAGTTTCTGAGCGCCGCCAAGATCTTCGAGAAATACAACAAACTGACCCGGCTGGAGTTGGAGCAGGAAAACGCGCGGTTGCTGCGCAACTACATCACAAACTACCGGGAAACCAACAAGCTCGTCCCGTATATCAAGGGGCGCTTCACGATTCTCGACACCTACGCGCTCACCTCGGCGGATTTGTTCAACTCCGGGGTGGTTGCCGTGGCGATGTCCGCCGACTTTCCGCAGCTTCTCATCGAACACGTCTACACGGCGGCCCACGAAAACGAGGAGTCCCTCAAGGGGATGCTCAACACGGGCCTGGAAATGAGCATTGAACGGACGCTTGACCTTTCCGCGGTGATCCATGTCGAGCGGGTTTACGACGGCCGCATTCTGCTCACCGTGGTGCCTCTGCTTTACGGCACCTACGCCCTCAAACAGGGCACGGGCACGTTCGGTCTTGAACCGCCCACCGACCTCAATTTGCCGGCGGGGATCCCCATCACCAAAACCGGGGCCTTGCAGGAGGGCTTTAAGAAATACACGGCCTACCGTCGGCGAAACCCTAGCAGTGCCGCCGAGGCCTCAGGCGCCTTTACCCCGCCACCTCCCAATCCGGAGTTGGTTCGGCTCGACGCGGTTCCCGAGGGGGTCAAGCCCCCGCTGACGGGACCGCTGCCCGAAATGCCGGTCGCGACGCCCATTCCCATGCCAGGGAAACCCAAACGCGGCGCGTCCACTCCCCCCGTTGTGGCGGCGCTCACTGCGCCCGCCGCGCGCCCCGTCGCCACGCCGATTCCGGTGGCCACCCCGATCCCCGTGGCCACGCCCGTTCCGATCGCCGCCGCTATCCCGGTCGCTCCGCCTCCCCCAAAAACCTCGCCCCAAGGCGTGCCGCTCACCCCTTTCCTGGCATCCAATCCATCCCCCGGACTCCCCTCCTCCAGCGGTAACGGCTGGCGCACTTACCCGGCGGGGAAGGTTCCCCCAGGCAGAAGCGTGACTCCGGTGGAAGCGGCCAGTTTGCCGGATCAAGGGGTTGCAGGGGACCGGATTTATTTGCGCGGGCAATTCCTGGTCACGGCGGCGGGCGACAACCGCGCGGTTCTCCGCCCACAGGCCGGCCCCGAGTCCAAACGCTCCCTTATCGCGGCAACGCGCGTGATTGTGGAATACCCCAACGGCGCGTTGCCTCCCGCCGAGGGAAGCAGCGTTGAACGCGACGAGGCGCGCCCTTTTGAGATTCGCGACGTCCGCAAAGGCGCCGACGGACAGATCAACGTCTACGTCCGCGAAATCACGGCGCCCTGAGGGGGCGGATGGACTTTCGTTGAATCCCCTGAGGAACACACGCCGGGCGCCGACGTCGTTCCAGCAACCCACATCCGCGTGATCCAGCACGGCCCGTTGCTTTGGGGTGGTTGAGTCCCTTTTGTCAGCGCCGTGACCTCATCCCCGCCTATCCGGGGAACAGAAGAGGGCTCTTCGGTTTCCTCAAACCCCTCGAGTCTGGCTCTCCTCCCGCTCGAGCACCCATTTCACCAAATGCGTTGGAGTCAGTAGGACAGGCTTCCGACAACGAACCAAAGCGGGACGCACGACCGTGGAACCCTTCCGGCGCTGCCATCTAGTTGAAGATGGTCTCCCTCATACTAAGCAAAAAAAAAACCGCAGAGATGTGCGGCTTGGTCTCTTCCAAAAAATGGCTCCTGAGGTAGGACTCGAACCTACGACCAATCGGTTAACAGCCGATCGCTCTACCACTGAGCTACTCAGGAATTAGTGGCCCCCTCGGAAAAGGGAGCGGTTATATGGCTGAGATCTTTTCCGGCGGCAACCCTTTTTTGAGGTAAAATTCAGTCCGCTCCAGAACCCGCCCCAACAGCCGGAACACACCTCCGAGTGGATCGCCCAAACGCACTCAGCGGCGGCCAATCGAGAGCTCCCGAGCCTCGCTGCCTCCGCGCTACTTGGCCAACGCCTCCCGCAGATGATACAGGGTCACCGCGCCGACCGTTCTCAGGCTCTCAGGACTGATCTGATCGAGGGTGTCGTCGGCGGTGTGCCACGCGAGGTAATCAAAATCAATGAGGTCGACCGTGGGAATCTTGAGCTGGTTGAGCGGGACGTGATCGTCCCAGATGGACCTGTCGTGGTAGGCGAACCGGCTGCGCACACCGAGTTTGTCAGCGGCGCGAAGAAGGTTCTGAGTCAGCGGCTGGGGTGAGTCCGGCGGCAATGTGATGGTGAGATCTTTGTCCCCGATCATGTCCCATAGGATGCCGAACTGGAACTGGCCGGCCCGCTGGCTGGTTCTCAGGGAGCGCGCGTAAAACCGGCTGCCGTAAAGCCCGTCGGACTCGGTGAACTGCACCACCGCCTCTTCTCCGTCAAAAAAGACAAGCTCCACCTTTGCCGCGAGCTGCGGATCCAGCGCCAACACCCGGGCGAGCTCCAAGAGGGCTCCGGAGCTCGAGGCGCCGTCGTTGGCGCCCGTGAATCGGATGGTGCTGAAGCGTTTGGTGTCGTAGTGCGAACAGATGATCGCCCTCTGTGTGTTCGCGGGCGCAGGGCGCGCCATGGAGGGAGAAAACCGCGCCACCAAATTCACAAACTTCACCGGCCCGCGCGGCGTGGTTTCGGTGAACTCCTGGCGCTCCACGTCCCAGCCGGCCGCCCGCAGCGAGGCGTCAATGGCCGCACGCGCCTTTTCTATCTCCCCAGAGCCCGATGGGCGCGGGCCAAGCTCCACTTGTTTTCTGACTTCTGCGAACGCCTTCTCGCCCGAGAACTCCTTCCAGAGCTCCACCGGAACCGGTTTGGCCGGCTTGGCGCTCCGGTC
The DNA here is from genome assembly GCA_945860355.1 of Chthoniobacter flavus. Classification (GTDB taxonomy): domain Bacteria; phylum Verrucomicrobiota; class Verrucomicrobiia; order Chthoniobacterales; family Chthoniobacteraceae; genus CAIURC01. The sequence continues at coordinate 1,485 of CAMARB010000199.1, read as the reverse complement.
CGGGGGCAGCTTGGATGCGCCTGCCTTGAATTCCGGCTTGGCCGGGACGGCCTCGCCGGGCTCCGCCGGAGCCTCCGGCTCTGAACGCTCGGGAGGGTTGGGTTTGCATGCGCTCAACCCGAGAGCCGCGGCCGCGACCAACAAACCTGCCGACCCCTTGAGCGTGCGCTTCACGATGAGTGCTCCAGATTCCCCGCGGTTAGCGCTCCTCAGGCTCCACGCCGAGAACCCCGAGGATCCGGTTCAAATCGTCGGTGCCGTAGTACTCGATCTCAATCCGGCCCCGTTTTTCCTGGTGATGAAGTGTCACGTGGGTGGCGAAGTGCTGCTGCATCCGGTTTTGCAAATGCATCAGAGCCGGGACGAGGGCGGCGGAACCTGAGGGCGTAGCGCTTCCGCGGGTGGGTTTCACGGCGCCACTCTGGGCAAAGTGGGCGTTGACCAGTTTCTCGGCCGCACGAACCGTGAGGCTGCGCCGGATGATTTCCTCCGCGAGCATCAGCTGTTCATCGTGGGATTTGAGCGAGAGCAAGACCTTGGCGTGCCCCACCGAGACCCGGCCCTGAGTGAGCCAGCTTTGGACCTGGGGATGTAGGTCCAGAAGCCGCATGCTGTTGGCCACCGCCGCGCGGCTTTTGCCCACCTTCTCCGCGATGTCCTCCTGTTTGAGCCCGAACTCGTGGGCCAAACGCTGGAACGCAACCGCCTCTTCAATGGGGTTGAGATCCTCCCGCTGGAGGTTCTCGATCAACGCAAGCTCCAGGACATCCTGATCCGACGCCTCCCGCACAATAATCGGCGCCTCTTTGAGACCCACCCGTTGCGCGGCCCGCCACCGGCGTTCCCCGGCAATCAACTCGAACTTGTCGGCCCGTTTTCTGACGATCAGCGGCTGGATGATGCCGTGTTGTTTGATGGAGGCCACCAGTTCCTCAAGAACCTCCTCCCGGAACACGGTCCGCGGCTGAAGCGGAGTGGGAACGATCTGATCCAAAGCGACGAGTTGCACCCTTTCCCCCTGCTCAACCACAGGCGTCGGGGAAACGATGGGCGATGCGGGCCGCGCGCTGATGAGCGCACCGAGTCCCTTGCCGAGAGCAGCTTTTGACATAAGTCGGCGGACCCTAACGGGCTCCCGGGTTAAAGGCAATATTGCCGCGGAAAAGAACCTGGCTAACGTGCCCAGGTGTTATTCGAGAGCCTCTGCCAGATCCGGGATCCCCTGCCCCATCGCGCCCCCCTGAACATGGCAATCGACGAGGCGCTGCTCCGCAACGCTCAGGAACCCACCCTTCGGGTTTACGCATGGGAAAGGCCCGCCGTTTCGTTCGGATACTTCTCCAAGGCGTCCGAGATCACCGCCGCCTGGCCGACGCACGAATGGGTCCGGCGCTGGACGGGAGGCGGCACGGTGGTGCACGAAAACGATCTGACCTACACGCTGGTGATCCCCCGCTCCTGTCCGTTCGCTCTGCTCTCAGCCGC
>CAMARB010000198.1 GCA_945860355.1 Chthoniobacter flavus | reverse complement strand
CCCTCAGATCCGCTTCTCCTCGGCTGACTCTGACCCCGCACTTCCCGCATGACGCATTTTTGGAACGACGACCCTGAGCGCGGCCTTTTTCGGAGGCGGCTCCTTCGTCGGCTCCGGTCCACACTGTTGGGCGGCTTGAGTTTCTTCTTGGTTGGCCCGGCGCCACTCCTGGCGGCCACGCGGATTGTGGTGAGTATTCCCGACCAAAAGCTCGCTCTGCTTGCGGACGGGAAAAAACTGGCGGCCTACAAGATTTCCACCTCCCGGTTTGGGGTGAGTGACAAACTCTCAAGCTACGGGACGCCCCTTGGAAAACTCGCGGTGGCGGATCGCTACGGAGCGGGGCTCCCCGCCGGGGCGGTGCTCAAAGGCCGCCGCCCGACGGGCGAGGTGCTCGCCGTCAACGCCCAGGGACGCGATCCGATTGTGACCCGGATCCTGCACCTCAACGGATTGGAGGACGCCAATCGCAACGCCTATCGGCGGGGCATCTACATCCACGGCACCCCGGTGGAGCGGGGCCTTGGGAAACCGGAAAGTTGGGGCTGTATCCGGATGCGTTCGGTGGATGTGATTGAGCTTTTCGACCGGGTCCCCGTGGGCACCCGGGTGGAGATCTGCGATCAGCGGCTCTCCAAAGTGCTGCCGACCGCGCTCATTGCTTCTCAGCCCACCGCGGCGCCGGTGGCCGCTTCGACGGCTTCCCCGGTGCAGGCGGTCAAAATCCGGCTTGCCTCGGCTCCCGTGGTGAGCCCGTCGAAAACATCGACCGCGTCGGCCAAAACCCTGCCCAAGGAGGCGCTGGCCAGTGCGCGAGTGGCATCCCGCAAGCCGTCTCCGAGGGGCGCGGGATCTGAAAAACCTCCGGCTTCGGCTGAGACCCTGCGTTTGCACGCTTCCCGGCCGCAGGGGATGGAGGCGCCTGGCAGTAAAATCGGGTTGTCTCTGCCGCTCTGGTAGAAAAAAAGCGGCGCCGCCGTTTGACGCGCCCCGGAACCGGTGGCATCGGGGCGTGGTTTTTTCGCCGTCCCATGTCGTATCGCCTCCTTTCTTCCGCCGTTTCACTTCTCTTTCTGCTCATCGGTTCGCCGTCCCGTTGTTGGGCCAGCCCGTGGATCGTGGTGAGCGTGCCCGAGCAGCAGCTTTGCGTGATTGAGCCGGGCGGCAACGTGGAGCAGTTCCCGGTGTCCACCTCGCGTTTTGGTTTGGGGGACAGGCCCCAAAGTTTTGCGACCCCTCTGGGCAACCTGGCTGTGGCCGACAAAGTCGGCGCCGGCGCGCCTGCGGGAACGGTTTTTAAGGCGTGTCGGCGCACCGGGGAGGTGCTTCGGGCCAACGCCCCCGGGCGGGACCCGATCGTGACGCGGATCCTGCGGTTGCGGGGACTTGAGCCGGGCAACGCGGGCGCCTACGGGCGGTGCATCTACATCCACGGGACCCCGGTCGAGCGGCTCATTGGGCGGCCAGTGAGTTATGGATGCATCCGGATGCGCTCCAAGGACATTGTCCGCGTTTTTGAGAGCGTGCCCGTGGGCGCCCGGGTCCAGATCGTCAACGCCCCGCTCCGAGCGATTTTGAGAGCGGGATCACCCCGGCGGGGCGCTTTCCTTGCCGCTCTCTGAGTCCGGCGCCCGCCCGTGCCGCTCCGAATAGGGATCTGCGGGATGCGCGGCTGTGGAACAGACACACACCGTGGGATTCCTGAGGTATTGGCCCGGGAACTAAGGCCGGATCGGGGGACGGTGAGCGGGTCGGCTGTGAAGCCCCAAGCCGTGAGTGTTTCACAGCGCAACAGGCGTCAATTGCCCTGCTCAGGATGTTCCACAGGGACGGTTTTTCACCGCCCGGATTCCATTGTGAAACTTGAATGGCGGGACCGGAAAGAGCTTTTCAGGCCACTACTAATTGTGGTCCAGTTCACGGCCGCCCCAAGATAAGGGAGAGGGCTCCCCGGGGAGTGCCGGAGAGCTCGCAAGATATTCACAGCTTATTCAAGGCCCCTCTCGCCGCTTATGCCCAAGTCATTCACAAACCGTCTCATGCCGAAGCCCAAGATTTCCCGGAACCGTGTCGTAAACGAGCTCGTTGACCCGCGGACTGTCAAAAAAGGTCTGAAGTTGACCCGGGTTTTCAGCCGGAAATCGGTGAGCCCGTTTGACGAAGTGGAATGGGATCAGCGCACGGCGGAGATCACCGATGATTCCGGGAAGGCGATCTTCAAGCAGGAAGACGTGGAGGTGCCCAAGTCCTGGACGCCCTTGGCGACGAAGATCGCGGTTTCCAAATATTTCTACGGAGACATCGCCAACGGCACGGACCCCTACAAGGGCGGGCGCGAGCGGTCGGTCCGGCAGCTCATCCACCGGGTCACCCGGACCATTGCCGACTGGGGTATTGCGGACGGCTACTTTGCCGACGCGGAGAGCGCGGAGATTTTCTACAACGACCTCACCTGGCTCTGCCTCAACCAGCACGGGGCCTTTAATTCGCCCGTCTGGTTCAACGTCGGGCTCTACCACCAATACGGCGTCGGCAAGGGCAAGGGGGAGGGCAACTATTTCTACGACCGGGACAAGGGCGAGGCGCGCCGGGCCCCCACCCAGTACGAATACCCGCAGGGCAGCGCCTGTTTCATCCAGTCCGTGGCCGACACGATGGAGGACATCATGCGGTTGGCCACCTCCGAGGCCATGCTCTTTAAATACGGGAGCGGGACCGGCTCGGATCTCTCCACTCTGCGCAGCACCCGGGAAAAACTCAGCGGCGGCGGCAAACCCAGCGGCCCGCTCTCCTTCCTGAAGGTGTACGACCAGGTGGCGAACGTCGTCAAATCGGGCGGCAAAACCCGGCGCGCCGCCAAGATGAACACCCTCAAGGACTGGCATCCGGACATCGAGGAGTTCATCCTGGCCAAGCAGAAAGAGGAGCGCAAAGCCTGGGCGCTGATCGAGCAGGGGTACGACGGCAGTTACAACGGGGACGCCTACGGCTCGATCATGTATCAGAACGAGAACCTCTCGGTGCGCGCCAGCGACGCATTTATGCAGGCGGCCCTGGACGGCCAGCCTTGGTGGACCCTGCGGGTGACCGACGGCCAGCCCTGCGAGAAAAAGGACGCCCGGGAGATCCTGCGCAAGATCGCCGAGGGCACCCACGTCTGCGGCGACCCCGGCATGCAGTTCGACACGACCATCCACAAATGGCACACCTGCAAGGGCACCGCGCGTCAGAACTCCACCAACCCCTGCAGCGAGTACCTCTTCCTGGACAACACCGCCTGCAACCTGGCGTCCCTGAACCTGCTCAAGTTCAAGAACCCGGACGGCTCGTTCGCAGTGGACCGGTTCAAGGCGGCGGTGCGGCTGTTCATCACCGCCCAGGAAATCCTCGTCGACAACGCCAGCTACCCCGTGAAGGAGATTGCGGAAAACTCCCATATCTTCCGCACCCTGGGCCTCGGGTACGCCAACCTCGGCGCGCTCATCATGAGCTACGGCCTGGGCTACGACAGCGACGAGGGCCGGGCTTTGGCGGGGGCGATCACGGCCATCATGACCGGGCACGCCTACGAGCAGAGCGCCCAACTGGCCAAGGTCATGGGGCCTTTTGCCGGATACCACGACGCCCGGGCCTGCGGGGTGGAAAAGCCTCTCGCCAAGGACAACGTCGCGCCGATGCTGGAGGTCATTGAGCTGCATCGCTCGCATGTGGCGGCCATCCAGGCCAGCGACCGGTTCGGGTATCTCAAGGCCGAGGCCCAGCAGACCTGGGACAACGCGCTCGGGCTCGGCAAAAAACACGGCTACCGCAACGCGCAGGTCACCGTGCTGGCACCGACCGGGACCATCGGGTTCCTGATGGATTGCGACACCACCGGGATCGAGCCCGACATTGCCCTGGTCAAATACAAGCTGCTGGCCGGGGGCGGCATGCTCAAGATCGTCAATCAGACGGTCAAACCGGCGCTCGAGAACCTGGGGTACGAGCCGGGCGTAATCGACTCGGTGATCGCGCACATCGACCGGTGGGACACCATCGAGGACGTGCAGGAAGAGCAGACGGGGCAGGTATTGCGGAGCGGGCTGCGGGCGGAGCATTTGCCGGTGTTCGACTGCGCGTTCAAGCCCCACCGCGGGCAGCGCAGCCTCCATTACCGGGGGCACATTCGGATGATGGCCGCCGCCCAGCCTTTCCTGAGCGGGGCGATCTCCAAGACGGTGAACCTTCCGGAGTCCGCCACGGTGGACGACATCGTCAACACGTACGTGGAAGGCTGGAAACTGGGGCTCAAAGCCATCGCCATCTACCGGGACGGCTCCAAGCGCAGCGCGCCGCTCAACGTCAAGAAGACCAAGGACATGGGGGGCTCGGACGACCTGGGCGACCTCGGTGCCGTGCTGGCCACCAAGGAGCAGCTCGAGGCGCGGATCGTGGAGCTGGAGCACGAGATGAACGCCCTGCGGATCAAGGCGGATGAACCCATGCGCAAACGCATGCCCGAGACGCGCCTGGCGCTGAACCACAAGTTCGAGATTGCCGGGCACGAAGGCTACATCACGGTGGGCCTCTTTGAGGACGGCCAGCCGGGGGAGATCTTTATTCAGATGAGCAAGGAAGGCAGCACCATGGGGGGCTTGATGGACACCATCGCCACGCTCACCTCCATCTCGCTCCAGTACGGCGTGCCCCTCGAAAGCCTCGTCCGCAAGTTCGCCTACCAGCGGTTTGAACCCAGCGGGTTCACCAAAAACCCCGACATCCGCAACGCCACCTCGATCACCGATTATCTCTTCCGGTGGATTGGCTGCCAGTTCATCAAGGGCTACAAGGAAGCCACCTCCCCGTATCGCGGGCAGGCGGATCTGCCGATGAAAGAGCTCAGCGAGATGGAGAAAAAGGCCGTCAACCGCCCCGTCCAAGATCTTTCACGGACGGCGGAAAAAGAGGTCATCGACGTCATCACCCATCGGAACGGCAGCGAAGGCCAGCCGCGGATTCTCGCGGCCGGGACGACGCATGCGGAGAAAGTGCAGGAGGCTCTGGGCAACATGTTCATGGACACGTCCTGTTCGAACTGCGGCTCGAGCAAGGTGATCCGCGCCGGCGCTTGCGGTTGCTGCACGGAATGCGGCACCAGCCAGGGCTGCAGTTAGCCCGGCCGGTGGGGAGGTTGTTTCTGCCGTCCCGGGGCGGTCTCCCGCGCCTCCGCCTTCGAGAAAAGAGGCGCAGGCATCCCTGCCTGCCCTCCCGAGACCCGCGACGATCCGTCAGATCTGTCAGATCCGTCGGATCTGTCGGATCTGTCGGATCTGTCCCCTGTCCCCTGTCCCCTCTTTCGCTGGCAGCCCTTTCCCAACTCCACGCTTTTCTTCAGCTGCGCGCCCCGTGGCGGGGTTGCACCCGAGCCCGCGTTCCCCGAACGGTTTCCCAGACTTTTCTGGACTCATCGGCGTTCCGGTTTAACGTGCCGCGCCGTGACTGATTTCTCCTCCCAACGCGTGCTCATCTTCGTGGTGGCCTACAACGCCGAGAAGACGATCAACAGCGTGCTCGATCGGATCCCGGCGGTCCTGCACCGGCCCAACGTCGAGGTGCTCATCATCGATGATTCCTCAAAAGACGCCACGTTCGAGGCCGGCCTGAAACGCGAGGACGCCGGCGGCGCCCTCCGAATCACGATCCTGCGCACCCCCTTCAACCAGGGCTACGGCGGCAACCAGAAGCTGGGTTACCGCTACGCCATCGATCACGGCTTCGACGTGGTGGCGTTGCTGCACGGGGACGGACAGTATGCCCCCGAGAAACTGCCCGAATTGCTGGCCCCGTTTTTTGAGGGCGGCGCCGACGCCGTGTTCGGTTCCCGGATGATTCACAAGGCGGACGCGATCAAGGGGGGGATGCCCCTCTACAAGTGGCTGGGCAACCAAGTGCTCACCCGGTTCCAGAACGCCCTGCTCGGCACCCAGCTCAGCGAGTTTCACAGCGGCTACCGGCTCTATTCCACCACCGCCCTGCGCCGGATCCCCTTCGAGCGGAACTCCAATGATTTCCATTTCGACACGGACATCATCGTGCAGCTGCATTTTGCCGGGATGCAGATCCGCGAGATCCCCATCCCGACATTCTACGGCGACGAAATCTGCCACGTGAACGGGCTGCAATACGCGTGGGATATTTTCCGCACCATGCTCCGGGCGAAATGCCATGAGATGAACCTGCTTTTTGACCGCAAGTTCGATGTGGGCCAGGTGGAGCTCACCTACGATCTGAAGCTGGGGTTCGCTTCCTCTCACACCTACGCCATTGAGAGTGTCCGCGAGGGCGCCGCCGTGCTGGATGTCGGTTGCGGCCAGGGGTATGTGGCGGAGGAAATGGCCAAAAAAGCCGGGCGCGTTCTCGGTCTGGACCAGTACGTGCGCGCCTCGCAGAATCCAAACGTCGCTTTTCAGGAGTGGGATCTGGATTCCGCGGAGTTCCCGGTGGATGTGGCGCAGTTCGACCAAGTGTTCCTGCTCGACGTCATTGAGCACCTCAAAAATCCCGAGGGGTTCATGGAAATGCTGCGCGCCGCGGCCGGGCGCAAACGCCCCGAGATTGTCATGACCACAGCCAACATCGCGTTCTTTGTGACTCGGTTGATGCTGTTGCTGGGCCAGTTCAACTACGGCCGCAAAGGCATTCTCGACCGCACGCACACGCGGCTTTTCACGTTTCGTTCGATGCGCGAGCTCTTTGAGCAAGCCGGGTATGAGATCCTCGAGGTGCGCGGGATCCCGGCGCCTTTCCCAAAAGCCCTGGGCCCA
>CAMARB010000197.1 GCA_945860355.1 Chthoniobacter flavus | reverse complement strand
GGTCATGGCATCCAGAGCGGCAAAGGGCTCGTCCATGAGGAGCACCCGGGGGTTGGGAGCGAGCGAGCGAGCCAGGGCCACGCGCTGGCGCATCCCTCCCGAAAGCTCGTGGATGTTGGAGTAAGCGTATTTTTTAAGCCCCACCAACTCGATGTAGTACATCGCCACGTCGAGCCGCTCCTTGTTCTTGAGGCCCGGCTTGAGTTTCAGCCCGAAGAGCACGTTCCCGATCACATTGAGCCAGGGAAACAGAGCCGACTCCTGAAACATCACCATGCGGTCCCGCCCGGGTTCGGTCACCATCCGCCCCTCGGCCATAATGGCGCCGCTGTCGGGAAACTCGAGCCCGGCGATCATGTTGAGCAGCGTGGACTTGCCGCAACCGCTTGGACCCACCAAACACACAAACTCCCCCTCCCCGACGCTCAGGCTCACCTCGTCGAGGGCATGCGTCTCCACCACCCCTTGGCGAAACCACTTCGACACGCGGTCGATGGACAGCTTGACCGGAGGAACCTCGGCCAACTCCTCAGCAAGCGTTGTCATGAGGCGATCTTTTTGAGGCATTCATGGGAAGGCGGGCGCAGAACATTTTCGGGAATCCGCCCAGGGGCAAGCCTCAAATCATGGGGAGGAGTCAGTGAGGGGATCTCGGGGATGCAACCCGCACCCCATGGACTCGGGTTCACTTGGGAATCTCCACCAATCGGCTCAAATCCGCCGAACCTTTGAGAAAACCCGCGCTCTGGGCACCCTGGAGCAACTCTTGAAACTGAGGGAGACTGATCTCCGAGGCGAATCTCAGACGCGGCCAGGCCCGGTCGGCGACTCCCGCCGGCATGGCCGTCCGGGTCAGCTCCTTTAACTCGGCCCGGACCAGCTCCTTCGCCTCCTCTGGATGTTCATTGATCCACTGCGTGAGCTCCACGTGGGCCGCGACGAACTTCTTAATCAACTCCGGCCGCTCTTTTAAAGCCTTGCTACTCGCGGCGAGCACCGTCGTCACCGCGTCTTTCTCCTCGAGATAAATCGTCCCCTTCGCCTCCAGCTCCAGCCGGGTCACCCAAGGCTCCACCGTCCATGCCCCGTCAATCTGCCCGCTCACAAAAAGGCCGAGTTGATCCGGATTCGCCGTGGGCAGAACCAGCACATCCCCCCCGATCTGGGTGATTTTGTATCCCTGCTTGCGGAACCACACCCGGGCCGCCACGTCCTGGGTGTTGCCGAGCTGGGGAGTGGCGATTTTTTTCCCGCGGAAATCCTCGGGCTTGGAAATCCGCCCGTCCCCCTGCACCACGAGGGCCGCCCCCCCGTAAGCGGCGCCCGCCACCACGCGGACCTCGTTGCCCTGCGAGCGGAGGTAGGCGTTGAGAGCCGGGCCCGGCCCCACATAAGTGAGCTCGATGGAGTTGGCGAAGATGGCCTCCATGGCCGAAGGCCCGGCGTTGTAGACAAACCACTGAACGTCCACATCCGGCCCCAAACGTTCCTCAAACCAGCCCTTGTTCTGACGCTTGAGCTGGTGGGCAACCAGCGCCTGCGCGTGGGTGATGTTGGGAAAATGCCCGACTCGCAGCGCAATTTTCTCCGCGAAAGCCGGCTGTGCCAGGGAGAACCAACCGAGGGCGGCCGCAAAAAAACGCATCTTTAGATTCATAGGCTTTAAGTCGCTTGTTTTAAACACCACTGAAGCGGGAGACTAACAGCCACCCCGACACCTCAGGCAACTCCAATTTCAGATCATTCGCCTCGAATCCGCCCGGCCCGCCCTGTCGCCCAACCCCCTGGATTGCGGACCGCGCCTCCTCAACGCGGCAAAATCTGAACCGCATCCGCCACCACATGGCCGGTGGTCCCCTCGTTACGCAGGGTGATTTTGGTCTGACGGCCTTTGGGAAGTTCGAACACGCCGAGGGAAACGACTCCGGAGGGGTCATTCTCATTGACCTCCTTTTTGGTCCCTTTGCCCGCCACCTCCACCGTCACCGGCACGTTGCTGGCGCGTCCAACGCCCGCCGGAAAAAGCACGAGAATTTCATAACGCCCCGACTCGGCAATCTCAGGCTCCCAAGCGATCGAAAGCGCCCCTTTCCGAGTGTTGCCGTCGTGAAGATAACCGGTTCCCGCCCTCGCCATGGCCGCATTTTTTCCATCCTGCCACGGGCCACTGACCTGCCCCTGAAGGTCGTCCAACATTAACCCAACCCCGGGTTTCCCGGCCTCGGCAGCACGCCGCTTGGACTCCAGGTCATGATCCACGAACTCCAGGACCGCGCCACCGGCGAGGAGGGCATTCCTGAGGTCCTCGTATTTCACCTGCTGCACCAGCACGTATTGATCAACGGCGATCGACGCGGCGGTGCCCGCAGCCTGCCCGAGAATCATCAGAGTCGGCTCCGCCCGGAGGGATGCATGGGCCACGTGCGAGGCGGACATACAGACCGGGACCAGCAAATTCGCGCACTCCTCCACTTTTGGAGTCATCGAGCGGTAAGAAACGCCGTAGGGCAGGACCCCAAGTCGAAACGCGCCCTCGTTTTGCACCTTGCCCTTGTTCACCCCGCGACGGCAAACCGCGAGTTCAGCCGCATTCGCGGCGACCCCGATCGAATCCTCCACTTGAACTTCGCCGCGACAATGCTTCTCAGTCATCACCACGCTGGAGACCATCCGCCGGGCCTCCCTGATGTGGAGCATCGGCGGCCAGCCCGCGGTCGCCGTGAATTCATCCCTGCACAAGCCCCAGTGCTCCAGCTCTTTGCGGACAGACACGGGCACCCGCCTGTCGGTCCGCAAAAAAGCAAATAGGCCCCTCAAATAATCCTTATGATCCTTCCGGATCACCGCTCGCGCCTCCGCCGTCGCCTCCGGATACGACGCGCTCCTCCCCACGTGATCCACGGAAACCGGGCCGAGGCTGCTCACCACATATTTTGAGGGCGCCACCTTTTGAAACTTAAAGAACGAATCCACTCCGAAATTCTTCCCTGAAGCTTGCACCGCCTGAATGTAGCGCCCGAGCAACTCATACCGAGCCGGGTTATAACCCGGGGGTGGTTCCAGAGGGATCTGGTTTTCGGGCTCCCGGGTCATGCAGAGCTGGAAAGCGTAAGCCTGCAACCCGGCGTCGGCCTCCCCTGCTTTCCCCATCGGAGCGGAATCCACCAACGCCAACAAACCCGACGCGGGATCCCCCGGATTCACGTAGGGATCCATCACTACCTGAAACCGGTCCGCTCCTGAGGAGAACTGCACGCCGTTGTGAGTTTCACCGTAAAGCGCATTTCCCTCCCGGCCCGCCGTGTATTTCACCCCCGCCTTGGCCATGAGATCCCCCTCGTAACTGGCGTCGATAAAAACCCGGGCACGAAAAACGTCCCCGTTTTCCGCGACAAACTCGCCAATCGTCGCCAACTGCTTCTTTACCTGCGACACACGGCGTTCCGGATAGAGCGAAACCCCGCTGCTTTTGAGCATCCCCTGCAGCTCCTGCTCGGCCAAACGGGGCTCGAACCCCCACGATTCGGGCCTTCGATAGTGCTTCCCCATCCGTTGATAAAACTCGAGGGCAAACCCTCCCACGGCCTCCCGGCTCCCAAAATCCGTGATCCCGATCCCGGACGAAGTCATTCCGCCGACATGCCGGCCCTCATCGACGAGCACCACCTTCTTACCCAGACGCGCCGCTGAACACGCCGCGCTCACGCCGCCCACTGTGGCGCCATACACACAGACATCCGATTCGATGACCGCGCCCGGCATCACAGCGGTGGATAAAAAAAGGGTCCCAAGGAAAGCGGGAAAAAAACGCGAGCTCATGATGCTCGCCACCCTAGCACCCCCCAGCAAGATCCCCTAGCAAATGGAAGGGACCAGTCGCGGCTCCAGCCCAGCCGGGTCCGCCACGGACCCGAGCGGTATCTGAAGACACCAAAAGCTCGATTTCGCCGGGCAAACCCTCGACAAGCCTCGGGGCGGCCTAGAAGATCCCCCGCCCATGAAAGACGAAATGATCCTCGTAGTCCGCCGCTCGCTTTTCGATCAACTCGGCGCCTTCCAAGGACTCAACTTTGAGGTCGATCGCTACCTGCCTGAGCTGCTCAACAGGAGCCAGAATTTCTTCACCCCGCGCGCGGCGGCTGAAACGGATCCCTCCCTCAAACAAATCATCCCGTACGCGCTCCTTGTCCACGAGGGCCGTGTCCTTCACTACGTGCGGGGGAAAAAGGCGGGCGAACAAAGACTTGTCGCCAAGGGGTCTCTTGGAATCGGCGGTCACATGAACGACCAAGACGAGGGGCTTTTCGCGCTGGACCGCGCCGCCTACGACGCCGGCGTGCAACGCGAGGTTTGCGAGGAACTCCGGGTCCACTCCGCCTACACCAACCACGCCGTCGCGCTCCTCAACGACGACTCCAACGAGGTTGGCCGGGTTCACCTGGGCGTGGTTCACATCTTTCAACTCGAGAAACCCGAGGTGCAAAAAGGGGAAGCCATGATCACCGAGCTGCAGTTCCTGGATCGCACCCAGCTTCAATCCCGCAGAGACGCCCTTGAGAGCTGGTCCCAGATTTGCCTCGACCATCTAGACGCCCTGCTCGCGGCCGCCCGCCCGCTGCCCGCCGCTTAATCCCCCCGCCGGCCCAATGGATTTCTCGTCCATCGTCCACGCCGCAATCCGAGCCGGGGCCTCGGACATCCACCTCCAGCCCAACTCCCCGGTCATCTTCCGCATCCACCGGGCGCTCGAGCCCGTCGACGCCCCCGCCCCCACCGAGGCGGACATGGAATCCCTGGTTGAGACCCTTGTCCCCCTCCCCATGAGGGACACCCTCCAACAAGAGCGGGAAGTGGATTTCGCGGTCAGTCTCCCCGGGATCGGGCGCCTCCGCATCAATGTCTTCCAACAGCGCGGCCAGATAAGCCTCGCCATCCGCATTGTGAAAACGGTGGTGCGCTCCCTGGAGGAACTTCAACTGCCGGCGGCTTTGGCCACAGTCGCCCAGTCAGCCCGCGGCATCGTCATTGTCGCGGGAAACATCGGCTCGGGAAAATCCACGACTTTGGCGGCGCTCATCGAGCACATCAACCGCACCTCCCGTAAACACATCATCACCCTCGAGGATCCCATCGAGTATCTTTTCGAGGACAAACAATCCGTCATCAAACAGAGGGAGGTGGGGATCGACACCCGGGATTTTTCCTCCGGCCTGAGGAACGTGCTGCGTCAGGATCCAGACGTGCTTGTGATCGGCGAAATCCGCGACGCGGGGAGTGCCGCGGCCGCCATGTCCGCGGCCAACACCGGCCACCTTGTGTTAACCACCATGCACACGACCGACGCAGTGAGATCGATCCAGCGAATGCTGGAGTTTTTCCCCAGCGCGGAACGCGATCCCGCCCGTCGCCTCCTCGCGAGCACCCTGAGGGCCGTCGTCTGCCAGCGGCTGATCCCGACCGAGCCCGGCGAACTGATCCCCGCCGTGGAGATCCTGCTCAACCCGCCGGCGGTTTCCAAACTCATCGCCTCCGAGCAGCTCGACAAGATTCCCGCCACCATGGACCTCAAGTCATCCGAGGGCATGCAGAGTTTTGATCAGGCGCTCCAGCAGCTGGTGCTCTCGGGCAAGGTGACGCAGGAACAAGCGCTGCCTTACGCGGGCAATCCGGAAGGCTTGAGGATGATCTTCCAGGGCGTGGTCCACAGTGAATCCCGGGGCATCCTCGGCACCCGCGCCTAGCGAAACGGTCCGGATAAAAGAGGCAACCGCGACGCCTCGCGGCGGGGAAATTAAGCCACGCGGGATCGCGCTCCTAAAAACATCCCCGGCCCAGCTCTGGCCCGCCATCTCCGCTCAATCCGAACTCCGAAGTTTCGGAGAGAGATTATTTTCACGCGGAGACACACAAGGCGCGGGCTGTCGCCACAAAAGGCGGCCCCGCCGGGGGGCGGCGGTTCGCTTTGCGCTACTTACCGCCCACGGAAATCAGCCGCGAAAACGTGCGCAGATACATCCTGCCGCCGCTCACCGCGGGCGTCGCGTGGCTTCCCTCACCCAGCGCGATCCGGGCGACCTGCTCAAACTTCCCCCCCGCCTTGAGCACCACCAGATCCCCGCGCACGGTCATATTATAGAGGCGGCCGTTCACGCAGACGGGAGACCCGTAGTAGGGCCCCTCCACCCGTTCACTCCAGAGCTGTTCGCGGTCGGCTGCCCGCAGGCAAGTCACCCAGCCGTTTTCCTTCCAAAGAAACAGGTAATCCTCAAAGGCCAGCGGCGTTGGCACGTAGCCCCCCACGCGCACGACTTCATAGACTTTCTCCGGCGGACGCCCCGCCCCGCCCGGGCGCACCGCATAAACAAAACTCTCGGCCCGCCCTTCTCCGCACTGCCCGATCAGGAGCCCCCGGGGCGTCACCAGCGGGGAGGCAATACAGCGCTTGGGCATGAGCCCCGGCAAATCCCACACCCGAGCGCCGGTTCGCGCGTCGACAGCCACCATCCCCAGCGTCCGCGTCGTTAAAACCACCTGAGGCGCAACGCCTTTCGCCTCGTAAACACAGGGGGTGGACGCCGTGGAACTGGTTCCGGCATGCGCAAACTTCCATCGCTCCGCCCCGGTCTTGGCATCCACGCAGAGCAAAAAGCTCTCCGCCGCTTCCTGGTCAAAATGAAGGAGCACACTGTCCCGAATGGCACTTAGTTAAGGAGGTGTTTCGTGGAAAATTTCCGCCAACGAAAGGGGGTGAGAAGGGTTGGTGAGGAATGCGATGGAATACCCCGATGTTTGAACCGATGCGCAAGTTGATGGGCCGTTGCCGCGGCAGCTTGC
>CAMARB010000196.1 GCA_945860355.1 Chthoniobacter flavus | reverse complement strand
TTGCCCCGGACTCGCACTGGGTGCTGAGCGGGATCAACCACGGGGGCAACCTGGGCGCCGATGTGCACTACTCGGGCACGGTGGCGGCGGTGCGCGAAGCGGTGCTCCACGGCTGGCCGGGCGTGGCGCTCTCCCATTACCGCCACTCTGGCAGGGAATTTGACTGGGATCGTGCCTCCCGCTGGGTCGCGGAGGTTCTCCGGGAGTTGCTGGCCCGGCCCACCAGCCCGGGTCTTTTCTACAACGTAAACCTGCCGCACCTGCTCCCGTCGGAGCCGGAGCCGGAGATGGTTTTTTGTCCGCTGGACTCCAATCCCCTGCCCCTGAGCTACCGGCACGAGGAGGGCCAGGGTTTGGTTTACGACGGGAATTATCAGACGCGTAAACGCAACCCCGGGGCGGACGTGGAGGTGTGTTTTGGCGGCCGGATTGCGGTGACGGAGATCCGGCTGTTTTAACCGCAGGCGTTTGACCGAGGCTTTTTCGAAAGCAAGGCGAGCCAGGAGGGCCCGCGGGGCGGCCTCCCGGGGAATCCCGCCGAAATCCTTTCCGCGCACCAAAAAGCGCTTGCAATCCTGCGGACCCTGCCGCAGTTTTCGCCCCTCTTTTTGACGGGGTCTTAGCTCAGTTGGTAGAGCGCCTCAATGGCATTGAGGAGGTCAGGGGTTCGAATCCCCTAGGCTCCATTTCTTCCCCCCAGCAGCAGCCCGACCGAACATCGGCCCTCTCCCATGAACCGGACTCCCGCGTTTTTGATGTCCCTCCGATTTCTCGCGCTCTCGGGAAGCATCGCCTGGGCTTTTCTCAACGCAGCGCAGGCCGGCGTCTCTTTTGCCAAGGGAGATCTCGTGCGCACCCAGCGGGGTGAGATGCTGCAGTTCAAGGGGGAAGACTTGGTGCCGGCCGGCAAAGGCCAGGAATTCACGGTGCTCGCCCATGAATCGGTGCGCGGCGTGGTGTATGTGGGGTACACCAAGGAAGACGGCACTCTGATCGCCGCAAGTTTGCCGGCGGAGATCGTGACCCCGGCGCCTCGGGACGGTTGGCAGGATCTTTTTCAGGGCATGGAGGCGTTTCGGGAACAACGCTACGAGGAAGCCAAAAAACTTCTGGGCAAGGCGTCGCAGGATCCGCAGCACCGGGTCCTGGCCTCCGGGCTGGCGCTTCGGGTCAACGCTTTGCTGACGGCGGCCGGACAAGCGCTCTCGGCGGATCCGGATCGGAAATCGGCCGGGGCGCGGATTTTTCTGAACGCATTTCAGGGGATGCGGGAGTTGTCGGGGCAACTCAGCCAAGCCAAACACTACAGCCTTGCGCTGGCATTGGAGGAAGGCGGCGAACGCCTTGCTGCGCAGGCGCTGGGCGCCGGGGCCGTCGCGGGACTGCCCGCCACCAAAGTGGACCGTCAGGATCTTCAGCAACGAGCGAGCACGGCCGCCCGGGCCCTGGCACGGTGTCGGCAGGCGGTCCCCCTCAAGCGGCTGCTAGAAGCCTCCAAGGAGATCGGCGCGGGTTTGGCCGCGGACCCGATGCGCCCGGAATTTAAGCCTTTCGAAGCCCAGATCCAGCGCGGGATTGAGGACGCGGAAGACGCCTACAAATCGGCCAACGCATTCCGGAGACATCACGGCGGCACCGTTCACGCGCTTTCGGCGCTTGAGGACGGGCTCAAACGGTGCGCGGATCATCCGCAGCTGGCGGCTTTAAAAAAGGAGATGCAGGGGGCTTTTGAGGAGCGCACGGCGCCGCCGCTCACTCCCCCGCTCTTGGCGGCGGTCAAATATTCCGGGTCGATCCCGCAGCTGGAGGAGGGGCGCAAGCTCTACACGGTGCGCTGCACCCAATGCCACGACCTGGAACTGCTCGACTCGCGCTCGATGAGCGGCTGGGAAAAGGCGGTCACAGGCATGGCCGGACGCGCCCGGCTCGACGACAAACAAAAGACCCGGATTTTGGATTACATCGCCGTGGCGCAAAGCTCTCTGGTGCCCGCCAAATAACGGGCGGCGTGCCCCACAGCCTCCCCACCACCCCGGGCCGGTAGGCGGCTTGGAATTTGACAAAAACCGGGCACGGTGCCACCTAGAGGCCCCCCGTGACTTGGGGGTGTCTCCTCCAATGACCGCCGCTTTGAGCAACCGCATCCTCGGGCTTCTGGGCCTTTTTCTCTTCTGCACGGGAGCCTTGCAGGGCGCGGAGATTCCGCCGCCCTTCAAGCTGAGCTGGGGGGAGGCGCCCGCCGAGATCGAACGGATCATCCAAAAAGCGAAGGTAAAAATTGTCGGACGCCGCCCCACGCGGGACGGGGGCGAAGCTTGGGACGTGGAGGGGATTGTTCAGGACGGTCTGAAACGGACGATTTTTTACTTTCGCGCGGGGGCGTTGGTGGGTGTGGAGCTGCAGTATTCGAGCGACCGTTGGCCGCAGGAAAAGTATGACGATTTCATGGGCCGCTGGCGACGCACCCTGGAGCAGAGCTACGGCCAAGGCCAGCTGATCGCCCGGAAGACGGAGCCGGTGGGCGAGTTAAGCCAGACCATCGTGGGGTATAACTGGAACCTCAACAACACGGCGGTCAACCTCGTGTTTTTTTCGGCCCAGAACGCCGGCAACGTCTTTCGGACGCTGAGCATCCATTACAAAACGAACTAGACCCGGCCCGAGAACAATAGACAACGCCCCCGTCTCATTTCTCCCGGGCATTTTGCCGCGCCGCCTATTTTTGCCCGGGGATGGAGCCTCCTGTCTGAGGGCCCCCTCCCCGCCGGGATCAACCTCCGAGAAACGGGAACTTCCGGCGCAGCGTGAAAAACTTGCGGGCCTCCTCCAGGGAGACGCCTTCGATGAAAAAGGCGATGGCGGCGCGGCCGACGCCGTAGGTGCCCGCCGCCGCCACCGCGCCTGAAATGGCGTTCCCCCAAACGGGCAGGAGTTTCACCCCGGCGCGCGCCCCTTCCCTGAGGGCCATTGCGAAGCCGAGATTGGCCCCGAGCGCGCCGATGAACTCGCCCGCGAGACGGGCACTCATCGGGCGCGCGCTGATGTGCATGATTCCCGCCACCAACGCGCCCTGGAGCGCGGTGAGGACTGGAAAATCGGCCATGGGAATGGGCTGGGCGCCGATAGCGCCGGCGATGGCGGTGGTGGATTTCAGGAGGACCCGGGCGATCTGGGCCTGCAAAACGCGGTTCCCGGAAAGCCGCGCCAGTTCCAACTGACTTTCCGGCGGCAACTCGCCTCCGAGAACCTCCACCAACCGCGCCGTCTCCTCCAAACCGGCGCCCCAGCTCAGGGTGCCGATCATCCTTTGTTCGATGGCCAGCACCGTGTGGAGCGCGCCATGGAGCTGCTCCCGCGCGGCATCGTCCCCGGAACATTGCAACCCGAGGACGCGCAGAGCGGGGTTTTCGCGAATCGCAGCCGTTTCCATGAGCTGCGCCGCATGGTCGAGGTCAGCGGCGAACTCGCCGTCGATCTGCTCGGCCCCGCGCAGCACCAGGATCAAGTCGGCCGGACGGGTTGCGAGGGCCGCCTGCGCGGCGGGTAGGGACACCGGGCGGCGGGCGTCGAGCACCTCCAGCGAGCCGCGCCCGTCGATTCGCAGAGGCTGCCACGCGCCGTCGTGCAGGGATTCCTCGGCAGGCGGCAACACCTCGCTCCCGAAGAGCGCGTTGAGGAGTTGCGCTTTGTGGGCCGCGCGTTCGCCGAGGATGACCAGCCGGGGTGGGCGCTGCAGAACAAAGAGCCGCTTGATGGGCGTGATTTCCCCGAGGATCGGCTGGCGAAGCGCCTCGGGCAGGCGCTGGGCGAGGGACTCGAGCTTTTCGCAGAGCGGCAGAAAAGAGCTGGCTTTCATAAGGATCAAACCGCGCACCCGTACACCGCCCATTCGCACGGGAACGGCGAGAACGCAAGGGGGCCCGGAGGCTCCTGAGGCCTCCCTAGAGGAGCGCCACGAGTTGAGCGACGTGTTCGGCGGGTTTGACTTTGCGCAGGACGGCTTTGAGGCGGCCGTCCGGGCCGATGACAAAAGTGGAGCGCTCAATGCCCATGGATGTGCGACCGTACATGCTCTTTTCCACCCAGACCCCGTAGGCTTTGACCAGGTCCAACGCCTCGTCGGCCAGGAGCGGGAAAGGCAACCCGTGTTTGGCGATAAACTTGAGGTGGCTTTTCACCGAGTCGCCGCTGACGCCGAACACCTCGGCTTTTCCGGCGAACTGCTCCCAGGCGTCGCGCAAACCGCAAGCCTGGGTGGTGCACCCGGGCGTGTCGTCCTTCGGGTAGAAATAGAGGATCACCGTCCGGCCCCGCAGCTCCGCGGAAGTGACCGGTGTGCCCTCCCCGTAGCTGCCGCCGACGGCGAGGGTTGAAAATTCAGGTGCGAGAGCGCCGGGTTCAAGAGCGGGATGGGTCATGGAATGAAAAAGGGTTTGAGGGCGAGAAACTGGCCTGAAATTGGGTTCTTGGGAAGCCTGCCGACGGGTGGCGAGCGGTCCCGAAGTGGCCGGAACCCCGGCGAATCGGGAATGCAAGCGGGGGGTGTTTGCATTCCTTCAGTAATTCCCATTTGATGCGCGCGCTCCGATGACCACCGCCAACAAAATCACCATTGCCCGGATTGTCATGATCCCGCTCTTCGTGATGATGGCGATTTACTACGGGCGCGGCGTCCAGACGCAGGCGCCGCAGGACTGGCAGCGATGGTGCGCGATCGCCATTTTCATGCTCGCGGCGGCAAGCGACGGGATCGACGGGTATATTGCGCGCCACTACAACCAGAGGAGCCGGCTCGGGGTGTTGCTGGATCCGGTGGCGGACAAGGGGCTGCTGCTGGGAGGGATCCTGACGCTGACCTTCAGCAACTGGAGCTACGAGTTCCCGATCTGGTTTCCCGTGCTGGTGATCGCCCGGGATCTGATCCTGCTGACGGGCGCGGCCACGCTCAACTTCCTCAACGGCTCCGTGCAGGTAAAACCCAGCTGGACGGGCAAGATGGCCACGGCGCTCCAAATGATCGCCCTGACCGCGGCGATGCTCCAGCTGCACCTCTTTAAAACCCCGCTGCATCTGGGCGCCTGGAAAGGGGAGATGGACCTCCTCGACCTGCTCGTGATTGCAGCCGGCACATTCACCGCCATCTCAGGCTTTGGTTACATGGTGGACGGCATCCGCCAGCTCCACGCCAAAGGCCACGGCGACCCCAAACCCTGGACTGAAAACTAAAATCGCATGTCTGAACGCACTGTAGCCATCGTGGGCCGACCCAATGTCGGCAAATCCGCCCTTTTCAACCGGCTCGCAGGCCGCAAGATCTCCATCGTCCACGATCAACCGGGCGTGACCCGGGACCGGGTGGCGACGGAATGCAAACTCGGCGCAGCGCCTTTCACGCTTTTTGACACGGGCGGAATCGGCACCAACGTGGACGCGAGCTTCAGCGAGCAGGTGCATGCCGAGGTGGACCTGGCCATTGAGACCTCCGACGTGCTGTTGTTTGTCGTGGACGGCCAGTTCGGGCTGCATCCGCTCGACCAGGAGCTGGCTCGGCAACTGCGCCGGGTAGGCAAACCGGTGATCCTTGTGATCAACAAGATCGACATGGACCAACACACGCCGCAGGCGGCGGAGTTCAGCCGGCTCGGGTTCGAGAACCACCTGGCCATCAGCGCCGAGCACAACCGCGGGATCGCCCCGCTGGTGGCCTGGGCCGAGCGGTTGTTGCCCCCGCCGACGCCTCCGGTGGAGGACGCGCCGCAGCCGGTGAAAATCGCGATTGTGGGCCGGCCCAACGTGGGCAAATCCTCCCTGACCAACGCGATCCTCAAGGACAAACGCACGTTGGTGAGCGAGATCTCGGGCACGACCCGGGACGCCATCGATATTCCCTACGAACGCCACGGCAACCCCTACATCCTCATCGACACGGCGGGCATCCGTCCCCGGGGCAAGGTGTCCAACTCGGTGGAGGTCTTTAGCGTCATGCGCTCCGAGTCGAGCATCCGCAGGGCCGACCTCTGCCTGCTGGTGATCGACGCGTCGATGGGGGTGACGGCGCAGGACAAAAAAATCGCCGGCCTCATCCAGGAAGCCCGCAAACCCTGCGTGGTCGCGGTGAACAAATGGGACCTCGTCAAGGACAAGACCGACGACAAGGACGCGCTCAACGAGTTTTTGGAGGACATCCGCAGCCAGCTCTTTTTCCTGGATTACGCCCCGGTGCTGTTGGCCTCGGCAAAAACGGGCGCGGAGATGACCCGGATTTTCAAAACCATCGAAAGGATCCGGAACGAGGCGCAGAACCGGATCGGGACAGGGGTGCTCAACCGACTGCTGACCACGGCGATGACGGCGCATCCCTCCCCCCTCCAAGCCGGACGCCGGTTCAAGGTGCTCTACGCCACCCTCGCCGAACAGCGCACCCGGTCGCCGATCCCCATTCCGGAGGTGGTGTTTTTCTGCAACGACGAGAAACTCCTGGTGGACAGTTACCGGCGTTATCTCGACGCCCAAATCCGCGCCGTGACGCCCTACACCGGGCTGCCGTTGTTGTTCCATCTGCGGGCCCGGGAGCCCAAGACCGGGGCGGGAGGCGGCTCCCGCAAAAAGAAAACGGCGACGGAAGGCCAGGCGGACGCGCCCCCCAAACGCCGGAAACCGACGGCGCCCCTGGGCCATCGCAAGAAGGCGCCGCCCGCGCGGGGCGCCCGGGGCAAACGGCTCGGCGGTTGAGCGCGGGTCAGGCGGGCGAAAACCCGCCGCTAGGACCCATAGGACCCATAGGACCCATAGGACCCATAGGACCCATAGGACCCATAGGACCCATAGGACCCATAGG
>CAMARB010000195.1 GCA_945860355.1 Chthoniobacter flavus | reverse complement strand
AAAAAGACGATCCGGATCGAGGCCACGTGTGATGAGCTCAGGCGCAAGGGGGCCTGTGGCAAGAAGCCCCTGAATTAGCCGCTCAAAACGGGGGAGGCGTGTCAGGAATCTGTGGCCAGCCGAGGGATTTCCGTCTAGGAACGGCCCGCCCTTTCCTGCCTCGCACACCGGGGCGGACGGGCGTGTTGATTGATCCTCTGACTTAATTTTTTTCTCCTCATGTGGAAGGGCCGATTCAAAGAACAAACCGCCGAACTTCTCCAGCAATACAGCGAGTCCGTCAGCTTTGACTGGCGGTTGTGGCGGCACGACATCGAGGGTTCCATCGCGCATTCCGCCGCGCTGGAAAAAGCCGGACTGATTACGCCCGAGGAACGCTCCCGGATCGTGGACGGACTGAGGGAGATCGGCGCGGAGATCGAGCAGGGGCGCTTTGAGTTCAAGAGAGAGCTTGAGGATATCCATATGAACATCGAGGCGGAGTTGACCCGGCGGATCGGGGATCCCGGCGCAAAACTGCACACGGCCCGGAGCCGCAACGACCAGGTCGCCTTGGATCTGAGACTTTATCTCCGGGAGGAATCCGGGGAGCTGGTGGGCGGGCTGCGCGATTTGCAGCGGGCGTTGGTGGAGCTTGCGGAGCGCCACGCCGAGGTGGTGATTCCCGGATACACGCATCTTCAGCGGGCGCAGCCGGTTTATTTCGCGCATCATCTGCTCGCCTACGTGGAGATGTTCGCGCGCGACGCGGAGCGCCTGCTCGATTGCCGCAAGCGCATCAACGTGTTGCCTCTGGGCTCCGGCGCCATCGCGGGTTCCACCATTTTGTTGGACCGGGAGCTCGTGGCGCGGCTGCTGGATTTTCCCGCCGTCACGCAGAACAGCATGGACGCGGTCAGCGACCGGGATTTCGCGGTGGAGCTGCTCAGTGCGCTAGCGCTCATCGCCATGCATCTCTCGCGCTTGAGCGAGGACGTCATCCTTTGGGCTTCGAGCGAGTTCAAGTTCATCTCAATCAGCGACGCTTTCACCACGGGATCTTCGTTGATGCCGCAGAAGAAAAACCCGGATGTGGCGGAGCTCACTCGCGGCAAAGCCGGGCGCGTGTACGGGAACCTGGTTTCCCTGCTGACCACCCTCAAGGGGCTTCCGATGACCTACAATCGCGATATGCAGGAGGACAAGGAGCCCGTGTTCGACTCCATCGACACGGTGAAGGCGGCTTTGGCGATCTTCGCGGCGATGCTCGGGGGGATCCGGGCGAATTCCGAGGCCTGCGCGCAGGCCGTGAGCGACCCGAACCTGTTGGCCACCGATTTGGCGGATTATCTCGTCAACCACGCAGTGCCCTTCCGCCAAGCCCATGAGGTCATCGGCAAAGCCGTGGCACTCTGCGCGGAGCGGCGCTGCGAGCTGCCCGATCTGACCCTTGCCGATTACCAGGCCTTGAGTCCGGCGTTTGAGGCGGACGTTTTCGCCGTGCTGACGGTGGAAAAATCGATGGCCGCCCGCCAAGCCGTCGGGGCTCCGTCGCCCCAGAACGTGGCGGCCCAGCTGGCCCGGTGGAAAGGCCTGCTCTCCTCCTGATTCTTCCGGATGGCTTTCCATCGGTTTATTGAGGATCCCGAGGGCTGGGCAACCGTAGGCAACGAGGTGCTTTTTGGGAATCCCTACCTCGAGGTGCACCGGGTGCAGGTTACGTCGCCCACGCGCGGGACCCCGTTTTATTGGACGGTGGCTCATCGCAAAGGCGCCGTGGTGGTGGCGCCGATGACGCACGACGGCCGGTTTGTTTTGGTTCGCCAGGAGCGGGTCCCGATCCGGGCCACGATCTGGGAGTTTCCGGCCGGCCAGATTGATGAGCACGCCGAGGGCGATCCCGCCTTGATTCATGCCACCGGGCTGCGCGAATTGCGCGAGGAGAGCGGCTACGAGTTGGCGACCGGCGGGGAGCTCGTTTCCCTGGGGCATTTTTTCCCCAGTTCGGGGTTCACTGACGAACACAGCCACTTGTTGCTGGCGCGTCCGGTGGTGCCCAGTCCCCGGGGCTCACAGCCTGATGAGAACGAGGCGATTACCGAATGCGCCACCTTCTCGGCGGCGGACGTGCGGGCGATGATCGCCTCCGGGGAGATTCGCGACGCCAACACCCTCGCCGCGTTCGCGCGGCTTGTAGCGCTGGGTCTAATTTAGACGGCTGCGCGCCGGCTGGTTCTGCGACGGCCGACGGTGCTCAGTGGAGACCCGCGAGGCTCATCTCCGGGCCCCGCCGGGCTCACGCGTTCTGGCCGCAGCAGTTCTTGAATTTCTTTCCGCTCCCGCAGGGGCACGGATCGTTCCTGCCCACTTTGGGGGCGTCCCGGTGAACGGGCTGCGGCGCGTCGTGCGGGGCCGGGAGGTTCATCGGGGCTGTGTCCGGGGCCTCATCGAACGTCGGGGGCGCATCCAGATCGGCGCCCAGCAGGTGGGTGGGAAGGCTGGAGAGGAACTGCTCGAACGCCATCAAGTTGGACGTGGAGCGGAAGAGGTTGTGGAGCACCTCGCCTTTGATGTTCGCCATGAGTTCCGTGAACATCTCGTAGGCCTCGGTTTTGTATTCCACCAAGGGATCCTTCTGGCCGTAGGCCCGCAGATAAACCGCCTCACGCAACGAATCCATGGCGTACAGGTGCTCCTGCCAGAGCCGGTCAATCGCGTTGAGAATGATATAGCGCTCGAGGCCGCGAACCGCGTCGGGGTCCTCGTGGCGGCACTTCATCTCGTAGCTGGTCTTGACCTTCTCGATGAGGAAGTTGCTCACCTGGTCGGCTTTGTCCTTGTCGAACCGAGCCGCCTCCATCGTCAGGCCCAGCGGGAAGGTCGTGTTGACCCAGTTGAGCAGGCCGTGGGGGTTCTTTTCGTCGTCGGGCGGCAGATAGGAGATGACCTTCTCCGGAATGGCCTCATCGAGGGTCTCGTAGATCAGCGGGCGCGGGTCCTCGCTGTTGATGGCCTCGTTGCGGAAGCCGTAAACCACTTCCCGCTGTTTGTTCATGACGTCGTCGAACTCCAACGTGCGTTTGCGCGCGAGATAGTTGCGTTGTTCGACGCGTTTCTGGGCGGTCTCAACCGACCGGTTGAGCCAGGGGTGCTCAAGCTCTTGGCCGTCCTCGAGCCCCATGCGATCCATCATCCGGGTCATCCTCTCGGCCGCGCCGAAATTGCGCATGAGATCGTCCTCGAAACTCACGTAGAAGCGGGACATCCCGGGGTCTCCCTGCCGGGCGCATCGGCCCCGCAGCTGGCGGTCGATCCGGCGAGACTCGTGGCGCTCGGTGCCGATGACATAAAGCCCGCCCAACTCGGAGACGCCCACTCCGAGTTTAATGTCTGTGCCGCGTCCGGCCATGTTGGTGGAGATGGTCACCGCCCCGGGTTGACCGGCTCGCGCGACAATCTCGGCCTCCTGCATGTGGTATTTGGCGTTGAGCACGGCATGCGGGATCTTCTCGCGTTTCAGCATCCTGCTGAGCACCTCGGAGGACTCCACGCTCACGGTTCCCACGAGCACGGGCTGGCCCTTGGCGTGCGCGACTGCGATCTCCTTGACGACGGCGTTGAATTTTTCGCGCCGGGTTTTGTAGATGAAGTCGTTGAAGTCCTGCCGGAGGATTGGGCGGTTGGTGGGGATCACCGCAACGCCCAGCTTGTAGATGTCGTGGAACTCGTTGGCCTCGGTCTCCGCCGTGCCGGTCATGCCCGCCAGTTTGAAGTAAAGCCGGAAGTAGTTCTGGATGGTGATCGTCGCCAGCGTCTGCGTTTCGCGGTCGATGGTGACGCCTTCCTTGGCTTCCACGGCCTGATGCAGGCCGTCGCTCCAGCGACGCCCCGTCATTTTGCGGCCGGTGTACTCGTCGACGATCACCACCTTGCCCTCCTCGACGACGTACTGGACGTCCTTCTCAAACAGGCAGTAAGCCCGGAGCAGCTGGGCGATGTTGTGGATGCGCTCGGACTGATGGTCCATGTAGGCCTGGCGCTTGGATTTCTCCTCGATTTTCTGCGAGTCGTCGAGGGTGCGGGAGTTGTCGATTTCCGCGAATTGCGAGAGCAAGTCGGGCAGCACAAACGCGTCGGGATCGTCCGGGTTCATGAACACGCGGCCTTTCTCGCTGAGATCGGCCTCGTGGGCGCGCTCGTCGATGACGAAGAAGAGCTCTTCTTTGAGCGCGAAGAGGTCCTCCTTGCGCGCGTCGGTGTAAAAGGAGAGCTCCGCCTTGTCGATGGCGCGCCGGCGGTCGGGATCCTCCTGCGCCCGCAGGAAGCCTTTGTTGCGGGGCTGGCCGAGCTTCACCTTCACCATCAGGGTGCCGAACTCCTCGGGTTTTCCCTGCTTCCAAAGCTCCTCGGCTTCGCTCACGAGCCGGTTGCAGAGCATGGTTTGTTTGCGGACGAGTTCGTCCACCAGGGGGCGGAACTTGTCGTATTGATGGGTGGAAACGGTCGCCGGGCCGCTGATGATGAGCGGGGTGCGGGCTTCATCGATCAGGATCGAGTCCACTTCGTCGACGATGGCAAAATGATAGCCGCGCTGCACCTGCTGCTCCTTGGAGGTGGCCATGCCGTTGTCCCGCAGGTAATCGAACCCGAACTCCGAGTTCATCCCGTAGGTGATGTCGCAGGCATACTCCTCGCGCCGGGTGTCCGGCGTTTGGTCATGCTGGAGGATTCCGGTGGTCAGACCCAGGAACCCGTAGATTTGCCGCATCCACTCCGCGTCGCGCCGGGCAAGGTAATCGTTGGTGGTGACCAAGTGCGCGCCGCGCCCGGTCAAAGCGTTGAGGTAAAGGGGAAGGGTGGCCACCAGAGTTTTGCCCTCGCCCGTGGCCATCTCCGCGATCATGCCCCGGTGGAGGCAGATGCCGCCAATCAACTGGACGTCGAAATGGACCATGTTCCAAGTCACCGGCTGGTCGCAGACGTTGAAGGAGTGCTTCCGTTCCGTGAGGCGCCGGGCGGCGTTTTTCACCGCCGCGAATGCTTCCGGCAGGATCTCGTCGAGCTGGCGTTCCTGGGCTTCCTCGTCCAGCCCGGCCAACTGGGCCTTCCACTGCGCGGTTTTGCCCCTGAGTCCGTCGTCGCTGAGTTTCTGAAACTCGATTTCTAGGGCGTTAATGCGCTCAATGATTGGCCGCAGGCTTTTCACCATGCGGGTGTTCTTGGAGCCGATGACTTTCTTAATGAGCCAGTTGATCATGGGGACGAGCGGTTTGGGGGTGAAGATGTAAGCCCGGATGCCGGGGCGTGCAAGCTGCGCGGGCTTGAAAAGGTCGGGAGTGGACTCCCCGGGACGGGGCGAATACGCG
This sequence comes from Chthoniobacter flavus, assembly GCA_945860355.1. Lineage (GTDB taxonomy): Bacteria > Verrucomicrobiota > Verrucomicrobiia > Chthoniobacterales > Chthoniobacteraceae > CAIURC01. The sequence goes on along the minus strand of CAMARB010000195.1, from coordinate 1,510 downwards.
CAAAAAAGAGAGGGGCGGGACGCTGGCTATTTGCTGCCGGGCTTGATCCCCGGTGTTTGAGCCAAGTCGGGTGGCAACTGGTCCGCCTCGAATGTTTCCACGTTGAGCTGGGTGAGCGCCACGAATGGGGCTCCGAAATCGGGCAGGTTGCCACCGCTCCGATCGACAATGGCCGCCACGGCGGCGACGATGCCGCCCCGGGAGCGGACGATCTCGAGCGTCTCCTGGACGCGGCCACCGCGTGTCACGACGTCTTCGGCCACGATAAAGCGGTCCCCGGGCCGGATCTCGAAGCCGCGCCTTAAAACCAGGCGGCCCGCGTCGTCTTTTTCGGCGAAAATATGAGGGAGTTCCAGGGACCGGGCCACCTCGTGGCCAACGATGATTCCGCCGAGCGCGGGTGAAATGACGCGGTCCGCGCCGATGGCGCGCAGCTTTTCGGCGAGCATCCCGCAGACCTTGGCTGCGATCGGGGTGTGCTGGAGCAGCAGCGCGCATTGGAAGAACTGGCGGCTGTGCAGGCCCGAACGCAGGACGAAATGGCCTTCAAGCAGGGCGTTGGTTTGGCGAAAGAGATCAAGCAGTTCCTGGCTCATGAGAGGGTCGGAGAAAAGAGGGCGTCGGGTGGTTTTCCGTGAAGGGGGGCTATGCTCGGGATGCGATGGCTTCGATCTCGACTTGGGCGCCGCGGGGGAGGGCGGCCACTTGCACGGTGGATCGGGCAGGGTAGGGGGCCGGGAAAAAATCGCTGTAGACGGCGTTCATGGCCCCGAAATCGCCCAGGTTGGTCATGAAAACCGTGGTCTTGAGAACGTGCTCAAAACCCATGTTGTTGGCTGCGAGCACGGCGTGAAGATTCTCAAGAACCCGCCGCGTCTGAGTGGCCACGTCGTGCCCGACGAGTTCGCCTGTCGCCGGGTCCAACGGGATTTGTCCGGCGCAGTAGAGCGTTTCACCCGCCGCGATGGCTTGGGAATACGGTCCGAGGGCGGCGGGCGCCGCGGTGGTGACGATGGGTTCCTTCATGGGAAAAAATGAGGGCAGAGCGTAACAACGGCCCTCGGAGTGTCAATGCGGGTGCCTAGCATTGAATCTCCGGTCGCCCCGGATACATATCGGGTCTGTGAAACATTCCCCCTGGTTTTTGCTTCTTTTCTTGTGCCGTGTGTCTTGGGGCGCGGATTGGCCTGAGTTCCTGGGGCCGACCCGGGACAATCGTTCCCCTGAAACCGGGCTGCGCGAAACCCTTCCCTCCGAGGGCTTGCCGTTGGTTTGGAAACGCCCGATGGGCAGCGGCTACGGGGCCCCTTCCATTCGCGGGGATGTGTTGGTGATTCACCACCGCGAGGGCGGGCAGGAAGTGGTGGAGGCCTGCGACGCCGCCACCGGTAAGACCCGTTGGCGGCACTCTTATGGAAGCCAGTTTGTGGATCCGTTTGGATACGGCAGCGGGCCGCGCTGTTCTCCGCTCCTGACTTCGGATCGTTGCTACACGTTTGGCGCCGAGGGG
>CAMARB010000194.1 GCA_945860355.1 Chthoniobacter flavus | reverse complement strand
GGCCGCATGAAGCTGCTCATGGACACCGTCACGGCGTTGCAGCCCAGGGCCACCCTTTTCTGGGAAACCGCCGCCTGGCACATGGCTTGGAACGCCAGTGTGGCCGTGCTCGAGGACAGCCGTCGGCAACCCCGGGAAGTGCTCCGGATCAAAGCCCAGCGCGAGTATTTCAAGATCGGCGAGGACTACCTCCTGCGGGGGATCCAGAACAACCCGGACCGCTGGGTGCTCTACGAGCGGCTGGGGATGCTTTACCGGGAGAAATTCAAGGATCACGAGAAGGCGTTTTGGGCGTATGAACAATGCGGGAAGTTTCCGGAAGCGCCCGAGTACGTGCAGCGTTTCGCGGCCTACGAGCTCGCTCAAATCCCTGGGCGCGAGGAGGATGCGTATAAGGATCTGCGGCGGCTCTATGACCTTGGCAAATCGCAGCAGTTACCTTCCGTCATCCGTTTCTTGAAAGAACTCGAAGAAAAACTAAGAGTGCCTGACAGCCGCCGAATTCCCCCCTCCCCCAACCCCAGTTGATCCCCCCATGCGTCTAGCCATTTTCGGAGATATCCACGCCAACTTGGAAGCGTTGAACGCCATGTTGGCCGACGCGCAGGCCCAGGGGGTGACCGACTACGTTTGCCTTGGGGACATCGTGGGTTACGCCGCCAACCCCCACGAGTGTGTGGAGATCGTGCGGGGGCTGGGCTGCCCGGTGGTGAAGGGCAACCACGACGAACAGGCGTCGATCACCGAGGATCTGGCCGGGTTCAATCCGCTCGCGGAGGAGGCCATCAACTGGACCCGCAAACAGCTCAGCGATGAGGACAAAGACTGGCTGCGCAACCTGAAGATGGTGCGGCAGGTGCGCGATTTCACCATCGTCCATGCCACGCTCGATACGCCCACCAAATGGGGCTACGTGTTCAACCAGCTCGATGCCGAGGCGAGCTTCACCTACCAGCACACCCAGCTCTGTTTTTACGGCCACACCCATGCCCCCCGCGCCTACATCCGCGACGGTTCGGTCCGCAGCCAGGCGCTCGACAAACTCGTGCTTGAGCCGGGGAAAAAATATTTCGTGAACGTCGGCAGCGTCGGTCAGCCACGGGACGGCGACTGGCATGCGGCTTACTGCATTTACACCCCCGCCGAACAACGCGTGGACCTGCGCCGGATCGAATACGACATCTGGTCGGCTCAGGACAAAATCGTGGCTGCGGGCCTGCCCCAGCGTCTGGCGGACCGCCTGGCCTTGGGCAAATAGGGCGGCCGCCTCCCCGGCTTCCTGCCCACTCCCTTGCGTGTTGCCGCTGTCCGCCCCCCCGCAATCGGTCCTCATCGTCAAACCCAGTTCCCTGGGGGACATCGTCCACACCCTGCCGGCCGTGGCGTTGCTCAAACGGCGCTGGCCCCGGGCCGTTTTCCGTTGGATGGTGAATCCCGAATGGGCGCCCCTTCTGGAAGGCAACCCGTGCCTCGATGAGGTGCTCCATTTCCCGCGACGTGAATTCCGCGGTTTCTCCGGTTGGCTGAAGTTTCTGCCTTGGTTGCGGAGCCTGCGGCCGTACCGCTCGGACTTGGTGTTGGATTTCCAGGGGCTTTTGCGGAGCGCAATCCTGGCCCGGGCTTGCCGGGGCGGCCTGTTGGCGGGGCTTTCGGATGCCCGGGAGGGCGCGTCATTTTTCTATGACCACGTGGTGGACGTGCGGGGGCGCACCCACGCGGTGGACCGTTACCTGGAGCTGGCGACCGCCTTCACCGGGCCCCAAGGTCCCACCGGGCCCTTGGGGACAGACCCTTCCCTGTTGGGGACAGACCTCGAGTGGCCTCTGCCCGCCGGACAACCCGTGCAAGGCGTGGAGCCCGGCTACGTGCTCCTCCATCCTTTCTCTCGGGGGACAGGCAAATCGCTCCCCCCGGCGCAGGTGAGCGAGTTCTGCGAGGAGCTCGCCCCGATGCGGGTGGTGGTGGCGGGCCGTGCGGAGTCGCGGATTGACCCGGGACAAAACGTGCTCGACCTGCTCAACCGCACGTCGATGGCGGAACTCCTCTGGCTGATCCGGCAGGCCGCCTATGTGGTGAGCGTGGACAGCGGCCCGATGCACATCGCCGCGGCGCTCACCTCGCGGCTCCTCTCCATCCACACCTGGAGCGACCCCCGCAAGGTCGGGCCGTACCGGGCCGACGCCTGGGTCTGGCAACAGGGCAAAGTGTTCCAGCGCGGGACCCCGCTCCAAACCCGGCCTGTCGAAGATATCCGCGCCTTGGCCCGGTTCGTGGCGGGCCGGCTTTAGGCCAGGAGGCCTTTCACCACGTTCCCGGCCACGTCGGTGAGGCGGAAATCGCGGCCCTCGTGCCGGAACACGAGTTTTTTGTGGTCCACCCCGAGCAGGCTGAGGATCGTGGCGTGCAGGTCGTGCACATGGACCGGGTCGCGGGTGATGTTGTATCCGAACTCGTCGGTCTCGCCGTAAACCAGCCCGCGTTTGACGCCGCCGCCGGCCATCCACATGGTGAAACAGCGCGGGTGATGATCCCGGCCGAAGCTGTCGGGTTTGATCTCGCCCTGGCTGTACGCCGTGCGCCCGAATTCGCCGCCCCAGATCACCAAGGTGTCCTCCAAAAGCCCGCGTTGTTTGAGGTCCGTCACCAGAGCCGCCGCGCCCTGGTCGGTTTCTTTGCACTTGTTGGGAAGCCCCTTGGGCAGGCCGGAGTGGTGGTCCCAGTCGCGGTGACAGAGCTGGATGAAGCGCACCCCGCGTTCGGCGAGGCGCCTGGCCAGCAGACAGTTGTTGGCAAAGGAGGGCGTGCCCGGGGTCGCGCCGTAAAGGTCGAGGATCTCTTTGGGTTCTTGGGAGAGGTCCGCCAGCTCCGGCACGCTGCTCTGCATCCGGAACGCCAGCTCGTAGTTGGCGATCTGGGCGGCGATGGCCGGATCCCCCAGCGCGCCGAGGGAGAGCCGGTTGAGTTCGTTGGTCGAGTCGAGCATCTGCCGCCGGGTGGCCGGGTTGATGCCGGGCGGATTCGATACGTAAAGCACCGGGTCGCCGCCGTTTCGGAACTGGACCCCGGCGTGTTGGGCCGGGAGGAACCCGCTGCCCCAGTACCGGGCCTGGAGGGTTTGGCCGCCGCCGCCGCTGGTAAGCACGACAAAGGAGGGCAGATCCTGGTTGTCGCTGCCGAGTCCGTAACTGCACCAAGCCCCCATCGTCGGCCGTCCGGGTTGCTGGCTGCCCGTGGCGAAAAACATCACCGCCGGATCATGATTGATCGGTTCGGTGAACATCGAGCGCACCCAGGTGCATTCGTCCGCGATCTTGGCCGTGTGCGGCAGCAGCTCGGAGATGTCCATCCCGCACTGGCCGTGTTTGGAAAACTCAAAGGGCGATCCGACGCAGAACAGGTTCTTCTGACCCGAGGTCATCCCGGTGATGCGCTGGCCTTTGCGGACCGATTCCGGCAGGTCTTTGCCCGTCATCTCCGTGAGCTTGGGTTTGGGATCAAACAGGTCCAGGTGCGAGGGCGCGCCGGACATGAAGAGGTAGATGACGCGTTTGGCCTTGGGCGCGAAATGCAGGGTCTTGAGCGTGCCGGGCACCGAGAGGCCGGAGGCGGTTTCCGATGCGTTCGCGTTGAGGAGAGACGCCAGCGCCATGGCTCCGAGGCCCGTGGTGCTTTGCTGGAGAAAGGTGCGCCGGCTCAGCGCGGCCTGGAGGGAGTCGGGGGCAAACATGGCTAGTTGGAGATGGTTTCGTTGAGGTTGAGAATGAGGTTGGCCACCGCGGTCCACGCGGCCAGTTCGCTTTCATCCACTCCCGCCGGGCGCGGTAGGTCGCCGATTTGCAGGAGCTTTTTCGCGGCTTCCTTGTCCTGGCGGTAGGTGGCCAGGTGCTGGTCGAGGTTCTTTTGAAGAATGGCTTTTTCCTCCGCCGACGGCGCCCTCACCAGGGCCACTTTCCACGCGTATTCCAGCCGGGCAGCGGCGTCCGGGCCGGCCTCGGCCAGAACCCGCTGGGCCAGGGCCCGCGCGGCCTCGACATACACCGGGTCGTTCATGAGGACCAGGGACTGAAGCGGCGTGCTCGTGGCGGCGCGCTGGGCCACGCAGAACTCGCGGGTCGGCGCGTCAAATGTGATGAAGGAGGGGTAAACCGTCGACCGCCGCCAGTACACGTAGAGGCCTCGCCGGTACTGGTCCGCGCCCTCGGTGCGCACATACTTATCGCCGCTCATGTCGTTGATTTCCCAGATGCCCGGGGGCTGGGGCGGTTTGATGCCTTTGCCGCCCTGCTTCGTGCTGAGAATCCCGCCCACGGCCAGCGCGTTGTCCCGGATCAACTCCGCGTCGAGGCGGTGCCGGGGACCCCGGGCGAGAAACCGGTTCTCGCTGTCCTGGGCGAGCAGCTCGGGCGCGACCCGGGAGCTCTGCCGGTAGGTGGCGCTGGTGACCATCTGTTTGATGGCGCGTTTGATGTCCCAGTCGCGCATGAAATCCGCAGCGAGCCAGTCCAGGAGCTGCGGATGGCTGGGCCATTCCCCCTGGGAGCCGAAGTCATTGAGCGTCTTGACCAGGCCCGTGCCAAACACCGTCGCCCACCAGCGGTTGACTGCGACCCGCGCCGTGAGCGGGTGCTCCGGGGACACCAGCCACCGCGCCAGGTCCAGCCGGTTGAGCGGTTTGCCGTCCTCCCGAGGGGGCACCTGGGGCAGGAACGCCGGCACGCCCGCAGTCACCTTGTCGCCGTTCTGGTCGTAGGCGCCCCGAACCTTTGTGAAGGTGTCCCGGGGTTTTTCCATCTCCGACATCACCATCGTGTTGGGGATGGTGCGCTCGTAATTGTCCCGGGCTTTGGTGGCCTCGGCCTGCCGGGTGCGGGCCTCCAAAAGCTCGGGCATCTGCGAGTCGCGGAAAAACTTGGAGAGCGTCTTTTTCTCATTCTCGGACCGCTGCTCGGGCGCTTTGGCGAGAATGGCGCGCGCCTCGGGCACGGCCATCCAGCCCAGATCCGACGCCGTCCACGCCCCGGGCGCGACGCGCACGTCTTGGATCGCGCCAACACCGGCGATCTGGAACGGACCGGCGCCCAGGGAACTGCCCTTGAGCGTGTCGGTCTCGACCTTGGCTTTTGCCAGGGCGCCGTTGACGTAAATTTTCACGCCGGCGGCCTTGCCCGAGCCGTCGTAGGTAAACGCCACGTGGCTGAACTTGTCGGCGGGCAGCGCGTCGTTGGCCATGACCCGGATCGACTCCGTCGGTTTGTCGCCCACAAGGCTCACCCGGGGTTTGCCCGCGGAGAGTTCCAGCGCCCAGCCTCGCTGCGTCTTGTCCTGTTTGCTGAGAACCGGGCCCTGTTTGCCGTTCGTGCGTATCCAAGCGGCGACGCTCATAGCCGCTTCAAACCGGAACACGTCGCCCGCCTGGAGCTTGGGTTTCTTGGCCAGGGCGAGGGCTTTGCCCCGGGGGCCGTCCACATACTCGGCCCCGCCCTCGATGGTCAGCGCCAGTGGCTGTCCTTTTTCGTCCCGGCCCTCCAACGCGCCCTCCAGCGGAAATGCGGCGATAACCGCGCCGGCCTCGATGGCTTTGAGGCGTTCGAGCGCGCCGGGCTCCCACTCTTTCTGCCGGGCACCCGCCGTCGCGTCGACTGCCGCGAGGGCTTTGTTGGCTTCGGCGACCTGGGCTTCGAGCCAGTCGAACTCCGTTTTCTGCTCGGGGGAAGGCACCCGCAGGAAAGGCTTCGGGTTGCGGTCGCGCACGCCGTCCTTGCCGGTCTCCGGGACGTTGTGGAAGAAGGAATAGAACTGGTAATAATCCTTCAGCGTCACGGGATCGTATTTGTGATCGTGGCATTGCGCGCAGCCCATGGTCATTCCCAGCCACGTGACGCCCGTGGTGTTCACCCGATCCACGACGTAGATGTTGAGGTATTCCTCGGGAATGATCCCGCCCTCGTCGCTGGTCATCACGTTGCGATGGAACCCGCTGGCCACCTGCTGGGGCACGGTGGCGTTGGGCAGCAAATCCCCGGCGATCTGCTCAATGGTGAACTCGTTGAACGGCTGGTTGGCGTTGAACGCGTTGATCACCCAGTCCCGCCACAGCCACATGTCCCGCAGCGAATCGTTGTGGTAACCGCTCGTGTCCCCATACCGAGCCAGGTCCAGCCAGGGGATTGCCAGCCGCTCCCCGAAATGCGGCGACGCCAGAAGCCGGTCCACGGCCTTCTCATACGCGTCCGGTGAGGGGTCCTTGAGGAACGCCTCCGCTTCCTTGGGCGAAGGCGGCAGCCCCGTCAAATCCAGCGACACCCGGCGCAACAGCCGGGCCCGGTCTTCCTCGGGGGCGGGTTTGAGCCCTTTTTCCGCGAGCCGGGCCTGCACGAAATGATCAATCGGGTTGCGGATGATTGCCTGGGGGAAGGCGGGTTTGGGCGCCTCCGGACTGCGGATCGCCTGAAAGGCCCAGTGGCCCGTCCATTGAGCGCCTTCTTTCACCCAGCGTTTGAGCATTTCCACCTGAGCCGGCTTGAGCGCCTTGTGCTCCTTGGAGGGCGGCATGATGTCGTCCTTGTCCGTCGTCAGGATCCGGCGGATCAGCTCGCTCTTTTCGAGATCGCCAGGCACCACCGCGCATTCGCCCGATTCAGCGGCGGTGAACGCCGACTCCCGGGAATCGAGCCGCAGCTTGCCTTTGCGTTTGTTGGCGTCCGGGCCGTGGCAGGTAATACCATTTACACTACGGTGTGGGTAATACGCTCGGAGAGGTAGAGTTTGCTTGGGCCGCGAGCCAGCCCTTTGCGCCCACCAAGTCGCAAACGAGACCGGCGTTCGACCAGTATCTCGCAAGCACTTTGCTCAGCGACTCCTGCA
>CAMARB010000193.1 GCA_945860355.1 Chthoniobacter flavus | reverse complement strand
AGGCCGTAGGCGGAGCTCTCCAACAGGGTGCGCCGGGTGATACCCACGTGGTGTTCAATCAGAGGATTCATAGCTATTCCTTGGTGAGGGCTTCATCGAGGTTGAGAACGCTCAGGCAGAGCGTGGTGTAGGCCGCGTGTTCGGTCGCGGGCAACGAGACATCCCGGGGGGCCGCCCCCACTTTGAGCAACCGCGCGACGCCGTCGGGATCGGAGCCAAAACTCTGGACCCGCTTCTGGAGAGCCGCCGTCCAGAGCGCTGTCTCCTCCCGGGAGGGCTCGCGGGCGAGCACCGCCAGATAAGCCCCGCGAATCACGCCCTGGGAATCCCCGGGAGCCGCCTTTAAAAGCCGCTCCGAAAGAACCCGGGCCGCCTCCACATAGGTGGTGTCGTTGAGCGTGCTGAGGGCGTGCAGCGGGGTGTTGGTCCTCAGCGGTTTGACGGCGCAGTTGGTGCGGTTGCCCGTGTCGAAAAAGAGCGTCGGCCCGACAATCCGCCGCCAGAAGGTGTACAGACTGCGCCGATAGAGTCCCTCGCCCCGGTCTTCCTCATACTTCTTTTGGCCGAAAGTCACCTCCTCCCACACGCCCGCCGGCTGGTACGGTTTGGCGGGACTTCCCCCCACCCTCCCCACCAGAAGCCCGCTCGCCGCCAGTGCCTGGTCACGGATCATCCACGCAGGCATCCGAAACCGCGCGCCCCTCGCCAAAAGCCGATTCTGCGGATCCCGCTCGGCCAACCCCTCGGTAACATTCGAGGACTGAAGATACGTCTCACTGGTCACAATCAGGCGCAAAAGGGCCTTGAGATCCCAGCCGCTGTCCCGGAAATCCGCCGCAAGCCAGTCCAACAGATCCCGGTGGATGGGCGTCTCCGCCTGGACACCGAAATCCTCCGCGGTCTTGACCAGCCCGATTCCGAAGAGCTGCTGCCAGATCCGGTTTACGGTCACCCGGGCGGTCAGCGGGTTGTCATTCGAAACCAACCAACGGGCCAACCCCAGGCGGTTCGCGGGTTGTCCCGGCGCCAAAGAGGGGAGACTCACCGGCACCCCGGCGGAAAGCTCCTGTTTGGGGGCATTGTAGAGCCCGCGATCCAGGAGAAACGTCTTTCTCGGCGCCGGCATGTCCCCCATCACCATCACCCGTGCGATTGCGTCCGACGCCTTTTGGTTTTCCCGGGTTTTTGCCTCCCGGATCTCCAGGAGCTTTTTGAATGCGTGATCCTCCTTCGCCCAAGCCACTTCCACCGTCTTACGCTGCTCGGCCGACCACTTCGCCTCCGGCACGCCGAGCGCAGCCCGCAGGTCCCCCGCTTTGGCCGGTTTATCCCCCCCCTGGTCGGGCGCCTCTTTGAGGATCGCCTCCGCCCAGGCCCCTCGCCTGTCAGCGGAACCGCTCCACGATTCGCGCACCTGCTTTTCCGCATCCGCTTTTTGTTCCCCGGTTTTTTTAAGGACCTCCGCCTGGTCTCCGAGGGGCAGTTCAATGCGGGGCGCCGTCTGCGGATTCCCGCCGTCGCCACTCACTGGGGTGTGGTTAAAAAAGCCGAAAAACCGGTAGTAATCCGTCTGCAGAAGGGGGTCGTATTTGTGATCGTGGCAGCGGCAACAGTTCAAGGTGAGCCCCAGCCAAACCGTGCCGGTGGTTTCCGCCATATCCATCACGTAATCCACCCGGTTTTCCTCCGCGATGCGGCCGCCTTCGCCGTTGATGGGATGGTTGCGGAGAAACCCGGTGGCTAGCACCTGCTCTTGGGACGCCTGGGGAAGGAGATCCCCCGCCAGCTGCCAAACGGTAAATGTGTCGTAGGAAAGATTGCGATTGAACGCGTTCACCACCCAATCCCGCCACGGCCACATCGTGCGCTCCCGGTCGCCCTGATACCCGTTGGAATCCGCATACCGGGCGGCATCCATCCAATCCCACGCCATTCGCTCCCCGTACTGAGGACTCGCAAGCAGGCGATCCACCACGCGGCCGAGGGCGTCCTCCGCGGGGTCCGCATCAAACGCCGCGACCTGCTCGGGAGAGGGAGGCAGTCCGGTTAAATCCAAGCTCAAGCGCCGCAGCAAAGTGCGCCTGGACGCCCGGGGCTGCAAATCCAAGCCCTCGGATTTGAGCCGTTCCCGGACCAACGCGTCGATGGGATGGCGGCTGTCGTTCTCGGGAATTGCGGGTTTTTTGAGAGGCGCAAAAGCCCAGTGCACACCCCAAGGTGCCCCCTCCGCCACCCAACGCTTAAGCAAATCCCGCTCGCGCGCGGTCAGCTTGCGGTTGGATTTGGGGGGAGGCATCAGGTCCTCGCGCTCGGAGGTGAAGATTCGCTCCACCAGCGTGCTTGCCTCCGGGTGCCCCGGCGCCACGGCGGTGTTGCCCTCGGTGTTTTTGAGGAAAGCCCCGTCCTGGGTGTCCAGCCGCAAGTCGGCTTTCCGGCCCTTGGCATCCGGGCCATGGCAGTGGAAACAATTCTCCGAAAGGATCGGGAGCACTTCCCGGCTAAAGTCCACCGGCGCACTCCAAACCGCCACGGCGGAACTGCCCAGAAAACTGGCGCTCAGGGTGAAGCCGCGAAACAGGGCGCAGAGGGAACGCATATGTGCAGAATACCCGGGGGCGGGGAAACCGGTAGTTACGCAATCGCGTAACACCGCCCAACCCAGCTGAGGGCGTGCCCACCGGGGAGAAAAGAACCGTAATAACCTGGGAGGGGCGGACGCCCGTTCAAGGAGGTTTGCTCTGCCCCGGCGCCGGGCTAAGGTGCCGTGCTCATGTTCGAACTTCTCGCCACCGACTCCGCCAGCAAAGCCCGCAGAGGCCGACTCACCACCGCACACGGCACGATCCAGACCCCCATCTTCATGCCGGTGGGCACCCAAGGCACCGTCAAAGCGGTTTCTCCGGACGAACTCCACCAAATGGAGGCCCAGATCATCCTGGGAAACACCTACCATCTCTTTGTGCGGCCCGGCATGGAGGTCATGCGCCATTTCGGAGGGCTGCATCAATTCATGGGCTGGAACGGGCCCATCCTCACGGACTCCGGCGGGTTCCAGGTGTTCTCCCTGGCCAAACTGCGAAAGATCACGGAGGAAGGCGTCCATTTTCAGAATCATCTCGACGGCAGCCCCTGTTTCCTGGGCCCCCGGGAATCCATGGAGATCCAAGCCACCCTGGGCAGCGACATCGCCATGGTGTTCGACGAATGCCCCCCCTACCCCTGCGAATACGACTACGCCGCGCGCAGTCTGGAGCGCACCCTGCGCTGGGCCGCGCAGTGCAAGGAAGTTCCCACACCCGGGCTCAAGTTTGGGATCGTCCAGGGCGCCACGTTTGCCGATTTGCGGCGTCAAAGCGCCGAGGCCCTCACCCAGATCGGCTTCGATGGCTACGCCGTGGGCGGCGTGAGCGTGGGCGAACCCGAGCACGAAATGATGGCGGCGGTTGAATCCAGCGAACCCTTTTTACCCGCCGACAAACCCCGATACGCCATGGGGTTGGGCACGCCGCCCCAGATGGTGGAAATGGTGGCCCGCGGCGTGGACATGTTCGACGTGGTGCTCCCCACCCGTCTCGCCCGCAACGGCACCGCATTCACCGCCCGCGGCACGCTCAACCTCAAAAACGCGCCGTTCATCTTCGACAAAGGCCCCATCGAGGAGGGCTGCTCCTGCCCCGCTTGCCGCCAATTTACCCGGGGTTACCTGAGGCACCTGGTCAAGTCGGAGGAAATTCTGGGGCTGCGACTCATCAGTCTGCACAACCTGCACTTCTATCTGGGCCTGATGAATCGGGTCCGGGCCGCGATTGAAGCCGGAACATTCGCTGAATTTCACAAGGAATTTGTTTCCAATTACCATCCCCATGCGGAATAGTTGCTATAAAGATGCAAAATTCTGATTGCATCGAGTCCGTTTGGGCGTGCGCTCCCGATACTGGGAGGTAAACGCAACGCCCAATGAGATCCACCACTGCATCGTCGAAAGTTTTATCTCCGGCCGGCTCCGAGGCCGAAGACAGAGTTCACCCAAGGCATTCATCCCAACCATTAAACATGAGCAAATACACCGCATTCCGTTGTCCTGAGGACCTCCTCGAACTGGCCAAAGTTAAGGCCAAAAAAGATCGCCGCTCGCTGAGCAACTACATCATCACCCTCATCGAAAAGGACGTCTGCGACGGAAGCGCAGTGCTGGCATCGCCCAAGTCGGAAGGCAAGGGCGGCAAATCCAAGAAATAGGCCCCCCAAAAAAAGGGCTCCCAATTCGAACGGCGCGCGCGTTCCACCCGCCCCGCCGTTCCTGGCCCCGCCGCGCATCGAAACACGGCACGCTTCGCTGTCCGACGCGCAAAAGCGGCAACATCAACCGGCCCCGCTCGGTCCGGTCCTCAGCAGTCACTCGGGTTCACCGACTCAAGGGGAGTGCTCGCATCCACCCAGGTCGCACTCGCGACCGGCTTTCCGAGCCTCCTAGTTCGGCGTCCCGCTCTGCACCGTGCGGAGCTGCACATCGCCCACCTGCAATCCCAGAGCCTTTTCCGCAACGTGGAGAAAACCCGTGGACGCGTCCGTCACGGCCACGCGCAAACGGCCCAGATTCGTCTTCGGCGCCGCGAGTTTTTGTTTCCGGAGCAAATCCTTCACCGCCAGGGCGCAGTTGTCGGCGGAATCAACCAGCGTGATCTGGGGTCCGACAAACCGTTTGATGGACTGGCGCAGGAGCGGGTAATGGGTGCAGCCCAAAACCAGCGTGTCGATCTGATCCTTCACCAGCTGGTCAAGGTAACGGCCGATGACCTGATCTGAAACGGGGTCATCCAACCAGCCCTCCTCGATCAGGGGCACCAAAAGAGGACATTCCTGGCTGAGCACCTGGATTTCCGGGTCCAAATCCTGAATCGCCCTCTCGTAGGCCCTGCTGTAGATGGTCGCCCGGGTCCCGATGACTCCCACGCGCCGACTCCGTGTGGCTTTTACCGCCGCCCGAGCCCCCGGCAGAATCACCCCCAAAACCGGCACCCGCAGCGTCTCCTGCAACCGCGGCACGGCCAGCGCCGACGCCGTATTGCAGGCCACGACAATCAGCTTGGCTTCCTCGGCCAGCAACAGGCCGCTGATTTCCATGCTGTAACGCTCGATGGTCGCCGCACTTTTGCCGCCGTAGGGAACCCGCGCGGTGTCTCCAATGTAAAAAATGTCCTCGGCGGGCAGGAGTTGGCGGAGCGCCGCCGCCACAGTCAAACCGCCAATCCCGGAATCGAACACCCCGATGGGACGGCTTTTGAGCCGGGTCCGCCCGGGAAGCTCCCCGGGATCGCCCGGAGCAGTCCGGCCCGCGTCAAATTGAGAATCAGAAGAGCGCCCCACTCGGAATTATTTTTTCGGCTCCGCCCCCGGAGCCGACGCCCCGCCCCTCAACGCATCCTGCGAGCGGCGCGCAACCTCGCGTTGCTCAAGGCTTTGCGCGGAGGCCACACTGACCTCGGGCGCCAGCACCCGCCGGTATGTCATCACCGCCTGATGAATGGAGGCCGCCATCCGCTGCCGATATTCCGGGGACGCAATCAGGCGCGCATCATAGGCGTTGCTCAAAAAACCGCCCTCCACCAGCACCCCGGGAATCGTGACATCCCGGATCACGACAAACCGGGCGCGTTTGATCCCGCGATCGTACATCTTCGAGTTCACCACAAACGCCGCGTGGGTTGCCGTGGCCAGGGCGATGTTTTCCGCGTCCCGCACATTGCCGGGGCACGGATCCAAATCCGAGATCCGCGGGCCGTCCGCCATCATGGACGGGACGCCCCGGGGAGCCAACGTGTAGGTCTCGAGCCCCGTGCCGGTGCCGCCGGAGTTGAAGTGAATGCTGATAAACAGCGCGTTGTCGTGGCGGTTGGCGATGCGGGTGCGTTCCTCAAGGGGAACAAAAGTGTCCGTGCTCCGAGTCATCACGACATTGATCCCGGACTGACTGAGCAGCGCCCGGCAGCGCATGGCCACATCCAAGGTGAACTGCTTCTCCCATCCCTGCGGGCTGTAGGCGCCGTTGTCGTGGCCCCCGTGGCCCGCATCCAACACCACCGTGTCCACGGTTTCCGCGTGTTTGATCCTGCTGGGCCGGAGCACCGGTTCGAGCAGTTTGGTGAGATCCATCCTTGAGATCCAGAGTTGCCCGTCGTGCTCCGTCACCGGGTAACTCAAAATGAACTTCAGGTTGTTGATGTAGAACTCCGCCGAGTTCGCCTGGCCCCGCAGCTGGCGGCCCGCCGACCGCAGGCTGAACTCATTTTTCACCCGCTGCACCCCGCCCAATCCGTAAAACTCAGCCACGTTGCGCAGGGTCACGTGATCCCGCCCGCCAAACTTCGCAAGGGTCCAGTCCGCCGCCGCGGCCAAGCCGGCGGAGGAGAAAAGTGCGATGAAGATGAGGCAAACCCTCCACATGGGGCCGGCAGGTTAGCTCTGAAGAAGCGGCGAGCAAGCCGTTTTGAGCCCGGCGCTCCCGGACCGGTTCCGCCGCAACGGCGCCAGGCCGCGCGCGTTTGCCCAAAGATCCGGGTTTACAGCTCCGACGGTTTCTTAAAGATTTCGGCCCCTTTTTATGTCCGAGCTTCCGAAGACTTACGAACCGCAGGCAATCGAAGACAAATGGTATGCGCAGTGGATTTCGGAGAACGCGTTCACCGCGAACCCCGAGTCCAACAAGCCCGCCTACTCCATCGTCATCCCGCCGCCCAACGTCACAGGAGTGCTCACCCTGGGCCACGTGCTCAACAACACGATCCAGGACATCCTCGCCCGCCGGGCCCGGATGCAGGGCAAAGAAGTCCTCTGGTTGCCGGGCACGGACCACGCCGGCATCGCCACCCAGACCGTCGTGGAACGCACCTTAAAAAAACAGGGGCTCATCAAAC
>CAMARB010000192.1 GCA_945860355.1 Chthoniobacter flavus | reverse complement strand
TGACAGCTCCGAGGAGGGTGAAACGGCCAAACCAGCGGAAGCGAGAGCGGCGAAGAGGCGAGCGCTGGTCTGGCAAGCCGCTCGCGGCGCCTTTCGGAGTCGGATAAAGGGCGTGTGTTTCATATCGGGAGAAGCGGTGTGAACGGGCGCGTGTGGAAGAGGGAGGGGAGCGCGGATTAAAAACGGCGGGTCGAAGGAAAGTCCAGGCTTTTGGGGCGCCACTGTGGCGATTTCCACGAAAAAACGGCCCCCGGGTGATTCACCGCCGGGAACGCAGAGACCTCGAAACTCCCGTGAGGTTTCTCCCGGGTGTGTTCCCCGCATTCTGAGTTTCGTGCCGCGAAACCAACATCCAAAGCGGAAGCGCGTTCCAATCAGAGTTTTGACTCAATGAATGAACAAGCTCTGGCTAACCCCGGGAGGTCACCGGACAGAAGCCCGCCTCGGTCAGCACGCGGTGCATGGGCATGTCATGGGGTTCCACGCGCTCTGAGAAGGGGACGGACCAGCAGCCAGAGCACCGGCGGGATCAGCAAACTCAGGGCCAGGGCGAGCCGGGGATACTGTTGCCCGGCGGCGCCGATCCCGGCATACAAAAATCCCACCGGGAGCGCGCCGCAGGCCAGCGCGCTCATGAATACGCGCGGGGACATTCGGGTGAGTCCCGCGAGGCAGGAGACCACTTCCGGGAGCAACGGCAACAACCGCGACGCGGCCACCAGCCACGGGCCAAACCGTTGGAAAAGGGTGTGGTGATCGCTGAGCTCCTTTTCCCCGGCCAGACGCGCGGCGATTCTTTGGCCGAACCCCCGGCAGAGCAGGTAACCGGTCATGCCCGCCGCAAAGGAGCCCAGCGCGCTGAGTAATCCGCCCGTCCAGAATCCGTAGAGGTATCCGGCGGCGGACATGACGGGGGTGGCGGGGATGGGCAGGAAGAGATCGGCGACGAGCAGGCCGATGACGGCGAGGCCGCCCCAGGGGCCCCAGCCGCGGATCCAGGCGACGGCGGCGTCGCCACTGAACCAGAGCATGAAATCCTGGCCCCAGAGGACGAAAGGCAGGCAGAACAATCCGCCCAGGACCGCGGCGGTGATCAGCAGGCGCATGGGCGTTTAAGCCCGGGGATGGGCCTCATCGTAGGCGGTCTTGAGCCGTTCCACGGTGACATGGGTGTAGATCTGGGTCGTGGACAGGCTCGCGTGTCCGAGGAGCGATTGCACGCTGCGCAGATCCGCTCCGGCGTCCAGCAGATGGGTCGCGAAGCTGTGGCGCAGTTTGTGGGGGCTCACGTTGAGGGCGATGGTGGTGTGATGAAGGTAGCGTTTGAGCAGGAGCCACACCGAGCGGGCGCTGAGCCGTTTGCGCAGTTTGCTCAGGAAAAGGGGGCCCGTGTTGACGCCCGCCGCCGAGCGATACTTGCTGATGGCTTCCAGCGCCGGGCTGCCCACGGGCACGATGCGTTCCTTGCGGCCTTTGCCTAGGACCCGCACGGATTCGGTGTAGGGATCGACGTGTTCGACGTTGAGCCCGACCAGTTCGGAGAGACGCAGTCCGCTGCTGTAGAAGAGTTCCATGATCGCCACGTCCCGAGCGGGCATCCAGACCGGGGCGCGGTCGCTTTTTTCGACCCGAAACGGGGCGGAGAGCAGTTCGTCGATTTGTTTGGCGGAGAGCACCACGGGCAGCTTTTTTTCGAGCTTGGGCAGCTGCACTTCCTTGAGCGGGTTGACGGCCAGGCCGTGGCGCTCGGTGAGGAACTTGAAGAATGTCCGCAGCGCCGCGAAATGGAGGCGGATCGTGGCGCGCGCCACGTTGCGTTTGCCCAGGGCGAAGAGGTAACGCCGGAAATGGTCGGCTGTGACCTGGGGCCAGGGAGGCAGCTGGGGTTGTTTTTGGAATTCGGCCAGGGCGTGCCGGTAGTTGACCAGGGTGCGGGGCGAAACCAGGCGTTCGAACTCCAGGCAGTGGAAGAAGGAATCGGCGAGTCGGTCGCGGGAAGGCCTTTTCAAAGCGGGGCAACGCTACGGATCGCGGCTCGCCGTGACAAGCCCCGGTCCGCAGGGCTCACGCATCTAAAAAAGATGCGAGAAGAGCGCACCCGGATGCCGAAGGCATCCCGGAAAGCAGCCGGCGTTCTGCAGGGCGCGCTGCTCGTCGAGAAGCCGAGTCGCTCACCCCTGATCCCTCACCCCTGCCCCCTTTTTCCGTCTATTTCCGGCCGGGCAACGGCGAGAGCTCCGAGGGTTGGCCGGTGCTGCCGACTTCGCCGGTGCGGCTCGTGCCCCGCGTGAAGGACAGCGTGGCGGAACGTTGCTCGACCTTGTCGGGCGACTCCGCGACGATCGGGATCACGAAATCCCCGTCGGGAAGCGTGAAATGGTATCGGAACGTGCCGTCGGGGTTGAGGGTGATCTGTTTGCCTTCCACCCAGACTTTGGCGTCGGGATGGGTGCCGCCGTAGAAGATGATCTCGGCGTTGACGTGCATGAAGAACCCGCGTTCGCGCCGGATGCTGAAGGGCTGCGCGCTCCAGCTGGAGCCCCAGCTGGTGACACCGCTGGAGAGCACGCCGCTGAAGAGGCTGGAGGTGGAGGGCGCCATCCATTCGTAGGAGCGGGCGGAGATTTCGCTGGCGCTTTCGCTCTGGAGTTTCTCGAGGAGTTGTTTGCGCAGGAGCTGGTCGATTTCCTCCGAACCCAAGCCGACCCGGTCGATGAGGCTGGTGCCCAAAAGCGCCGCCAGCAAGGCCCGCTGGGTTTCCGTCCACGTGGGGGCTTTCCCCGGGGAGAACGCAATATCGCGGCCTTCGCCGGTGATGCGTGAGACGGCTTGCAGGAGGGATTCCCCCTCGCGCATGTGCTCGGCCACGAGCTCCAGCAGACGCTCAAAAGCCAAGTGCGCCGGCACGGTTGCAAAATGCGTGGCGCTGTCTTCGGCCAGCGCGTCGGGCGGGGTTCTGGTCGGAGCGGAGGAAACAATGCCGCACCAGGCGCCCGTCGAATCAAAATAACCGATCTCGGCGGTGTACTCGGTGTCGGGATGATTCACCGGCACATACCAGTTGCGCGCCTCGGGTTTGATCTCCACGGTGGATTCCTCCCGTCCGTGCGTGGCGCGGATTTTGAGGAAAAACTGGGCGACGTGGTAGCGATGGACGGCAGCCGGGTAGAGCGCCCAGTTGAAATCCCAGTAGGTGAAGAGCCAGCGGGGATCGCGCGCGACGAGAAAGAGGGAGTTTTCTTCGTAGGAGGTGGGCAGGGTGCCCAGGTCCTCGTATTCGGGTTCGGGCGGCGCCGGGGTGTGTTCCTGGGGCGGGGCCAGCTCGAACTTGTGAACTTCGGGTTCAACCGGGCGACCGATCACCGGGTCAGGTGAGAGAGAGAAAGCCGCCGCTTTTTTTTCTTTCTCCTTCGTGGGTGGGACGGGGGAAGAAGCAGGTTGATCGCCGGAATTTTTGCCCATAATGAATCGAGATTTACTGCAGCCTGACGGACCCGGGAGAGACAGCGGCGACGATTAGAACCGGGGTGCGGGTGCGTCAACCAATTTTTAACACTCCAACTCTCCGGTTTACAAATTCAGGGCGTTCCCCGATGCATTTGCGTCACGAAATTGTAAAAAACCCCATTTTTCATGCTCACCAAGCGCGTCATCCCCTGTCTCGATGTTCACGACGGAAAAGTCACCCGCGGGGTGCAGTTCGGTCGTGCGGAGGAAGGCGGCCTGCGCAACGTGGGCGACCCGGTGGAGTTGGCGGTGCGGTACAACGAGCAGGGGGCCGATGAGATGGTGTTTTTCGACATCACCGCCAGCGCGCACGGGCGGGGCACGATGATCGAGGTGATCAAACGCACGGCCGAGCGTTGTTTCATGCCGCTCACCGTGGGCGGCGGCATCCGGTCCACCGAGGACATGCACGCCATGCTTCACGCCGGGGCGGACAAGATCAGCATCAACTCCAGCGCGCTCAGCCAGCCGGATCTGATCACGGCCGGGGCGGGCCGTTTCGGCAGCCAGTGTATTGTGGTGTCCATTGACGCCAAGAAGGTGGCTCCGGACCGCTGGGAGGTGTTCAGCCACGGGGGGCGGAAATCGACGGGGTTGGACGCGGTGGAGTGGGCGATGCGGGCGTATGAACTCGGGGCGGGCGAGATTGTGCTCAACTCGATCGACGCCGACGGGACGAAGGCGGGTTATGATCTGGTGATCACGCGGCGCATCAGCGAGCAGGTGGGGGTGCCGGTGGTGGCCAGCGGGGGCGCCGGAAAATTGGAGCACATCGCGCAGGTGCTTCTGGAGGGGAAAGCCGACGCGGTTTTGGCCGCCAGCATTTTCCACTTCGGCGAGTACACCGTGGGCGAAGTGAAAACTTACCTCGCCGGGTGTCATCTGCCCGTCCGGCTTTAGCCCGAACTCTGAATTTTCAGAGAGAGAGAGATTATTTTCACGCGGAGTCGCGGGGAGCGAGGAGGGATTTTTGGAAATTGCGGAACCCGAAGGCATTGCGCTTTCGCCCCTTCAGTCATTCCGCTGGAACTTCCGTCTTTAGGTTTAGCCCGGGGCCTCGCCGGGGTGGGGATGAACCGCGGGCAGCACAAAGAGCGCAGAGTAGTCGCGAATGGCGCTAAGATAAGGGCTGTTTGGGACGTTTTGAGGTGGCGGTGTTTCGGTGTGGGAAAGTGGCACAGGCTTCCAGCCTGTGATCTGTGACAGTTACAGCCAGGATGGCTGTGCCACTTTGGGCTCCACCGGCGGCGCGCGCCTCTACCAAGCCTCCATACTCGGAGATTTTCAGAGGAGGGTATCGTCCTAAAACACCCCTAACTTAGCGCCATTCAGAGCAGTCCCTGGTCTGCCGTCCCTTTTTGCGGCCTCTGAGATCTTTGCGGTGATTCCCAAGTCCCGCGGACGTTGGCCAAGCCCGAGGCGGATGTCTTGGTGCGGCGCTCAGGCGAGTGCGGCTCCGGCTTTTTCCACCGCGTCGATCATGCGTACGGTCTGCGCCGCGGCGCGGACGTTGTGGACCCGGAAAATGTGGGCGCCCTGGAGCATTCCGTGGACGATGCAGGCGACGGTGCCGGCGTCGCGCTGGGTGGGGTCTTTGAGGCCGAGCACGTCCCCGATGACGGTTTTGCGGGAGACCGGGAGGAGGATGGGCCGGTCGAAGCGCTCAAGGCGCCGGAGTTCCCGGTAAATCCGCAGGTTGTCGGCGCGTTGTTTGGCGAAATCGATGCCGGGATCGAGCACGATGGCGTTGCGGGGCACGCCGGCCGCCTCGGCCATGGCGAGTTTGGCCTCGAAAAAGGCCTCCAGCTCCTCCATCACGTCCCGGTAGCCGACGTGGGTGTGGGGGACCTTGGGTTCGCCGACACTGTGCATGATGAGCAGTGCCGCCCCGGTCCGCGCGCAGATCCGGGCGTTTTCGTCCGTGGGCAGTGCGCCGATGTCGTTGAGAAGGTCGCCGCCGGTTTCCAGGGCGGCGCGGGCGACTCCCGGCCGCCAGGTGTTGATGGAAAGCGGCACGGGTTCCTGCCACGCCTCGATGAAGGCGCAGAGCTGGTCGGCCTCCTCCTGCTCGCTGATGGGGGCCCGGTTGGTGCGGGCGCTCTCGGCGCCGATGTCGATGCAGTCCGCGCCCTGGGCCACCAGTTCGCGGGCATGCGCCACCGCCCGTTCGATTTCCACGATGCCATCGCCCGAAAACGAGTCGGCGACCAGATTCACGATCCCCATGATCAGCGGGCGTCTTGGAAAACCCAGGCGATGGTTGCGGGTGACAAGTTCCATGGTGGGCGCGGGGTTTCCTGAGGGGCTGCCTAGCGGAGTGCCACCCGGCGGCTTTTGCGGCCCGCAAACCGGAGCGTCTCGGTGTAACCGGCCTCGGCGGCCAGCGCGGCGGCCTCGGCGAATCCGGCGCCGAGCTCGCCCGGGGCGTGGGCGTCGGAGTTGATCAGGATGGGCACGTTGGCGGCGTGCGCGAGCTGGAGGAACTCCAGGGTGGGATAAAGCTCGCGGCATTCTTTGCGCAGCCCCGCGGTGTTGATCTCAAAGGCGACCCCCGTTTCCGCAAGGGCTTCAACGGCGGGCGCGTAGAATCGTTTGAGATCGCCAGCCGGACGGTAGCCGAACTTTTTCGGGAGATCCGGGTGGGCCACGAAATCAAAGAGCCCGCTGCGGATACAGCGCACGTAGGTGTCCCAGTAACTGGTCCAGATTTCCTCCGCGTTGCCGGCATGGCGTCCGAGGTATTTGGGGTGATCCACCTCCCAGCCCTCCGGAAGGTAGTGGACGCTGCCGATGAGAAAATCCCAAGGCGCCCGGGAGGCGAGTTCCTCGATCCAGGCTTCTTTTCCCGGGAGGAAATCGCATTCCAGGCCGAGCCGGATGGGAAGCTGGGGGAAGGCTTCCCGGGCCTGCGCCACGGAGTCGAGGTAGAGGGGGAGCTCCTCGAGGTCCATCCGCCAGTCGTCGAAGGGGGCGGGCATGGGGTTGTGGTCGGCGAAGCCGAGTTCCTCGAGTCCGAGTTCCACGGCGCGCCCGCCGAACTCCAGGGGCCAGCCGGAGGCGTGGCGGCAGAGCGGGGTGTGCACGTGGTAGTCGGAAAATGGCATGGGCGGCGTGGTTTCTTTGAGGGCGGGCATGGGGGCGACCCGGCGCCTCGCGGGGGCACAAAGAAACGGCCCCGGCGATGGGGGATGTAAAGCACTTTGAGCGGCCCCGGTGAAATCCGGGCCGCGGCCGGGTGGCTCATTCCGGGCGGGAACCGGTTTTTAGCCTCGTCACTCCGGGGGCGGGTATCGAAACTTGCGGCCTTATGAGATTCATCGATACCGTTTTTCAGAAACTGAGACGGCATCCGAAACGGGTTGTTTTTCCCGAGGGCACGGAGCCGCGGGTTCTGCGTGCGGCGGCGCGGTTAACGAAGCTGCAGTTGGGCGCGCCGATTTTGCTGGGGTC
>CAMARB010000191.1 GCA_945860355.1 Chthoniobacter flavus | reverse complement strand
GAACCCACCAACGCAAAAGAGGCGTCAGCCCAATCTGCTGCGGATACCAAGGCGCGCGCGGCCGCCGAAGTGGCCAAGAAATACGAGGCCCTTGTGGCGACGCTTCCTCCAGAAGAGCAGGCGTGGGAGCGTTTGTTGCAGCAAAACCTGGGCAACTTTTACTTGCCGGCTCATCAATCCGACCGGTTGGCTGGCCGATCCAATGCCTGGGATTTCGTGAAGGATGATCCCAAGCTGCCCCGCGTGTTGCTCATCGGGGATTCCGTGTCTCGCGGTTACACCCAAGCCGTGCGCGCGGCTCTGAAAGGCAATGCCAATGTGCATCGCGCTCCGGAAAATTGCGGGCCCACTGCCAACGGCCTCCGCAAAATCGCGGTTTGGCTGGGGGACGGAAAATGGGACGTGATTCACTTCAACTTCGGGATCCATGATCGGGCGACCCCGATTGCGGAGTACACGCAGCGGCTCGAGGAGCTGATTGGCCGGATGAAATCCACTGGGGCGAAACTGGTCTGGGCGAGCACGACTCCGATCCCGGAGGACCCGGCGAAGGGGCAGCGGTCCGCTTCCATCGTTGAGCGCAACGAAGTGGCAGCGAAACTGATGAAGAAACGCGGAGTCGCAGTGGACGATCTCTTCACTGCGGTGACTCCTCTTGTTGGCGAGCTGCAGAACCCCAACGATGTGCATTTCAAACCCGAGGGGTATGAGTTCCTGGGGAAAACCGTGGCGGCTTCCCTGCAAGCCGCGTTGAAATAACATCCAGCGGAACGCCGGGGGATTAGAGCCGACGGCTGAAACGCGACGCGATCCCCGGGGATGTGGCTGTCCCGGGTCCGCGGGAGCGAGCGACACCGGCGGGGCGTCAAGAATCCTCCCGGTGCTAAGCCTCCCGAAGCCTCCCGGGTGGGCGGGAACCGCGGCCGCAACGTGCCTGATTTACGTTCCAGACGTCGCCCACGCCCGGTGGGGCTCGCTATCGCCCCGGGGCGAGCTCGAAAAGGTAGCCTTTGAGATACTCGGTCTCCGGCAGTGTGGGAACGATGGGATGATCCGCCCCCTGGCTGTAGATATCCAGCTGGCGCAGCGTCTTTTTCGCGTCCACGGTGGCCTCATTGATGGATTCCTTGAAGGTCTCCGCACTGACGTGATGAGAACAGCAGTAAGTGGCGAGCAATCCCTCCGGTGAGAGCAGCCGCAGGGCGCGGAGATGGATCTCTTTGTAGCCGCGCAGGGCGTCGTTGAGTTTGCCCTTGGACTTGGTGAAGGAAGGCGGATCGAGAATGACGAGGTCGAACTTCTCCTCTGAGCGCTCGTATTCTTTGAGCACGTCAAAAACATTGGCCGCGCGGGCCTGGACTTGGAGAGCGTTTCGACGGGCGTTGGCTTGGATGAGCTCCACGCATTCCGCGCTGTTTTCCACGGCGATGACTTCCCGGGCTCCGGCTTTGGCGCAGGTCAGCGCAAAGGCGCCTTGGTTGGAAAAACAATCCAACACCCTCCGGCCTTGGGCAAACGGGGCGAGTTTTGCGTAGTTCTGGAGTTGATCCAGATAGAAACCGGTTTTCTGCCCGCGCACCAGGTCCACCTCAAAAGCGATTCCCCCCACGTCGATTGCAAAGGGCGCGGGCGGTTCGCCCAAAAGCATCGAGGTGGCCGGCTCTAGTCCTTCCGCTCTGCGGATCGAGGATTCGTTGCGCTCGACGATGGACTCAGGCTGGAGCAGGGAGCGGACGATGTCGGCGATGAGCTCCTTGCGCCGGTCCATGGCCAGGGTGAGGGTTTGCATCACCACATGCGGACCGTACCGATCCAGAATCAGGCCGGGGATGCCGTCACTCTCACTCCAGACCAGGCGGCAGAGCTGGGGATCGATCCCGCGGCGGATGCGGTATTGGAGCGCCTGCTGGATGCGGCGTTGGAAAAAGTCGGCGTCGAGATCCTGTTTTTGACGCGAGATGCGGCGGGCGACGATTTGGGATTTGGAATTAAAAATCGCGGATCCCAGGGAGCGATCGGCGCTGTCTTTGAGGGACACCACATCCCCGTCCACGGGGTTGCCGAAGGTTTTGAGCACCTCACTTTGGTAAACCCAATCGTGGCCGTGGAAGAGACGGGAGCGCGGTTTGATAACGAGGCCAGCCATAAAGAAGGCGGGAGGTTAGGGCCGAGAGGGGCGAAGTCAACGTGCAGCCGTCCGGAAAACCAGGGCAGCGGGTTTCAATGAACGCCGGGGCGCGGAGGACAGCGGGGCGTTTGCGCTTTCATGGACCGCTGCGTTGGGTTGCGGCAATGGCTCGCGGGCGGCTCAGAGATGCGATGGCTCGCGGCTTTTATCCCGGTATCCGTCGCTTGGGCCGGGCGGGGCTTGGGTTGGCCTCCAATTTGCGGAAATTAGTTTTGAATTGGGCTACGGTCTGCGTGTCCTATCGCCCTCCCATGTTCCTTCGCCGCATTTGCCGAAACGGTTTTTCCTTTCTCCTGGCGGGCGGCGTGTGGTTGACCGGCGAGGGCGCGTTTTCAGCGGAGCCCGGCGCGGGCATCTCTCCAGAGAAGAGCGCCAACAAGGCGGCGGCCGCTATGGGGTTGCTGCGCCAGATTGAGGAGGGGTTCGTCGCCGTTTTTGAGAAGGTGGCGCCCTCGGTGGTGGTGGTCGATGCCCAGAAAAAAAGCCTTCCCGAGGAGGATTCCGACGAGGGGCGGGGATTCGACTTTCTTTTCGGCGATGAGGAGGAGCCCTCGGGGGACGGGAAAACGCCCGGTCGTAACCGTTTGTTTCGACTGCCGAGGGCGCCGCTTCAAAGCCAGGGCAGCGGATTTGTGATGCGCGCAGACGGTTACATCCTGACCAACTTCCATGTGGTGGCGGACTCGGAGAAAGTGGAGGTTCGGCTCAGGGATGGACGGATTTATCCGGCGAAAATCGTCGGGGCGGATGACAAGACGGATATTGCCGTGTTGAAGGTGGAGGCTCGGGACCTGGTGGCGGTGGACTGGGGCAACAGCGACGCGTTGCGGGTGGGCCAGCTGGTGGGGGCGATCGGTTCGCCATTCAATCAGGACTACAGCTTTAGTTGCGGCTGGGTGAGCGGGAAGGGGCGTTCGAACCTGACGGCTTCGGCCTCCAACAACGTCTTGTATGAAGACTTCATCCAGACCGATGCGTTTATTAACCCCGGCAACAGCGGGGGCCCGTTGTTCGACGTAGAAGGCCGGGTGGTGGGGATGAACACCCTCATCAACGGGATCGGCCGGGGGCTGGCGTTTGCGATCCCCTCGCAAATGCTGCACGAGATCAGCCGACAACTCATCGAGGACGGACGGGTGCATCGTGCGTGGTTGGGGATCCGGATCGAGAGCCTCAGCGCAAACAGCGCGTTGCGGGAGCGGTTGCGGCTGGAGCGGGGGATTGTGGTGTTGACCATCGAAGCCAACGCCCCGGCGCACCGCAGTGAGTTGCGCACGAGCGATGTCGTGATGGAAATCGACGGGGTCAAACTGGGCAACGCTCAGGAACTTCAGAAGGAGGTGCTGAAGAAAAAAATTGGCCAGGTGGTGCAGCTGACGGTGTCCCGGGACGGCGCCCCGTTGGTCGTGCCGGTCACCCTCGGCGAGTTGCCTTCCGACTACAGCAAGCTGGGGGCGGGTGGCGCCTCCAAATCCGAAGAGGCTCCCCGGGAAATCGCAGGAATGCGTTTGCGGGACGCTCTGAAATCCGGCGCCCGTGTCGCGGAGTTGGCCCCCCAGAGCGCGGCCGCCAAAGCCGACGTGCGACTGGAGGATCTGATCTTGGCGGTGGACGGAAAGCCCGTGGCCAATGCGGCGGAGACCGTGGCTGCGTTGCGCGCTTCGGAGGCCCGCGACGACAAGCCGTGGGTTCTTAAGCTCGAGCGCAAGAGCCGGCAGGTTGTCGCGAGTGTCCCAAAAAAGCGCTGAGTCTACGCCGCGCCCCTCGCCTGCGCCTCCATGAGCTTGGCGTAAAACGCGTCGAGAGCCTCGGGGAGCACCCGAGTGTCGGCGATCACCGGCATGAAATTGTTGTCGCCTTCCCAGCGCGGCACGATGTGGAGGTGCAGATGGTCCACCACGCCGGCGCCCGCGCACCGGCCCAGGTTGAGGCCGAGGTTGAAGCCCTGAGCCCGCACCACCTCGCGCAGCAGGGTCTGCGCGTGCTCGGCCAGTTCCAAGAGCTCGAGCTTCTCGGCGTCGGTGAGTGCCCCGAGCTCGGAGACCTTGCGGTACGGCACCGCCATCATGTGGCCGATGGAGTAGGGATACCGGTTGAGCAGAAGGAACGTGTTTTTGCGCCGGGCAACGACGTAGCAGGCCGCGTCGTCGGTCGTGCGCGCGGCTTCGAGCAGGAAATCCGAGCTGCCGTTGGTTTTGAAATATTCAACCCGCCAGGGGGCCCAGATCGCGGAGAAATCCATAGGCAGCAGTTTTCATTTGCCGCTCCATTCGTCGAGCCTGTGTTCGCGGGCCCGCCGCACCCGAAGCGCTGGGAAGAAACTTTTTTGCTGGCGCAGCAGTCCCCCGAGGCAATCTGTTAGGCGCAGTGATGGATCCAAAACCTGAAGTCCCGATGGTGGGTTGCCCTTTGTCTGTTCCCGAAAAGGAGGGCGGCGCATGGAGCCGCTCTTTCCGCTCGATTCTCGCGTGGGTCGGGATCTGGGGGCTTATGGAGGGGGGACGATGGATTTTCCAGGCAGCCGACTCATCGAGAACGTCCGGCGGGCTGGGGAGTGGCGGCATCGCCGGGCTGCTGGTTGCCCTGGGCACGGGATGGATCGGGGCGTTGATCCTTTCCCAGAAACGGCAGATCAAAGCGCTGGGGCTTCAACTCCGGGAGCTCGACGGTCGGCAAAATCGCTCTGCCGAGGGGGTGTCCCGGCATCTGGAGCGGATGGAGGCGGAGTGGGTGCGGCTGCACGCCCGGGATGAAGCCATGGCCGAGCCGCTATTGAATTTTACCGGGGCACGCGTGGAATCCAACGCGCTCCACATTGCCTTCGAGAACGTGGGCGCCACCGTCATGGAGCTTTCCGTGGTCTGCGAGACACCGGGCTGTTTTGCGGAGGTGCAGCCCCGGGTGGCGTTGCGAACGGGGGATTCGGGGCGGCTGGTGGTCGTGCATCCGGGGGGGACGCCGGAGGCGGATCCGACGGTGCTCCTGAGTTACGTCACACGCCTTGGGGTGAAAAAAACCAAGCAGTATGCGGTGCCCACCGAGGGCGGCGGCTTGGTCGAGGTGGCGCCCGGGTAGACCGGTTGACGGGCGAAGGTCCGTGCTCTCCGTCGGTTTCCCAATCGAAACGGGCTGGATGTCTCCGGGCTGCGGCGGCCGCTCTTTTTGTCCGGGGCGATTTCAGTCCATAAGTTTCCCCCGGGTTCCGGGTTTCTACTTCTCGCTGGCGGACGTTTTGTGTGTAACTCGCCGGCCCTCGCCCGTTTCCCCAAAAAACTTATGAAATCCTTTGGAACTCTTTTTGTCGGATCCCTCCTCGCCTCTGGCGCCGTTCTGACGTCGGGCGCCCAAGCCGCCGACGGCAAGCCCCTGGGCTACCAGGACACCCCTTTGATTCCCGGCACCCAGTGGCACGTCCACGACGGGCTCCGGCCCCAGCCGAAGGTGGTGACGCCGGGGACAAATAGCACCGAGGAAAAACCGGGGACGCCGCCCAGCGACGCCGTGGTGCTTTTTGACGGCAAAGATCTCTCCAAATGGCGCTCTGGCAAAGGCGGCGAGGCTCATTGGAAGGTGGAGAACGGCTACGCTGAGATCGCCAAGACCGGGGACATCGTTTCCAAGAACGAGTTCGGCCCGGACATCCAGCTGCACGTGGAGTGGGCCGCGGAGAATCCGCCCAAGGGTTCGGGACAGAGCCGTGGGAACAGCGGTCTCTTTTTCTTCGGCCGTTATGAAATCCAGATCCTGGATAGTTACGAGAACCCGGTTTACCCGGACGGCCAGGCCACGGCGATCTACGGCCAAATGCCGCCCCTGGTGAACGCCTCGCGCAAGCCGGGCGAATGGCAGACTTACGACATCATTTTCAACGGACCGCGCTTCAAGGACGGCAAACTCGAGAAACCGGCCTACGCGACCGTGCTCCACAACGGGGTGCTTGTGCAAAACCACACGGAGCTTTTGGGGAACACGCCGCACAAAAAAGTGGGCACCTACGAGCCGCACCCTGAAAATGGCGCGCTGCGAATCCAAGACCACGGCAGCGCCAACCGGTTCCGCAGTATCTGGCTGCGGGAACTGAAGCCGGTGGACTCCCAATAAAATCGGCGGCGGGCCGTTTGCTCTGAGAAAGCCGATCCTTGGCCGGGGAGATTGATCCGGTCCCGAGGATCGGCTTTCTTCTTGAGCCTTTTCTCATCATGACTTCCCGAGGTGATTCCCTGCGAGATTTGCGCGAGCTCTGGGGCTACGTGCGCCCTTGGCGGACCGGATTTATTCTGGCCTCGGGGGCGCTCCTGGTTTCGATGAGTTTCGGACTGATGTTCCCCTGGTTGGTGGGCCATTTGCTGGATGCCGCGATTCCCTCCGTAAAAAAGATCACCACCAGCGGCTGGCGCGGCGATGTGAACAGTGTCGCCCTCGCGCTGCTTTGCACTCTCGCCATCCAAGCGGTGCTCACTTTTTACTCCTCCTGCGCGTTCACCCGGGTGGGGGAACGGGCGATTGTGGAGCTGCGAACCCGGCTCTACGGGCATTTGATCGCGATGCCGATGAGGTTCTTCGGCGAGCACCGCGTGGGCGAGCTCTCGAGCCGACTCTCAAACGATCTCTCCCTGCTTCAAGACACTTTGGTGGGCGTGATGCCCCAGGCCATCCGCCAGTCGATGTTGCTCTGCGGCGGGGCGGTGGTGATCGCCGTGACGTCCTGGAAGCTCTCCCTGGTGATGGTTTGCTCGTTTCCGGGGCTCCTGCTGCTCGCCGTGCTTTTCGGGCGGCGGATCCGGAGGTTTTCC
>CAMARB010000190.1 GCA_945860355.1 Chthoniobacter flavus | reverse complement strand
ATCGTTCGGACGCGGCCACGCCCAGAGGGTATTAACTAGCCGGGCGGCCAAGCCAGCGGGCGCCCACCAAGAAGGTGAACATGCAGGTGGGGAACGGATTCCCCGGCGTGGCTGCCGTGATTGACGACAAGTCGGTAGCCACTCTCCGCAATCTGAAGTTTCCGAGCCACTTCCGCAGCTCCCAAGAGGAGCTTGCCCAGAAGTTCAGCATCCCCGGTTTGGGCTTCGCCGATCCGGGGGATCACCCGGCGGGGAACCACGAGGACATGAACGGGCGCCTGTGGCTGAATATCTCGAAACGCGATGAGTTCAGGGGTCTCGTAAACAATTTCAGCCGGGATTTCGCCGCGGGCGATTTTTTCGAAGAGAGTCATTTGGAAAGGAAATCGGAGAAAGCCGACCGGAAGAAGAAGGGGAGATCCACCGAGCTCAACGCGGGGGCCTCACGGAGCGGTCGCCTGGGAGTTACTTGAAGAGCTCTGATTGCAGCGCACTCCTTTTGGGGCGGCGCTCCAGGGATTGGATTTCATCGATGAACTCGCCGATGTCCTGGAAGCTCCGATAGACGGAGGCGTAACGGACGTAGGCGACCCCGTCGAGTTCGTGAAGGGCGTCCATGACCTTGGCTCCGACGATGTGGGAGGGGAGTTCGCGAGCGAAATCCTGTTCGAGGCTTTGGATGATTTCCGCGGCGGCTTTTTCCAAGGATTCCCGGGTGACAGGGCGTTTTTCGCACGCTTTGAGCATCCCGCTGAGCAGTTTATGTCTGTCAAAGGGTTCGCTGCGACCGTCCCTTTTGAGAACGCGCAGGTCTGCCCGCTCGATTTCCTCGTAAGTCGTAAACCGCTGTGCACAGCTCACGCACTCCCGGCGGCGCCGAATACTCCTCCCGTCTTTGGACAGGCGGGAATCGATGACTTTGTCTTCAAGGCTGCCGCATTTGGAGCAATACATCTTGTGGTGGCAAGGGGGATTTTTCTCCAAGTAACACAAGGAATTGTGGAGTCAACCTAGAAGCCTTCCCGGGGCGGCGAAGCCCGAAAACAATCATTGCGCCTCCCCGAGCGCGGCCTATCTTTGACAAGCCCATGCTCAGCGAGGACAGCTTCCAATATGCCCTTGAAAACACGCACGTCGTGCGTGCGCCGCAACAGCGGATCGAAACGTTTGGGCAGACCAGTTTCCATTTCTCCCTCGTCTCTGAGCTCATGGATTCCGTGCATCAAGTCCGGGTCCGCGAGGGTAGTTTACACGTCGATAGACCCCAGATTCTCACCCCGGGGTTTTTCCAGCGCACGCTCCTGGAGGGTTTTGGCGACCGCGCGGAAGAATTTGTCGACTGGCTGCGGGTTCACGGCCGTGATCTGGCCATTATTCAATACGGTTTCCAGTTCCGCAAAACGGGCGTCTCCGAAACTCTGATCCACAGCCCGATCGACGAGGTTTTGGACCGTCTCCAGGAGAAGGCGGAAAAATCCGAAGACCCGATGTGCGCGGTTTTACGGGGTGTGGATGAAGGTTGGGAGGTGTGCCTTTTGAAGTTCGCGGTGGATCTGATTCAGCAGTCCGCCGGACGCAACTTGGATGACTTTCGGAAACGGGGCCTTTTCTGAGATGCTGCGTCGCGCCGGGCTTTCGGAAGTTGGATTCCATGCCGGCGCCGCTCTCAACAGGGGCTACGGGGATCAGATCTGAGTTTTGAATGGGTGTTCCTGTGATCAAAGCTCTCGTGATTTTGGTGCTGGCTGTGGCTGTTTTCGGCTCGGGCACCTACTGGACCTACGAGCTCTATTTCCGTCCTAAAAGGGAGTTGATTCGGGAAAAGATTCTGCCTCCCCCTCCACCCCCGGTGGATCCGTCGTTGGCGGAGTTTGACGGCTGTATCGCCCTGAAGAAGGAAGGGCGCTGGGAGGAGTCGCGCAAGGCGCTGGAGTTTTTCCTTGAGCATTACCCTCAATCCACAAAGGTCGACGGCGCTCGGCAGGCGCTGGGGGAGGTAAACGCCCTGCTGTTTCTCTCGCCTGAGAGGTGGCCGGAAAAGAAAGAACACTGGGTCAAAAAGGGGGACGTGCTCAACAAAGTGGCAATGAGCCTTCGATGCAGCCCTGAACTTCTCGTGCGCGCAAACCGCCTCCCCGGCGTCACCCTTCGGATTGGCCAGCGACTGGTGGTGCCGAGGGGCGAGTTCTCGCTTGTGGTCAGTCCGCGCTTGAAACGGGTGACGCTCCTTGATCGCGGCCGGTATTTCAAACAGTACGGCATCCGGACGCAGCCCACTCGGAGGGCGGGTTCGTCGGGCGCGGGAGGAAAGGACGGAAAAGATCCCGTTGGCGCTGCCTCCCAGAGGTTCACGGGAAAAGTGAGCGACAAAATGGCATGGGCTGCGAATGGGCGGCGGTTATCCTACGCTGATCCGGGTTACAAAGAGGCTTTCCACTGGATTGTCT
Source organism: Chthoniobacter flavus (assembly GCA_945860355.1). Classification (GTDB taxonomy): domain Bacteria; phylum Verrucomicrobiota; class Verrucomicrobiia; order Chthoniobacterales; family Chthoniobacteraceae; genus CAIURC01. The sequence continues at coordinate 4,631 of CAMARB010000190.1, read as the reverse complement.
TCAGTGTTGGAAGTCATATCCTGTATGCCGACCCGGGGCCCGAGGCCAATCCGCGTCCGCCGAAGCCGCCGAGCGGATTGGGGCTTGAGCCTGAGAGCGTAGAGGAACTCGCGGCTTTGCTCCGCAAGGGAGATCCCGTAACTATTGAACAATAACGCGGGAGCTGCTTGCTTACCGCGCCCGAAATTTTTGCCTGATGAAACTCCATCCACTGGAATTTGAAAAACCGATCGTTGAGCTGCAGGAAAAGCTGTCCGAGCTGAAGCAGCAATCGCGTGCCACCGACATCAACATCGATGCCGAAGTGCGCCGCATGGAAGCCAAGATCGACGAGACGAAACGCCAAATTTACCAGAATTTAACCGCTTGGGAGCGGGTCCAGATCGCGCGTCATCCGGCGCGTCCATACGCCCTGGATTATCTTCAGTTGTCGTTTTCCAACTTCGTGGAGATCCACGGGGACCGCCTGTTTGCGGACGACCGGGCGATGCCCGGAGGGTTCGCGACGATTGAGGAGCATCGCTGCGTGGTCATCGGGCACCAGAAGGGGCGGGAGCTCAAAGAAAACATCAAGCGCAACTTCGGCTGCGCGAATCCAGAGGGTTACCGGAAGGCCCTCCGCCTTATGCGGATCGCCGAGAAATTCTCACTGCCCTTCGTCTCCCTGATCGATACTCCCGGCGCGTATCCCGGAGTCGGTTCCGAAGAGCGCCACATATCGGAGGCCATTGCCGTGAACCTCAGGGAGATGATGGTGCTGGAGACGCCCACGGTTGCCGTGGTCATTGGCGAGGGCGGATCGGGTGGGGCGCTCGGGATCGGGGTTGCGGATAGGGTCCTGATGCTTGAGAACTCTTACTACTCGGTGATCAGCCCGGAGGGTTGCGCGGCGATTCTTTGGAAACACCGCAAACATGCGCCGGAGGCGGCTGCCGCGTTGAAATTGACTGCGCGTGACCTGCTCGACCTCGGGGTGATCGACGAGGTTGTGCCCGAGCCCCTCGGCGGCGCGCATCAGGATCATGCCGCTGCGATCCAAAATCTGGCTTCCGTGGTGGCGCGAAACCTCAGGGAGTTGGCTCAGTTGCCGAAGGAGGAGCTTCTCGCGCGCCGCTACGAGAAGTTTAGGCGCGTGGGCGAGTTCGCCGGGGATCAGCGTTGAACACTTGATCCGAACGGGCCGGTTTTGGGTAGCTGGATCGGGATCGCATAATTTGGGGGCGGCCTACACAGGTCCCTCCTGCGGATCACCCTTTTTGGGGCATCCTTCCGGTTGTGTTCCTGGGGGGATGTGAACGAGTCCTGCTTCGACTCGGATTGCGACCAGCGGAGCCGAAAAAAAGGCCGCCGAAGCCCGGGAGCTTCGGCGGCCTTGAGAGAAGATCGGCGGGGTTATTCCGTCTTCAAAACGATGTCCTTGAAATGAACCTGCATGGGAGGCCCGGCGTGAAGCTGCAAAGCAAGAACCCCTGTTTTCGCGCCGACCGCTGTCTCATCGGTCACATCGACGGTGAGTTTGCCGTTAATGAAATGCTGGAGATGCCCACCCTTGGCGACGATCGCGTAATCGTTCCACTCGCCCAGTTTGATTGAGGCTTGGATTTCGTCTGAGTTGTCAGTTTCTCCAATCGCCTCGGGTTTTTGGCCCTCTTTAATGACTACTTTCTGGCCGCGTTTGGCGAGGATCCCGCGGCCTTTTTCCTCGTAAAGAATCCCGGAGTAGGTTTTCCCCACTTCCATGTCGGCTTGGTAACCCGCCACGACAAAATTGGCGGGATCAACCACTTTGCTGCGGTATTGAACGCCGGAGTTTCCGGAAGTGCTGCCTTCGGCAAAACGGTATTTCAAATGCAGCTCGAAGTCCGAGACGGGATCCTTGTGGATGAGGAAGGTGTTGCCTTTGGTGGGTGTTTCCTTCGTGGTTTTTCCGGTGATGGCGCCGTCTTGAACGCTCCAGAATTCCGGATGGCCGCTCCAGCCGGTGAGATCTTTCCCGTTGAATAAATGGATTTCACCCGCGTTTGCTGAGGTGACGAAGAGTCCGGCGAGGCAGAGGAGTGGGATGAATGCTTTCATGTAAGGCTTCTAAGTGAGCTGGATTGAGATTTCTTAGGCGGCTTCTTGAGAGTGAGGCGCATGCGTTGATCCGGGGCGAAGCGGAGTGAGCCCGGGCGAATCCGTTCCCCAAGTGCCCCCGATCAAGGGGCCAATCGCGGTTTTCCTGATTGAGAGAGGGGGGAAAGAAAAACGCCGGAGTGTTTCCACTCCGGCGTTGATCGCTCTGGATTCGTGAGCTCCTTAGAACGCGAAACGAACGCCGAGACGGGCCTGGTAGGCGTCGTCGTTCTGGGCGCCCCAGGTGTAACGGCTTTCGCCGAAGACACCGACCTTCTGGGTTGCGCGCCATTCCAAGCCGGCGCCCGCGTGCCAGGTGCCGGACGTGGTGCCGTCGGCCTGGATGCCGCCGCCGCCGAAGGCGTAAGGGGCGAGGCAGTAGGTGCCGAGTTCGACGGGGTAACGGGCGATCAAGCGACCGGTCACGTCCCAAACGCCGTTGGCGCCGCCGTCGTAGACCTGGCCGTCCACGCCGACACCGAAGTAGCGCTGAACGAAATAGTTGACGCCAACGCCGCCGCCGAAACCGTCTTCATAACGGCTCGCCTCGGGCGTGTAGGTCCAGGTGCCGAAGATGTCGACCTGGAGTTCGGTGTCTTTGAAGCAGGGCTCTGCGACCGGCTGCTTGAATTCCTTATGGCTGACTTGCTGACCCGCAAAAACGCTGCCGGTCACCGCTGCGCTGGCGATAAGGCTGAGTGCGATGGTTTTCATCAATGTTGTAACTTCTGGTTTGGTTGTTTGGTTTGTTTGCGGGCTTGAAACCCGCGTTCGCTGACAGGGGAAAATCCAATGGAGGAGGGGGCCGTCTCGGGCCGACAAGAAAAGAACCAAGTGCTCCCTGTTACCTCAACGCGCCTACAAGGAGTTGCGCTCAGATTCAAAGTCACATCCGCATATCGTCAACTCTCATGTCACATGAGATAGCGTCCGATCCGCCTATTTTTTCTTTCCCGTCGCCCAGCCCGTCTAGCAAAAACTGCGGATGCTGCATTTGGAAGGCCAAAAATCTTGTGGGTTGATTGTGTCGCAATCGAACTGGGTATTTTAGGCAGACGCTTTGGTTGCATGCGGATCGAACCCGCGAGCAGATGCGGACCTATTTAAATTGGCCTCGCAACGCAACCCCGTAGTGATCGGGGATGCGCCTGATAGATGCGCGGGAATGCCGGTTGCCCCGTCAGCTTGACGGAAACCCATCCGACGAAACGCGGCCTCCGGGTGAGCCTCGTGAGGGAATGCATCGCCGCCCGCGCGGGATTCTCGTCGGCCGCGTGCAGGGGCTCGGCGGCCTGTCGTGGCGCGGTTTGCCGGAGCACTTTCCCCGCGCTTATTCCATCCGGATCCGCCCGCGCGCAGAGCCGGGGCGGATCTTGTTCCCTGCAATCCCGGAAGTGCGAGCGATTCGCCTTCGGCGCGGCTCCGCTCTGCGGCGTGGGCGGGCGCTCAAACTCGCAGCGGGGCGGCAGTCCCGGCTCAAACTCCGGGAGTTTGATCTGATTTCACTGGAATTTTCCGTTTGTCTTTCTTCGAGTGCGTTCTACAGTCGCCCTCCCTTTTTCCCAATGCTCCGCGATCGCCTCGAGTTGAAAATTTTTGCTGGCTCCGCTCACAAAGAGTTGGCCCGGCGGATCTGTGCTTGTGTTGGGGTTCCCTTGGGGGACGCCACTGTGACTTCGTTTCCGGACGGCGAAACCTACGTGAAGTTCAACGAAAATATCCGCGGTAGGGATGTTTTCATTGTTCAGCCCACCTGTCCCCCCACGAATCAGAACCTCATGGAGTTGCTGATCATGGTGGACGCGGCGCGGAGGGCGAGCGCGGCGAGAATCACGGCGGTGATTCCATTCTTCGGATACGCAAGGCAGGATCGGAAGGATCAGCCGCGCGTCCCGATCACTGCGAAATTGGTGGCCAATCTTTTGACTGCGGCTGGTGTGAGTCGGGTGCTGACGATGGATTTGCACGCTCAGCAGGTGGCGGGTTTTTTCGATATTCCCGTGGATCACCTTTACGCGGCGCCGGTTCTGATCCGGCACCTCAGAGAGAAGAGCTGTGAGGACCTGATTGTTGTTTCCCCCGACGTGGGTGGCTTGAAAATGGCCTCTGCGTATTCCCAGGCGCTGGGGACGGGGCTGGCAATTGTCGCAAAGCGGCGGAAGAGCCCGACCGAAATCGAGGCGATGAACGTGATTGGCGACGTGGAGGGCAAGGTGGTGCTCTTGGTGGATGATTTGACCGAAACTGCGGGAACCCTCACGAGCGCCGCAAAAATTCTCAAGGAGCGCGGGGCGGGCAAGATCATCGCGGCAGTTTCTCATGCCGTGCTTTCTGACTTGGCGATCGAGCGCCTGCTGGTTTCTCAGATCGAGGAGCTCATCACCACCAACAGTGTCCCGGTTCGCTCGGGGGAGGGGTTCCCAATCACCGAGCTCTGTATCGCCGAGCTGCTTGGCGAGGGCATCAAGCGTATTCACGACGACGAGTCTGTTTCCTCACTTTTCAAGATCAGCGAC
>CAMARB010000189.1 GCA_945860355.1 Chthoniobacter flavus | reverse complement strand
GTCTTGTCGAGTTGGTTTCGTGGTCTTCCCATTCACCTTTCCATCACATCCAAGTCCGCCTGTCAGGCTTTTACCCGTTACGGCATGGTCTTGGTATAACCCGTCTTCACCAGTTTCCCCAGGAACGCCGCCACGTCGTAGGTGCCGCTGCCGAGGGGTTGGATGAGCTGGCGCCAGGGCATTTTCCGGGTGTCGCCGGTGTCGGCGCCGTTGACGGTGACAAAGAAGAGCCGGGGAAACGCCTTTTCCAGCACCGGGGCGGGGTCCCGCTCGGCGCTCTCCATCTTGAGCCAGTGGCAGAGGTTGAACATCACCCCGACATTGGGGTGGTTGAGACGCTCGGCCAAGTCCACCGCCTCTTCCACGCGTTCCACCCAGAACCCGGCGTGGGGATACAACGCCACCCGAACGCCGCGCGACTGGGCGTAGTCGGCGATCGTCCGCACTTCCCGCAGCGCAACTTTCATGGCCTCGGGGGCGGCCTTCGGCACGGGTTGGCCGCCTTTGGAGATGCGGTTTAATCCCAGCCAGACTGCGGTGGCGTGGCCTTGCATCCGGTCGATGCGCCCCCGGAGACCGGCGTCCAGCGCGGGGGTCTCGGCGTTGAGCTGGACCACCTGGTAGCCCCCGAAAAACTTGAGCCCCGCAGCCCGCATCGCCTCGGCCATGGGCTGGTCCCCGAGGCGTCCCGCGATTCCCGCGTAGCCGAGCTCTTTGAGTTGCGGCGCGACCTCCTCCGGGGCGCCTCGCGCGATGGTGTCCATCGCGAAGAAGGTGAGCTCGGCCTCCGCGCGGCGGCCGAGCAGGAGCAGGAGAGCGAGAAGCAGAGTTTTCATGGGATCCGCCAGGGCCGCCGCGGGTCGCTGGGAAGAGGGGCTTATTCCACCACCAACACCCCCCGCATCACGCGCCAGTGGCCGGGGAACGTGCAGAGATACCCGTATTTGCCCGGTTCCTTGGGGGCGTTGAACTGGAGTTCCGCGCGGCCGTTGGGATTCACCAAGGGCGTGGCGTGGAGCACTTTGGTCGAGGCCGGGATGAAGTTTTTCGCCATGCCATCGGGTTGCGCCGCCATCTGATCGGCCAGCATGCCCACTTCCTCGTCGGCGCCCTGGGCCACGAGCACCAGGTTGTGCTGCATCAAATCCGGGTTCTCAAAAACAATCCGCACCGGTTGCCCGGCTTTGGCGCGCAGTTCTTTGGGCGCGAATTGCAGGAGGTTGGGCACGGCCTGGACCCGCAGCGCGTTGGCGTCGGCTGCATGCGCCTTTTTCCACGCCTCCTCGAATCCCTGGAGTTCCACCGGGTCCTTGGCAAGGCGGGCCTGCTGGAGCGGGTCGCCGGTCATGTCGCAGATGAACACCGGGGGGGCGTCGGCTTTGATTTTGCGAAACGCGATCTCCACCAGGTTCAGCCCTTTTTGGAGGTCCAGTTGCACCTGTTGCAGTTTGCTGTAGGGGCTGTCCGAGGAGAGCAACTGCACCCCGTTCAGGGAGATATCCAGATAGCCGTGGCTCACGCTCAGCAGCGCGGTTTGCGCCTGGTCCGATTCCAGATAGGTGCGGGCGGTCCGGGCGGCTGACGGCTTGGGTTTTTTTCCAGCGTTTTGCCCTGGGGCCGACTCGGTCGGTTGCGCGGAAGCGGCCTCGTCGGAAAGCCAGTGGGGCACCCGGGTGCTGGGGTTGAGTTCCAGCACCGGCACTGAGCGGCCTTTGGCGGGTTGGATCCCGATTTTGAGGGTCTGTTGCATCGCTTGGAGCGCCGGTTCTTGTGTGTTCACGCTCTCGAGCAGGCCCGCCCAGCGTTTCTCCACCAGGGCCGCCTTTTCCGGCGTCGCTCCCGTCGCTTCGCGCCCGCGAAGATGGGAGACGCTGTTGAGCACCGACATCCGCACCCGGGGATGCGGGTCCAGCGCGGCCGCCTTGAGCACCCCCTCCGCGTCGCTGCTGGGGTCGGCTTGGAGCCGCACGAGCTGCACCGCCGCGGCGCGGAACCGCGGGTCCTGGGATTTGAGAAGCTCCGCAAGCAACCGGGGCTGGGAGACCTGCTGCGCCGCCATGAGCCAGAGGGCTTCGAGCCGGGCTTGGTCTTTCTCCGGCGCGGTGTCGGGGATTTTCGAAAGCCACGCGTCGATTTGCGGGAGCGTTTGGGCGCCCAAGGCGCGGATTTGGATCCGCGCGTGGTCCCGCACGATGTCCTGCGGATGCACCAGCAGTGCGAGCAGGTTTTCCAAAGGGGCGCCCTCGATCGCCGGCCAGTCTTTGACCACGGGGCGTTCCTTGGAGATCACCCGCCAGATCCTGCCGCGGGTGTGGTTCCACTGCGGATCGCGCATGGGATGCTGGGCGTGGCCGATGATCCGGCTGGCGAAATCCGACACGTAGAGCGCGCCGTCGAATCCGAATCCGGCGTCCACGGGGCGGAACGCGGAGTTCTGGGACGTCAACAAGTCGAGCCGGTCGGCGCCGGTGAGTGAGCCCGTTTGGATGTCGGGAGCGGAGATCGACACGTTGTAACTGCCCAGGAGCGCGGCGGAGGCGACGCCCTGCTGGTAGCGCTCTGGGAAGTTGGGGCTGGAGACGATGGCGGCGGCGCTGCCCTTGCCGTAGTTGACGAATGTGCCGTTCCCGTAGGGGTGATAAACGCCCAGGGGCGTCCAGTTCAGCGCGAGGCCGTCGAGCACATGGCCGCCGCCGAAGCGCTGGAAGAGGTTGCCGTATCGGTCCATCGTGGGTTTCCACGGGTTGGGTGTCTGACTCTGCCATTCCGATAGGACCCGCCCGGTGTGCAGGTTCATGCGGTAGGTGGTTGAATCAATCGAGCGCACCACGCCGAAGGGGGTTTCAAACTGGGACCGGTGGAACACGCCGTCGCTGAAGATGACCTGGCCCAGGGTGTCCACGCCGATCATCCCGCCGTGATGCGAGTCGGTCACGTCCACGCCCCGCAGGAGTTCCTCCCGGGTGTCGGCCCGGCCGTCGCCATCGGTGTCCTTGAGCAGCAACAAACGCGGCTGCGCGGAGACGATCACTCCTTTCTCGTGGAACGCCACGCCGTCCAGCGCGTCGAATCCGCCGGCGAACACGGTGCAGCGGTCCGCTTTCCCGTCCCGGTCGCTGTCCTCGAGGATGAGGATTTTGTCGTCGGGTTGTTCGCCGGGAAGGGTGTGCGGGAAGGAGGGCATCGTCACCACCCAGAGCCGGCCCCGGGCGTCGAAGGCGATTTGCACCGGGTTTTTGAGCTCCGGAAACTCCGCCTCGGATGCGAACAGGTTCAATGCATAGCCGTCGGCAACCACGATGTCTTTTTGCTGTTCGGCGGGTTCCTTGAGGATGCCGCCGCTGAACCGGTCGGGCCTGCTCTGGCCCTCGGGCAACGGAGGCAGCGTGGGCACCGGTAAATCGCTGAGTTTTTTCTCGGGATGACTCGCTAGGGTGTGGACGGTTTCATCGGCTTGTTCGATGAGGGCGTGGTAGCGCGGGATCTCGGCGTCGTTTTCCTCCTGCCGTTTCCGGTCGCCGTAATACACCACGCCGTTTTTTGGGCGCACCACCTCGGCCACATACCCGGCTTTCCGCGAGGCGGCCTGCGCCACCTCCCTGACCCGCGCGGGATCGGCGGCCGCCACGGCGGCATCCCCCAGCCACCGCCGGGCGATCACTTCCGCGGCGATGCGCGCGCCCTTTTCATTGAGATGAATCCCGTAGGTGGTGAGCGGTTCGGGGTGCTCCGCGTAGGCCTTGCGGGTGGCGGAGAAGAGATCGACGAAAAGCGCCCCGTGGGTTTGGGCGACCTCCTGGATCACCCGGGTGTAGGCTTCGATCTGCCGGTTGCGCGCCTCCAGATCCACCCCCGGGCTGGCTTGTACGGCCACGGGCGAGAGCAGGACCAGCTTGGCGTCGGGATGCAGCCGCCGGATTTCGCGCAGATAAATCTCCCAGTCTTTTTTGAACTGCTCAACCCCGGGCTCGCCGGCGAACGCCTCGTTGTTGCCGAACCCGAGCACCACGGTTTCAACCGGCCACTTCGCCAGCAGTGTTTTGAGATGCTCTGCGTAACCTTCCGGCCGGAACCGGTTCCCAATTTCGTCCCCAGTCCAAGCCAAACTGCGCACCCGCAGCCCCGCTTTGGGTTGGGCGAGTTGGAGGTAGGCTTCCAGGTCGCCGCCTTCCATGAGCCGTTCCACGAGGGAGCCGCCGTAGAACAAAATGCCGGGTGAAGAGGCCGGCTTCTGGGAGGACTCGCCCAGGGCGGCGGCGGCGGTCCAGAGCAGCAGTCCAAATAGCAGTTTGGCGGGGTGTTTCATGTTGGAAAAAAGGGGCGATTGCGGGGCGGGAGAGCCTTGGGGGCGGAAAGAACCGAGCGGGCAGATCCTTGAACCCGGTTCCCGACGGAAGGTTTTAGCCTAAATCCGGGAATCGAAATGCAAAAATGGGCGCGGGAATTGGGAGGAATGGGAGGAATGGGAGGAATGGGAGGAATGGGGGCAGGAGGACGGGCCATGCGTCCTCGCAACTCTAATCCCTCACCCAATCCTGGCGGATGGCGTCCGAAAAAGCCGCGTCTTCCCGCACCGCCCGGGCTCTCTCGTTGATGAGGCTGCGCCGCTTTAACTCCGGGAACGGTAGGGAACGATCCAGGGTCCCTCGTTCGTAGGCGAGTTCGTCGCCTTTGCCGTTGACCAGTATCCGCCAATCCCAAGGGGCTCGTTTGTCGGGTGCCCGCTGGGTGCGGATGCTGGTGGTGCAATTGGTCGTCAGCGCGTGGTACCAGCGCGGCGTTTTGTGGAGCTGGTTGAGGGACTCCAGGTATTCGAGCAAAAGCGCCCGGGCCGCCTCGGGTGACGCGGTCGTTCGGTAGAGATACACGTCTTCGCTCCGCCGGTGGCGGGTGCGCACCCCGAGCACGTCGCTTTCCTCCGCCACCACGTAGACGAGCTCGTACTGCCGGTAGATCCCCCCGATGGCCGAATACTTCTCCCCAAGCTCCTTGCGCGTTTCGATGGAGAAACACAGCGGCGGGGCGTCCGCGAATTGGAAGCTGATGATGGGATGCGCCATCCACGGCGAGCCCCAGTAGTTGATCGCCAGATCAATCCCGGTCACCTGCGAGAGCCGCACCACCCGGGTCTCCCAATGGGCGGTGAAATCGGTCTCCGACCGGTAATCGCACCGGCGCACGTTGTGCAGGGTGACGCTGTCGCCGTCGATCTGCCCCCACGCCGTGCGATCCACATCGGGCTGCCAGGGCCGCTCGTTGCTGGGCTGCAACGTGAGCCACCACGCCAGGACCCCGGCAAATCCCGCGGCGGCCCGCAGGATCGCGCTCCAGAACCCCGACGTCCGCCAGCCGAACCAGAGAACCCCGAGAAGAAATCCGAGCGCGACCGGGGTCCGGGCGCCGGGCAGGTCGTAGGCCAGCGCCCCCGCCGCCCAGAGAACGGCGATCAGCGCGGCGCCCCCCGCCAAAACCCGGCTTGTCCAGCGGAGGAGTGCCATCAGGAGGCGGGACCTCAACGCAGGGGGCCCGGGAGCGCCTTCTCCGTCAGGCGAATCCCCAGGGCCGCGAGTTTTTCTTTCGCCACCGGGGACGCCTCCCCCGTGAGCACGATGTGATGCCCGGTGATTTTATAACCCGCAAAGTTTCCCTCCTTGATCGCCTGCACGAAGTTGGCCGAGTTGGCCGTCCACGAGGCGTAATCCCATTCCAACGCGACAATGAGCGTGCCATCCCGGGCGATGCACACGGGGAATCCGCGGAAATCGCTGATTTGGGCCAGGGGCGACTCGGCATGGACCTGGGCGAGGAGCTGGGCGGTGCGTTGGAAGAACAGGGCGTCGGTTTCGTCCGAAGCCGAGCAGGCGAGGTCCAGGAAAGCGGTCCGGCCGCGGACCCCGCGCAGGCGTCCGAGGGCCTCGACGAGCAGGGTGGCGTGGGTGGGTGAAAACGCGGTGTTGTTGAGAAACGCGTTGGCGCGTTCCCGGGAGACTTTCATCTCCAGCAGGGTGCCCAGATGTTGCCGGCGCAAATCGCCGGGGCTGGAGTCCCGGAGGGCTTGTTCGGCCGAGGTGCTCACGTTGATTCCGGTGAGCACGGCCCCGGCGGGACCTCCCACGGGCGCCAACGCCACGCTGAGCGTCATGCTCCCGCCGTAGGCCGCCCAGCCGATCCCGTTGAGTTCTTTCTGAAGCACGGCGTTGGAGGAATAGGGATCCACCTTCAGGTCGCCCGCGAGCTGCCGTTTGGCCTTGGAAAACCCAATGAGATCTTTTGCCGCTCCATCCTCGTACGGGTTGGGGGCGCGGTTTTGACCGGCTTCTTTGACCGATTGGCCCGCGCGGTTCATGAATTTCCAGAGCCCCTTGGGCACGCCGGTCACGGTTTTGACGGGTTGGTTGATGAGTCCTTTGGCCAGTTGCACCGGACCGTCGGCCGATCTTTTAAGGGCCTCCGTGTACTGCTCCGAGCGCGACATTTCCCGCAGCCGTGCGATGGCGTGGATTTCCCGCACCCGTTGGACGAGTTGGGTGTTGCCATCGGCTTCAAAGAGCCCGAATTCGGAGTCAATCAGGTAGGAGTTGTGGCCGCTGTAGGTGGGCACGGGGCCGCGAACGGTGTGCAGAGGGCTTTGGAGGATCTCCGGGCGCAGAATGGCGCTTGCATCCAAGGTGGGCGGCTCCTCGAAGGGTTCCGCGAAGACGGGCAGGGAACCGGCCAGAATGCAAAGGAAAAGGGGAAGGCGGTGGTGGGGCATGGGGATGGGGACTCGGTGGAAGGCGATCCGGATTTTGGGAGGCTGGGCTAGAGGGCTGCGCCGGGCGGGATAGCGGCCTGCGGCTGTGCGGCGAGGAATCTCCAGTAAGGAGTGGTGCAGAGCAAGAGCCGGCCTTCGCCTTCGTAGACGCGCAGCATGTTTTCGCCGGTGGTTTTGTGGCTCCACGGCATCCAACCCGGAAACCTAGCCGTGTACCGCACGCCGGCGGTGCGCGCGAGCACCTGCTTGCCGTCGGTCACGAGGCACCCCCGGTTGAGGCTGTCTTTGGAGAGAATCACTTCCTCCACCGGGCCCGGGGTCTGAAGCATCACCTTGCCCGTGCCGGACACCTTGGTTTGGAAATCAAAAAAACCTTCCCCGGCCCGCAGCGACGTGAGCATTCGTTCGCGGCTGAAACTTTGTTTGACCCCGGCCTCGGCC
>CAMARB010000188.1 GCA_945860355.1 Chthoniobacter flavus | reverse complement strand
GGCCTCGCATGACGCCGGCCAGGGGCCCCTGCTGGAGGTGCTGCGCGCACGGACGCGCCGCCTGGAGCTGGCGCTCCGCCGCGTGGATGCGCTGCGCGATTATCACCTCGCCCGGGTCCGATACGAAGCGGCCCGGGGCAATCCCAGGCGGCCCTGACTGGGTTAAAGCTTCATCCCGATTTTCGAATCCCCACATTTCCCATGGACCTCAAACTCTTTCTTCTTTCCCTTGCCCTGGCCGTGAACGCGCTGGGTTCCGACGAGCGCCCCCGGGTGATTCTGGACGCCGTCGCGGTGCAAAACCTTCAGCTGGCGACGGTGGAGGCCGAGGAAACCGCGTTCGAGGAAACCCTGCTCGTCCTTGGGCGCATCCGAGTCGCTCCCGGGCACCGTGCGGTGGTGAGCAGCCGCGTGCCCGGGCGCGCGTTGGAGGTGTCGGCCCACATCGACACGAAAATCGAGAAAGGCGCCCGGGTCGTGCTCCTGGAGAGCCGGCAACCGGGGGATCCGCCACCCGCGATTGGGTTGGTGGCGCCGATCACGGGGCACGTCGCCTCCGTGAAGGTCGCGCCCGGTCAGCCGGTGAATGTGGAGGATTCACTCATCGAACTGGTGGACCTGAGCGCCGTGCATGCCGTGGCGGAATTGCCTGAACACTGGGCGCACCGGGTGCGGATTGGTCAGAAAGCGCGGATCCGGGTGACGGGATATCCGGAAACCGAATACGAGTCGGAGGTCGAACACCTTGGGGCCGAGGCGGACGCCGCAACGGGCACGGTGGAGGTGGCGTTTCACGTGGCCAACCCGGAGGAACTGCTGCGGCCCGGGATGCGGGCGGAGTTTTCGATCGTCACCGCCCGGCGGGAGGAGGTGATGAGTGTGCCCGCCGAAGCCGTTCAGAGCGACGGCGCCGGGCGGTTTGTGTTTGTGGCGGATCCCGAACTCAAGCACGCCTACGAAAAGGTGCCGGTGGTGCTGGGGGCGCGGAACGGCGCGAACGTGGAGGTGAAATCGGGGTTGTTGCCCGGGGATCCCGTGGTGACGCGCGGGGCTTACGCCCTGGCGTTTGCGGGGAAGGGCAACACCTCGCTGAAGGAGGCGATGGACGCCGCGCACGGGCATGCGCACGCGGAGGACGGCTCGGAGTTGGGCGGGGGAGGACACGATGGACACGATGGACACGATGGACACGATGGACACGCGGGTGGGTGGGCCCCGGTGACGTGGTTCTTTGCGGGAACCAGCGGGGTGTTCTTTGTTCTGTTGCTCCTGCTGGGGGGGAAACTTTCCAAACGCAGCGCTCTGCCCCCCGGTCATGCTCAATAAACTCATCGCCCTCTCGTTGCGGCACCGGCCGCTGGTCCTGGCGTTGTCGCTGTTGCTCCTGGTGTTTGGCGCGCAAACCGCGCGCCAGCTGCCGGTGGAGGTCCTGCCCGACGTGACCAAACCCACCGTGACCATTCTCACGGAGGCCCCCGGGTTCGCCCCGGAGGAGGTGGAAGCCTTGGTCACCCAACCCATCGAGGCTGCCGTGCAGGGCGTCGGCGGGCTCGACCGGTTGCGCTCGAGTTCCGACGTGAGTCTCTCGCTGGTCACTGCCGAGTTTGCCTGGGGCACGGACATCTACCGGGCCAGGCAACTCGTCCAGGAACGGCTCCAAGCCGTTCTGGCCGGTCTGCCCGCGGGGGTCCGGCCCGGGTTGACCCCGGTCTCCTCGCTGATGGGCGAGATCTTGCTGGTGGGGCTCCGCAGCAAGGAAATGCCGGCGCGCGAACTGCGCATCCTCGCCGACTGGACCGTGGCCCGTCGCCTCCAGAGCATCGCCGGTGTGGCCGAGGTGCTCGTCATCGGCGGCGGCGTCAAACAGGTTCATATCCTGCCCGACCCGGTCCGGTTGGCCGGGCTGGGGGTGGCGCTTTCCGAGCTGGAAACCGCGGCGAGCCACGCGGCCGGCAACACGAGCGGCGGTTACCTCACCACCCGCACCCAGGAGATCATGGTCCGGAACCTCGGGATGACCACCGATCTGGAGGATATCGCGGACACCGTGATCAAGAGGCTGGGGGATCGGCCGGTGTTGATCCGCGACGTGGCGCGGGTGGAGTACGGCGTCCAGCCGATGCGCGGGGATGCGAGTGTCAACGGCGATCCGGGGGTGATCCTGAGCGTCGACAAGGCGCCCGGGTTCGACACGCTGCGGATCACGGAGGCGGTCGAGGCGGCGCTGGCGGAGTTGAAACCGGCGCTGCCCCCCGGCGTGGAGTTGGAGCTGCTTTTCCGGCAGGGCGACTTCATTTCCCACGCGATCGGCAACCTCAAGGAAGCCATCCGCGACGGCGCGCTCATGGTGGCCCTTGTGCTCTTCCTTTTTCTGCTCAACTTCCGCACCACGCTCATCACCCTGACCGCCATGCCGCTCTCCTTTTTCACGGCGCTGCTGGTGTTCAAGGCCTGGGGGGTGTCGGTCAACTCCATGACGCTGGGCGGGCTCGCAGTCGCCATCGGGATGGTCGTGGACGACGCCATTGTGGACGTTGAGAACGTTTTCCGCCGACTGCGTGAAAACGCGCGGTTGCCTGTCCCCAAGCCGGGGCTGAAGGTCATCGCCGCCGCGTCCGGCGAGGTGCGCAACAGCATCCTCTACGCGACCGTGCTGATCCTCCTGGTCTTTCTCCCGCTGCTGAGCCTGGAGGGGTTGGAGGGCCGGCTTTTCACACCCATCGCCATCGCAACGATGGTGAGTATGGCGGCGTCGTTCGTCGTGTCCCTGACGGTGATCCCGGTGCTCTGTTCGCTACTGCTCCGCCCGGGGCGCCCGAAACCGGGCGCGAACGGTTCCGCCGAGCACGGCGGGGACGGGGCGCTCGTGCGCGGGCTCAAATGGGCGGTGGAACGCACGTTCCTGCGCGCGGCGTTTGACGCGCCGTTTGCCGTGCTCGGGATCACCGGGGCGCTTTTCGCCGGGGCGCTGATGCTTTATCCGGGCATGGGAAAGGATTTCCTCCCGGCGTTCAACGAGGGCAGCGCGACGATCTCCCTGGCGAGTCCGCCCGGCACATCCCTGGAGCAGAGCAACGCGATCGGCCAGGCCGCGGTGCGGCTGCTGCTCGCCATTCCGGAGGTGAAAAGCGTCGGGCGCCGCGCGGGCCGGGCCGAACGCGACGACCATGTGATGCCCGTCTCGGTCAACGAGTTCGACGTGGAGTTCAACGCAGGGGGCCGGTCCCGGCAGGAGGTCTTTGCCGAGATCCGGGCGAGGTTCGCCGGGTTGCCCGGCACGTTCACCAACGTCGGCCAGCCCATCGCCCATCGGCTCGCCCACATGCTCAGCGGCGTGCCGGCCAAGGTGGCCGTCAAGATTTTCGGGCCCGACCTAGAGGTGCTCCGGGAAAAAGGCGCCGAGGTGGAACGCATCGCCCGGGGGATTCCCGGGCTGGCGGATGTGTTTGTCGAAAAACAGGTGCCCATCCCGCAGCTCCGGATCGAGGTGGACCGGGCCCGTGCAAAAGCCTGGGGGGTGCAGCCCGGGGCCGTCAACGCCCAGCTCGCGACGCTGCTTGGGGGGAAGGTGCTCGCCCAGCTCCGGGAGGGACAACGCACGATGGATCTGCTCCTGCGCCTGCCTCCCGAGTGGCGCGACGCCCCCGGAAAACTCGGGGAGCTCCTCGTGGAAACCGGCCAGGGACAGCGGATCCCGCTGCGTCTGGTGGCCGACGTGCGCGAAGGCGCCGGCCCTGGCGTGATCCATCGGGAGAACACCCAGCGCCGGATGGTCATCGGCGCAAACACCAGCCAGCGCGACCTGGAGGGGCTCGTGTCCCGGCTGCAAAACGAGGTGCGCGAGAGGGTGTCGTTGCCGGTGGGGTATTCCGTGCGGTTCGAGGGCGAGTTTAAATCCCGGAAGGAGGCCGCCCGCCGGATCGCCCTGGTGTCGGGGCTGGTGGTGGTGGTGATGGCGCTCCTGCTCTCGGGTTATTTCCGCAGCGTTTCACTCGCCGCCCAGGTGCTCCTGAACATTCCGCTCGCGCTCATGGGCGGGCTGGCTCTGACCCGGGTGCTCGTGGACAACGTCTCCATCGCCACCCTCGTGGGCATGATCGCTGTCGCCGGTGTGGCCGCCAGGAACAGCATCATGCTGCTCTCCCATTATCTCCATCTCATGAGGCACGAGGGCGAGGGGTTCACCCGCGCAATGATCTCCCGCGGCACGTTGGAGCGGATCGTGCCCGTGCTCATGACCGCGCTCTCCGCCGGGATCGCGCTGGTGCCGCTCCTCTTCGCCGCCCATGAACCGGGCAAGGAGATCCTGCATCCGGTCGCCGTGGTGATGGTGGGGGGATTGATCAGCAGCACCCTCCTGGATCTGGCGGTCACGCCCGCCGTGTTCTGGCTCTTTGGCCGCCGGGCAGCCGAGCGGTCGCTTGCGCGGTGAACCCCGCGGCTCGCAGCCGCCGCAGCGGGGATTGGCAGGGGATTGCCGCGGTTCAGCCCGAAAATGGAAGTTCCAAAGGAATGACTGAACTCTGGCATTCCGTAATTTCCAGAATCTCTCCGCGTTCCCCGCGTCTCCGCGTGAAAATGATCTCTCTCTGAAACTTCGGAGTCCCGGTTCAGGCCAGGATGTCTTTGATCACGTGGCCGGCCACGTCGGTGAGCCGGAAATCGCGGCCGCTGTAGCGGTAGGTGAGCTTCTCGTGGTCGAGTCCGAGCAGGTGCAGAATGGTGGCGTGCAGATCGTTCACGTGCACCTTGTTCTCGACGGATTTGTAGCCGAACTCGTCGCTGCTCCCGTAGTGGAATCCTTTGCGGACGCCGCCGCCCGCCATCCAGATGGTGAACGCGTGCGGGTTGTGATCGCGTCCGAGCGACCCCTGGGAGTCCGGGGTGCGTCCGAATTCGCCGCCCCAGATGACCAGCGTGTCGTCGAGCAGGCCGCGCGCCTTGAGGTCGGCGATGAGCGCCGCGGCGGGTTTGTCCGTGGCCGCCGCGCAGGAGGCGTGGTTTTTCTCGATGTTGTTGTGTCCGTCCCAGGGCACGTCGTCCACCGAGCCGTCGCCCGCCGCGCCGCGTCCGGCGAAGATCTGGATGAATCGCACCCCGCGCTCGACGAGGCGCCGCGCGATGAGGCATTGGCGCCCGAAGGTTTCGGTGTCTTTCTCGTCGATCCCGTAGAGTTTTTTGGTCGCCTCGGTTTCACCGGCGATGTCGAGGGCCTCGGGCGCGGAGGTCTGCATTTGGTAGGCGAGCTCGAAACTGCTGATCCGCGCCATGAGATCCGCTTGGGAACCGCGTTGGGCGGCGTGTCCGGCGTTGAATTGCCGCAGGAAATCCAGGGAAGCCCGTTGTTGGGAGTCGGTTTCGTCCTTGGCCCGGAGGATGTCGTCGATGGCTTCCTTGCGCCGGGCGTCCAGGGCGAGGGCCTGGTAGGTTTTGGGGAGGAATCCGGCGCTCCAGATCTGGTCGTCGCCCCGGGGCCGGCGGCCGTGCATGACGACGCAGGCCGGGAGGTTTTGGTTCTCGGTGCCCAGGCCGTATGTGATCCAGGCTCCGGCCGCAGGGCGTCCGGGCACGCTGGAGCCGCACATGAGTTCGATGGCGGCCGGGGCGTGGTTGTTGGCCCGGCGATGCTCCACGTGGAGTTGGGGTTGTTGTCCACGGCGTTGCTGAGCTCCTCGCCCTTCTTCTCGGAGGTGGCCCTGACGGCGGTCAGGGTCAGGGATGTCGGCTGCTGTTTGAGGCCGGGGGCCAGTGGTTTGGCCACCACCTTGAAATCGCCCAGCCGGAAGTCCCCGGCGTCCGATGTTCCCGGCCCTTTCTTGGGAAGTTTGGCGTCGGACAACGCGTCGAGCCGGAACCCGCGCAGCCCCTTCTGGAGCGTCCGCACCTTGACCGTGTAGATCTCGTCGTTCTCGTTGTTCTTGAGGTAACTCACCGTCCCGTCCTTGGACCGCTCGATCCAGGCGTTCCGGGCTTCCGCGGAGAAAATCTCAAACCGCTGCCAAGGCGCACCCGGTTCCAGGGCGGGCAGTTTGTTCTTCTGCCAGTCGGCTAACCGGCCCTCAAACTCGCCCTCCACAAACTGGCTCCACGCCTTTTGCAGGGAACCCCTTTGTTCCGCGTGTCGGGTGATGAGCTCGTCGAGCTTCGGGTCGGGAGGGAAAACCTTCTTCTCCGTGTGCGCGGATTTCCCCAGGGCGGCCGCGATGGCGTAATAGTCGCCCTGCGGGATGGGATCAAACTTGTGGTCGTGGCAGCGCACACAGCCCAGGGTCAGGCCCAGAAACGCGCCGCCCGCCGCCGAAATCATGTCGTCGAGCTGATCGTAACGGATTTTTTCCGCCGTCTTGGCGGTTATCTGCCCAGGATAGGGCCCTGCGACCAGGAACCCGGTGGCCGCGGCCCCGGCCAGCGGCTCGGTTTTGTTGATCAAATCGCCGGCGAGTTGTTGCCGGACAAACTCGTCGTAGGGCAGGTCGGCGTTGAGGGCCCGAATCACCCAGTCCCGGTAATGGTATGCGCCCGGGCGGAACCCGTCGAACTCGTATCCGCCGCTCTCCCCAAAACGCACGACATCCAGCCAGTGGCGCGCCCAGCGTTCGCCGTATTGAGGGCTGGCGAGCAGGCGGTCCACGACCCGGGTAAAAGCCTCCGGGGAACCGTCGGCCACAAACGCCTGCACCTCCTCGGGGGGGGGCGGCAGTCCCGTCAGCCCGAACGCGGCCCGGCGGATGAGTTTTTCGCGGCTGGCCGGGGCGGCCGGCGCCACGCCCGCAGCCTCCTGTTTGGCCAGGATGAAGCGATCCACCGCCGTGCGCGCCCAGCCCTCGTTGCGGACGGCGGGCGGGGCCGGGTTTTGGAGCGGTTGAAACGCCCAATGTTTGCGGCCTTCCTCCAGGTTGATCTCCCTCTTGGCCTTGCCCACCGCGCCTTCCCTGGGATCGGGCGCGCCCATGGCCAGCCATTTCTCGAAATCCGCGATCACCTCGGGTGGCAGCTTCTTCTTGGGCGGCATCTCCATGTCGCGGTCTTCCCAGCGGATTGCCGTGAGCAGGATGCTTTCATTGGGCTTGTCCGTCGCAATGGCCGGCCCGGTGTCGCCGCCTTTGAGCAGCGCCGCGCGGGTGTCCAGGAAGAGGCCCCCCTTGAGTTTGCCTTTCTGCTGAGCCTCCGCGGACTGGCACTGGTAACATTGCTCCACCAGCACGGGCCGG
>CAMARB010000187.1 GCA_945860355.1 Chthoniobacter flavus | reverse complement strand
CTCAATGGCCGCGCGACTGATTTCGGGCACGTCGAGTCCCTCCGTGTCCCGCCCCACAATCCACGACAGACGAAACCGCGCCTCAGCAAGATCCCCCCGTTCCAGCGGCGCAAGCACCGCATCCGCGTGCCGGGCGAGATCCCGCGCCGCGACCGCCTGGTAGACCACACCCACCTCCAACAACCACGCCCAGGGCGCTCCCAGCCAGGCGCACAACGCCCAGACCGCCGCGTATCCGCCCAGAGCCACCCCGCAAACTCCGACCCAAAACACTGCGCCCGCGCCAATGCCTCTCCCGAACAGACGGCTCACCCCGTTTTCACCGATCCCACAAAGCCACCCCGCCCCCCGGGCAAGATGAGGCAGAGCACGCGGATCGCCCAGAAGCGCATCGGCACCCAAAGCCGCGAGCAATTGGAGAGCCTCAATCCTCCACATAACGCCAGAGCGACTCCAGGTTGAGGTGTTCCTCCAAAAGATCCGCCATCCCGTCGTAAACGCCTTGGAGATGTTCCCGCCACGGCACCCTCGCCAGTTCATGCCCGGCCAGCCCGGCTTCCTGGGCGAGCGCCTCGCGCACCGGGCCGGACTCAAACAACCCATGCAGATACGTGCCCCAGACAGAGCCGCATCGCACGCCTTCGCCCCTCACCTGCCCCTCGCAACCCACCTCTAGCAGCGGTTCCACGGGACCGGTGGGCTGGGTGCGTCCCATGTGGATCTCATAGGCATCCCACTGCGCACCCTGCCAGGAAGCGCGCACCTGACGGACCTCCTTGCGGTCCGCAAACCGGGTGGCCACGGGCAACAGGCCCAGCCCGGCGACCTCCCCCGCCTCCCCGGCGACGCCCGCCGGATCCGACAACGTCTCGCCCAGCATCTGGTATCCCCCGCAGATCCCAACCACGGGCACACCCCGCCGAGCCGCGGCTGTAATTGCCGCAGCGAGTCCCGTGGATTGCAACCATGCCAGATCGGCAAGCGTGTTTTTGCTTCCCGGCAGAACAATCGCCCGCGCGTCGGCCAACTGCGCCACCGATTGCACCCAGCGCACACTGACCCCGCCGTCGAGCAACCAAGGTTGGCTATCCTGGGAATTGGAGAGATGCGGAAACCGCACCCAAGCGATGACGCCGCCCGCCCCGGAGCGTTCCTCAGACTGCTGGCAGAGACTGTCCTCGCTCTCGGGCTGAAGCCGCGCTGAAAACGGGAGCACCCCCAGGTAGGGCAAGGAGACGTGGTCCGCCAAACACTGCCGGGCGCCGGAAAACAGCGAGAGATCCCCGCGGAACTTGTTGACCACAACCCCCAGAGCACGCTGGTGATCGGCGGGCTGCAGCAGGTTCCATGTCCCGACAATCTGCGCAAACACACCCCCCCGCTCGATGTCCGCCACCAAAAGCCAGCGTCCATCGAGATGATGGACCGGGCGCAGATTCACCAAATCCCGGGACATCAGATTGAGTTCCACCGGGCTGCCCGCACCCTCCAGGACCAACACCTCGCAACGGCTTCTCCAAAAATCGAGCGCCTCACAAACCACCGGCCAAAGCACCTCCGTTTGTGTGTAATACTCGGCCGCCTTCACATGGCCGCGTGCCCGACCCAGCACCACCAACTGGGACCCGAGACCGCCCGAAGGTTTCAGCAAAATCGGGTTCATCTCAACCCGGGGCGCGATTCCGCAGGCCTCAGCCTGGACGGCTTGGGCCCGGCCCATCTCCCCGCCGTCCATCGTGACAAAGGAGTTATTGGACATGTTCTGGGCCTTGAACGGCGCCACCGACACGCCTTTGCGCCGCAGAAGCGCGCAAAGCGCCGCCGCCATCCAACTCTTCCCACTGTTGGAGGAAGTGCCCAGGACCGAGATCGCCTTCAAACGGCCTCCTTTCGCAACGCGGCGCAGCACTCGGCCAGCGCGTCCACGAAGCGCGCGTTTTCCTCGGGGCTTTTGACCGCCACCCGCAAGAACCGGCGCTTGGGCATCCCGTAAAACGAGTCGCAGAGCCGAACCAACAACCCCATCCGCCCCAGGCGCTCCTCAACGGCATCCGGATCGAGCCCGGCGAGTTCCAGGAGCAGAAAATTGCAGGCGGACGGATACACACGCACACCCGCAACCCGGGAAAGCCCTTCGCTCATCACCTCGCGATCCCGCCCCAACGACTCCAGCCCGCACAGGAGCCCGTCATATTGCGGGCGGGTAAGGAAATGCTCAGCCCACGCCTCCGCCACCCCGTTGAGCGCCCAGGGCGGCTGAAGCGCCCGGAGCCGGTCCATGGACTCGCCGCAGGCCCCCGCCAAAAACCCAAGCCGCAAACCCGGCACGCCCCAGCTCTTGGTCAGCGACCGCAGCACAAAAAGCGACGGATAACGCCCGAGCGCCGGGAGCAGGCTGCGCCTACCGGGTTCGTCGACAAACTCCACAAACGCCTCGTCCACCACCCATTGCTGCCCGCCTGCGCGCCCCAGCATCTCTTCCAGCGCGGCGGGCTCCTGGAACGCGCCGGTGGGATTGTTGGGGTTCCCCAAAACCACCCCGTCAAAACGCGTCCAGTCCACCGGCCACTGCGTGATGGGGCGCGCCCAGGTCTCCGGCGCCAACACCACGCGTTCCACCACGGCGTTCCCCGCCTCAAACGCCCTCGCGTAATCGCTAAACCCGGGCTCGATCACCGCCACGCGTTTCCCGGCAAACAGCCGGGCCACCAAATACAGCCCCTCAATGGCACCCGCGCCGGGCAAAAGCCACGCCTCCGGCACGTCGTAAACCTCCGCGAGCCGGCCACACACGGCTTCGGCGTCCGCCTGCGGATAACAGAGCGCGCGACTCCGCCAGCTTTCCCAGAGCTCCGGGGTAATCCGCGGCGCGCGTCCGTTGAGATTGGAACTGAAATCCAGAAACGCCTCGCGTGGTCGGCCAAACCGCGCCTGGGCCTGGGCAAGCCGCCCCCCGTGGTATGCCTGTGCCATGGCTAAACGCCCCCCTTCAATGTGAGCGCCAACCCCGCAATGACAAACTCCACGGTGTCCGCATGCCGCGCCACGAGTTGGTTGGCGCGCCCGGCCAAGTCGCGAAACCCGCGACTTTCCTTGGCGGACGGCACCAGCCCCATGCCCAGTTCGTTGCTCACGAAAATCACCCGGACATCCTTCGCCTTGGCGACGAGCAACCCGGCCTCCAGACGGTCGAGGATCGCCGGGTCGGCCAAGCCCTGCATCTGCTGGTAGGAAAGCCACAGGGTGAGGCAATCCACGAGAACCACGTCCCCGTCGGCGGCCGAGAAAATGGTGCCGAGATCCCACTCATTCTCCCAAGTCCGCCAATGCGAGGGACGCCGGAGGCGGTGTTGTTCCACCCGGGCCCGCATCTCGGCGTCGTCGGCGCCGACAGAGTAAGTGGCCACATACGACACCGGGCCGCCGGCAGCCGCGGCGAGAGCCTCCGCCCGCGCGCTTTTGCCGCTGCGCGCACCGCCCAAGATCAAAGTGAGATGGGATCCGCCGTTCATATTAAAAGGACCAGAGAACCCCGACGTAAAAAGCCAGCTCCACGAGCTGTTGGGTTGCGCCCAAGCAGTCGCCGGTCACCCCGCCGAGCTTCGCATTAAAAAGACGCCGGGCCAGCGCCGTCACCGCCGCGCAGCCAACCAGAGGAGCCAAAATCCGCCCCCCGAAGACTCCCATCCCCAGAAGCACGGTGAAAAGAGCCGCAAACCCGAAAATACCCCGGCTAACGGCGTCGCCGAAGGGCTTGGACTTGGAATCCTCGGCACGCGCGTAACGGCAGGTGAAGAGGAGGGCGACACTGGCCCCCCGCGCCACGGTTTGGGCCACCACCAAAGCGCCCGCGGCCAAGCCGGGGTTTTTCTCGAAAAGCGCCGTGAGCAGCAGCCACCGGGCAGTCAGCGCAAACCAGAGCGCCAGAGCCCCGTAACTGCCCATCCGGCTGTCGCGCATGATCTCCAGGCGCCGCGCAGGCGAGTTCCCGCCGAAAATCCCGTCGGCCGCGTCGCACAAGCCGTCCTCGTGCAGGGCCCCCGTGACGAGCACCGTAGCGAGCATGGCCAGAAACACGGCGCCCTGAGCCGGCAACCCGCCCGCCAAAAGCACCAAGCCTCCCAGCACCCCCACCACCGTTCCCACCGCGGGAAAATAACGGGCCGATTCCGCAAGGTTCTCCCGGTCAAACCGATAAAAACCGCCCACGGGCAGCCGGGTCAGAAACATGACGGCCCCGAGAAAACACTGGGTCTCTCGAGCAACGGCCGCCGGGATGGAGGAGAAAAACGACACAGGCGCGAAAACACCGTTCACAGACACGCCGCGGGCGACGACGCGCCAGCCGCCTCGGCGGCATCGGAAACACCCGCCGACTCGAACGTGGCCATCTCGCACAGAATCTTGGCCGCCGCCTCCAGCACGTGCATGGCCAAAGCCGCTCCGGTGCCCTCGCCCAGGCGCATTTTTAAATCCAAAAGCGGCTCCACCCGGAGCGCTTTGAGAGCCGCGCCGTGAGCCGCCTCCTCGGAGCGATGACTAAAAAAGCAGACCTCGCGCGAGGCCGGGTCCAGGTCGAAAGCGGCCGCAGCCGCCGCTGTTGAAATAAAACCGTCCACCACCACGGGCAGCCGCAGGGCACGGGCCTCCAGAATGCAGCCGGTCATGGCCGCCATCTCGTACCCGCCCACGGATTCCAGCCAGTAACGCCCCGCTCCCTCGCCCAAGGCATCGCCCGGGGCGTGTCGGCGGAGGATCCCCTCCACCACCTCCACTTTCCGACGGAGCCCCGCCTCCGAGACCCCGGTGCCCCGGCCCACAGCCGCCACGGGATCAAACCCGAGCAACCCGCAGTAAAGGGCGGCCGCGGCCGTGGTGTTGCCGATGCCCATCTCGCCCAGCCCGAGCACCTGCACCCCGTCCGCCACCGCTTGGCGGACCTGTTCCCGGCCCGCCTCCAACGCCTGGTCGCATTCGGCGGAAGTCATCGCCGGTTCACGCAGAGTATTCCGGGTTCCGGCCCGGACTTTTCGGATAAAAAAATGCGGGGTGTTTTCGAGGCCCGCAGGCCACTCCCCGTCCACCCCGACATCGATCACATGCACCCCGATGTTGCCGTGCCGGGCCAGGACGTTGATCGCCGCGCCGCCGGCGAGAAAATTGAGCACCATCTGGGCGGTCACCGAGCCGGGATAGGCGCTGACCCCTTCCGCGGTGATGCCGTGGCTTCCGGCGAAAACACAGAGCCGTTTGACGGAGAGAACCGGGGCCAGGGTCTGCTGGATCCCGGCCAGACGCACGGCCACCTCCTCCAGAACGCCCAAGGACCCCGGCGGCTTCGTTTTCTGGTCGAGCGCCCGCCGGGCCCGCTCCTCCAGGGAACCGTTAGCTGGAATGGCAGGGGCGACGCTCATTTTCGAAAGGACCTCGGTACCGAGTCGTCAAGACACGAGCGCCCCGGCGCTTTGAGCGCACGACGCGACTCTCCCCGGGGAAAACCTGCGACATTCCAGCCGCGGCCCCGGATCGACCGATGTTCCTGTGACTCTTCATGGATGCGATGAAGTTGAACCGTCCCCCGCAAAAACGCAGCGGACGCACCATCTCCGGCCAGGTATTCGGACTCCGAGCTGTCACCTCTCCTTTCCCGTGGGAAAGGAATGAAATGACCCTCTCACCGCCTTCACCCATCCGAAGATGGATTGGCCAACCAACCATGCCAGGCATGGTCTGGGGAGATTCACCGCTCGATACCGCAGCGCAACTGTGACCGGTTCACACGGTCTTCCCTGATTCCGCAGACGCTCAAACAACGGGCGCAATACACCAACCCCGCCCCGGAAGTGTCAACGGCATTGTCTTTTTGCGCCCCCCTCGTCCACCCTCGCCGCTGCGAGGCACCTCCGGCGCCGCGCGCCGCACTCTATGAAACGCGTTCTTTTCCTCCAACACGGCGAATCCGACGGCCCGGGACTTTTCGCGCGGAGCCTGGCGGCGGCCGGCGTCGCCGTGGACGTTCTCCACGCATGGAAAGGCGACCCCGTGCCGGTCACGCTGGACGGCTACGACGGGCTCGCGCTCGGAGGCGGACACATGAGCGTTTATGAGGACGACAAGTATCCCTTTCTCGGCCAAGGCATCGCGCTCATCCAGGAGGCCCGCCGGGTCGGTCGCCCCGTTCTCGGCATGTGCCTGGGAGCCCAGATGATTGCGGCCGCGTGCGGGGGCCGGGTGTTCCGGAATACGGCACAGGAGATCGGCTTTTTCGACGTCACCCTGGAACCCGCCGCCCAAGACGACGCACTCTGGCGTGAAATACCCCCGGTGTTTCGGCCTGTCCACTGGCACGGCGACACGTTCTCGCTGCCCGCGGACGCCGCGCTCCTGGGATCCTCAGCGCTCACCCGGCACCAGCTCTTCCGGATCGACCGCGCCATTTACGGGTTCCAATTCCATCTCGAGTTCGATCTGCCGATGCTGTGCGAGATGATTGAGGAGGACGCGGTGTATCTCTCCGCGAAAGGCGTGTCGCCCGAGGCTTTCCTTGAGGACGCCCGCCGCGCTGCCCCGTTGGTGGAGCCGGTGGGCTGGAAGGTGTTTGATCGCTGGGCGCAGCTGCTGGGGGAACGCTGAAGCCCGGGTTTTCACGCGGAGTCGCGGCGGGCGCGGAGAGATTTTTGGGCCGCCCCCCCCCGGGCTAAGCGTTACGACGACCGGGGCACCGGATTTTCAAGGTTCCTGAGGCAGTAGTCCAGCCCAGGGGTGCGGGCGCCAGACCGCTACCCTGGGACCACGCCCAACGAAACGTTTCAAACCCAACGGGGGTGCGCTCTTCCTCCACCCTTTGCCCCCTCAAAATTCATCCATTTGCACGACTACACGGCTCGAGCGGGTTGCGTATGGTTAAAGGGTTGCGTGTGCCTTACGAAAGTGCTCCCATTTTGTCCCTCCCTCCCTGCAGGCTCGTGATCTGAATCCTCCTCGCCGGAACACTGCATTTCGGTCTGAACTCTTTCCCTTCCCTCATGAATCCGCGTCTTACCCCCCAGCCTTCGTTCCTTTTGAGCGCTGCGTTTCTCTCTTCGCTCGCGCCGTTGAATGCGGCGGACATCCAGTTCAACCGGGATATCCGTCCGATCCTTTCAGAGAAATGTTTTGGCTGCCACGGGGCCGACCCCCACGACCGGAAAGGCAACCGTCGCCTCGACACCCCGGAAGGGGCCGCGGCCGAGATTGAAGGG
>CAMARB010000186.1 GCA_945860355.1 Chthoniobacter flavus | reverse complement strand
CGCGTCAGCCTCGGCCGCTTTGTGGTCATCCACCATGCGAAAGATGGATTCCTCTTCGACGGGAATGTCCTGAGCCCCGACGTCGCCTTTCTGGGCTTTTCCGGCGCCCGTCCCCGCTTTCTCTGGCGAGGCAGGCTTCTGAGCTTTTTCGAGCTCGTCTTTGCTCGCCTTTGACGACGATTTGGATGGTTGAGACTTGGGCATAGAGGTCGGGGAGACGCGGTTCTTCTGGAAAATCGAGCCGCGTTACTTAATGGCTTTGCTGGGGATTCGCAAGGGGGATTTGAATAAATTCCGAGTCCGCTCCATCCCTCTCAGGAACTGGCGCTGGAGTAGCGCCGGAGCGCCCGCCGCCACAGCAGCCTGCTGGCTAGGACGACAAACACCGTGGCCCCGCCCAGCGCAAGCAGGCCTTCCCAAGGGGTTTGCGCGCTGCGCGCCAGGGCCCGGGCCGGAACGTTGGTCACCAAAAGCACCGGGATCAGGGACGAGAGCAAAATCCGGAGAACCCCGGGAAAGATCCCGGCCGGATACCGGGCGAGGTTAAAGAGATGGAAATAGCCGTAGATCAGGCCCTGGGCGCGCATGATCCAGAAACTGGCCACGGCGAAAGTGAACATGATGGCGTAATGGACGGTGACGCCGAAGAGGATGGCCATCGCGTAGAGAATCCAAGCCGCCGGGCCGGGGCTCGCGTGGAGTTGCGCGAGGCTGAATCCAACAACGCAGGCGCCGAGCAGGGCGTTGATGAGGTTGTCGGGGCCGAATTGGCGGGAGGACACGGCGAACTGGGCGTCGATGGGCAGAACCAGCATCAGGTCCAGGCGCCCGGTCCTCACCAATTCGGGCAGGTTGGCGATGTTGATGTAGAAGAACGCCTGAAAGATCTGGGCGATGATTTGGTGGGTGCCAAAGAGCAGGATCACCTCCCACTTGCTCCAGTCCGCGATGTGGTCGACGGATTCAAAGAGCACCTCGATGAAAACCAGCTGGCCGACAAACCAGAGCAAATCCACCGTGATCCAGAGCAGAAAGTTGCCTTTGAAGCTCATCTCGCGGATCAGCGAGTTGCGGATCATCAGCCAGGAGATTTCAAGGTAACGGAGCACGGGTTATCCTCCCACCGCTTGGTATCGGCGAATCCCCCGTGCGAACAGCGCGGTGGCCATGAGCCAGCTGATCCCCAGCCAAGCCGCCTGCGCGGCGAGTCCGGCCCACAGGGCGCGGCCCTCCAGTCTCTCCAGGAAGATTTGGGCCGGGAAAAACACCTCGTAAGGAAAAGGGCTCCAAAAGACGAGCCGCTGCAGGTGGGTTGGCAGGAGGTCGAGCGGGAAAACCATGCCGCTCAGGAAATGTTTGAGGGTGAAAAGAATCCAAATGAGGGTGGAAATCTCCAGAAACCAGAACGCGAGCATCGCCACGCAGTAGGCCAAGAGGAACTGGATGAGCCCGGCCATGGCCAGGGAAACGCAAAACACCAGCCACGTGAGACCGGATTCCGGGAGGCGCACATCGGCGCGCAGACAGTAAAGCAGCAGCCCGAGGGGGATCGCTGTCACGGCTACGTAAAGGAGTCTGTATCCCGAATAAAGGCTCAGCCGGTAGCTGAGGTAGTGGAGGGGTTTGGTGAGCAGGGCGCTCATCCGGCCCTCGCGAATCTCGGCCGCGATCTGCCATTCGTCCTCGGTGGGCGCAACCCAGTTGTCGATGAGCAGGGTCATCAAAAAATAGAAGATCATCCCGCTCTCGTCGTACCCGCTAATCCGAGTGGTGCGCCCCTCGAAGATCGCGCCCCAGAGAAACAGCATGCCCAGAAGCGGGACCATGCCTAAAACCGAGCGCAGCAGAAAATTCCATCGGTAAACGAAGGTGTTCTGAAGGCCGATTTCGAACACCTTGAGATATTTGGCCGGGCGCACTCTGGAATCCTTGAAATTGCGGGCCTGATTCCTTTGAGCGTGCTGGGCGGGGGTGGGGCGGCTGGCTGTTTGAAGCTTGGCGCCCAGCGGGCCTGTCTTCCCGGAAAACCCTAGGGGGTTTTCTGCGGAGCCGTGGATGAATCGGCCGTTCCCTGGGCCGGTTCGCTGAATTCGGCTTTGAGGCGCTGATTGAGATCATCGAGCAGGGCGCGCCTCCTTCCCTCCGTCTCCTTCCGTAGGAGTTGCTCCACGGTGCGCCTTTCCTCGGTGTACCGCTTGAGGAATTGAGTGCGCTGCGGCTCCTTCAGATTGAGGTCGAGGTTCTTTAGAACGGTTTCCACTTCCGCGACGATGCGTTTGCGGCGGAACTCTTCGTAACTCCGCAGCGCCTGCTTCTCTTCCGGGGGCATGTCCATCCAGCGAACCAGATTTTCGCTAAACCGTTTGTGTTGTTCAGGGGTGAGCGCGTTGAGCGCCTTCATGACCTGCTCAAATTCGACCGAGAGGATGGAGGACTCGGCCTGTTTTTTTCCGGGGGCGTTCTCTGGAGGGCGGGGCTCCGGGGATTGGCCACAAAGGGCGCTCGTGAGAAGCCCGGAGATTAGAAGGTAATAGCGTCCAACCATAGAGAGTCCTCCTCGAATGCGAGCAGCTCGTCGAGATTGCCGATCACTGAGAGATCGGGGCTTGACCACACCTGCCGTGCCATTTCGCTGTAAGGAACCGGCCCCGCGCGGTGGGCGGGCTGCTGGATTTGGCTCAAAAGCAGCACCGCGGCTCCGAGGGCGCCCATGGACAACCAGCGCCACCCAAACAAACGCCCCCACGTCCACGCTTCTGGGCGCTGAGGGGAGGCCTCCTCGCGGATCGCCCGGAGAACATTGCGGTCAAAGAAGGGCGAGACCTGCGGCTCTTTGGCTTTGCCGAGGAGCCGCCACAGGTCGTCATGCTCGTTGTCTTCGGAGTTCATGGGTTTTGATCAATAAACACAGGTTCCGAGGCCGAGTTGCGGTCTCCTTTTACGAAGCAGAAAGGGAACTCCGGGAGCCCCCGCCTTGAGGACTTATACCTGGTCGGCTTCGAGGAAACCCTCGAGCTGGCGGATCCGGGTGGGATGCCGCATCTTCCGGAGCGCCTTGGCTTCGATCTGGCGGATGCGTTCCCGGGTGACTTTGAACTGGCGACCGACCTCTTCGAGGGTGCGGCTGTAGCCGTCCACCAAGCCGAAACGCTGCTCGAGAACCTGGCGTTCTCGTTCGGTGAGGGATTCGAGCACATCCTTGATCTTCTCCTTGAGCAGCACGATGGCCGTCATGTCGCTCGGGTTCTCGGCGCTCTTGTCCTCAATGAAGTCGCCAAAGCTCGTGTCGTCGCTCTCGCCGACGGGGGATTGGAGCGAGATGGGCTGCTGCGCCATCTTGAGCACCGCGCGCACCCGCTCCACAGGGAGCTGGATTTCGTCGGCCACCTCCTCGGGCGTGGGTTCCCGGCCGTAGTCCTGAACGAGCTGCTTCTGCACCCGCATGAGCTTGTTGATCGTCTCGATCATGTGAACCGGGATCCGGATGGTCCGGGCCTGGTCGGCAATCGATCGGGTGATGGCCTGCCGGATCCACCAAGTCGCGTAGGTGGAGAACTTGTACCCCCGGCGGTACTCGAACTTCTCCACCGCCTTCATGAGGCCCATGTTGCCCTCCTGAATCAGGTCGAGGAAGGAGAGGCCGCGGTTGGTGTATTTCTTCGCGATCGAAATCACGAGGCGCAGGTTGGCCTCGACCATCTCGGTCTTGGCTTTGAGGGCTTTCTTGAGCCAGAGCTTGAGTTCGCCGTATTCGGCAAGGAACTCCTCGGTGTTCAGCCAAGTCCGCATCTGGATGTCTTTGAGCTTCGCGGCGTGATCCACCTTTGCGGAGTGCGCGTCGACCTTGGCGCCTTTTTTGGCCTGTTTGTTGAGCTCGTCGACGTGGAGCTGGATGAGGCGGTGGGTTTCATCCGCCAGATGCACAAACTCCTCGGTGACCTTCTGTTTGAAGAAAAACTTGGGGTAAATCCGCTGGATGGCGGCGTGGACCTTGGCGAATTCCGCGTACGACTTGGTGTCGTGGTTTTTGCCGCCGTGCGTCAGGTAAGCCTTGTAGGCGTTGGCGCAGTTGGTGGAAGCCGCCTCGAGATTCTGGCAGAGCTTCGGCAGCAGCTTCATGTAGCGCTCCCGGCTCTCGATTTTCTTGTCGAGAATGATCCGGTCGAAGCGTTCCCGGCCCTCCGCGAGTTTCTGGGCAAGATCCAGATAGGCCCGGGCGATGAACCCGAAGCGATTGACGTACTTCTGGACGTTTAACTCGGCTTCCTCGATGCGCTTGGAGATCTCCACCTCCTGTTCGCGGGTCAGCAGCGGCACCTGGCCCATCTGCTTCAGATACATCCGCACCGGGTCGTCGAGGATGTCGAGCTTTGCCTCCGGCTTCTCCTCCTCCTCCTCTTCCGCGTCTTTCTTGCCGTCCTTGAAACGGTCCACGTCGGACGCGTCAATGATGTCGATCTCCAGGCCGCGGAGCCGATTCATGATCGAGTCCATCTCGTCCGGATCGCTGACGTTGTCGGGCAGCGCTTCGTTGAGGTCGTCGAAAGTGAGGTAGCCCTGTTCCTTGGCGAGTTTGATGAGCTCCCGGATTTTCTCCTGCACCTCGGGTTGATCCAGAACGCTGATGGCGTGGATCGCGGGTTTGGGGGCCTCAACGACGGCGGGTTCCGGTGTTTTGGACTGGGCGAGATTTTTAGCGGGAGCCTCTTTGCGCGCGGGGCTCTGTTCGGCTTCGGTCGCTTTGTCGGCCGCCTTCTTTTTCGCCGATGGCGCCTCGGGAGCGGTTTTCGGGGCCGCTTTGGCCGCTGGTTTTTGAGCCGGTTTAGGCGTCGGCGGGAGCTTCGATGCAGGCTTTTTCAAGTCGGACTTCTTTTCCGCTGATTTGGCGGGAGCGGCCTTAGCCTTCTTTTCAACGGGCGCCTGGGCTTTGGCTTTCTGCTTGGTCTGGGTCGTTTTGGAGCTCGGTTTCAACTTCTTGGCTGCGGCTTTAATATTTTTCGAAGTGGCTTTAGGCATACCCAGTTTGGAGAAGTTGATCTGCGCCGCCGTCTAGCCCTCAGGCGGGCTATAGGGGCGGAGAAAAAGGCCGCGCAATATCAGAGAGGCGATTTTGTAAATCAAGGATTTGTTTCTGGCAGTTCACTGTGGCCTCGGTGTCCAAGCCCGGGGTGCGCAGCCGGGCTTGGATGGCCTCGATCTGCCGGCGCACTTGGCGCCGCTCGATCTCGCGCCAGCAATCGTGGGCAATCGTCAGCGGGTTGCGTGGCGCCTTGGTTTCCAGAAGCGCCGACAGCGCGGACTCCTCCTCCGCGTCCAGCGTGGCGAGAAAAGCGGTCACGCTGCTGGGCTGCGAGGGCTGGAAGTCGCCCTGGAGCACTTTGACGAGAAGCCCTGCGTCGGGTTCGCGCTCCAACACCTCGTTCCAGGGCTCCTCAAAGAGCCAGGCCCGGGCGTCGTCGTCCCGGAGGCTGACCATGGCCAGGAGCCGCAGCGTGGGGTCGAGCTGGGCGGGGGCGCTGGCTGCCGGGACATCCTCGGCTTCCGAATGGGCGCCCTTCTTTGAGGGTGTTTTGAGCATGCGCTGCAGTTCTTGGGGCGCAATTTCCAGCCTTTGGGTGGCCCGTTGCAGCACGGCCTCCCTCAGAATGGGCTCGCTCAGAAGGCTGATGGATTCGGCCAGCTTCCGCGCCGTCTGGAGTTTCCCTCGGGGCGATTGGAAGCCCGGCGCCCGGGTCAGGCGGTCGAGCTGGAAATCGAAAAAATCCTTGGCGGCGGCGATCCGTTCCGCGAACGCCTCCGGCCCCTTGCCTCGAATCAGCGAGTCGGGATCCTCCCCCGGGGGCATTTCCGCGACGCGCACCACGAGGTTTTCGGCCAGAAGCGAGCTGAGCGAGCGTTCGGCCGCTTTTTCGCCCGCCGCATCGGCGTCAAAACAAAGCACCACCTCCTCCACATACCGTTTGAGCAGATGCGCCTGTTTTTCGGTGAACGCCGTCCCCTGGGGTGCGATCACGTTCTGGATGCCCGCCTCAAACGCGGTGATCAAATCCAGCTGCCCCTCGCAGACAATCGCCGAGCCCTTGTCGATCAGGGCCCGTTTGGATCGGTGCAGCCCAAAAAGCACGGCGCCCTTGGTGAACAGCATCGTCTCGGGCGAGTTGATGTATTTGGCGGCTTTGGCGTCGGACACCAGCACGCGGCCGCTGAAACCGATGACCTCCCCCGTGTCGTTGCAGATGGGGAACATGACCCGGTCGCGGAACCGGTCGTAAAAATCGCCCCGGGGGCGCTCTTCATCGCGGAGTTTCACCAGCCCGCTCCGGACCATTTCTTCGTCGCTGAAGCCCTGTTGCCGGGCCATTGCGCTGAACGCCTCAAAAGAAGACGGCGCGTAGCCCAGTTTCCAAGTCCGGGCAATCTCCACGCCGATGCCCCTCCCTTTGAGGTAGTCGCGAGCGGCCTGCGCGGAGGGCTTTTTGAGGAGTTGATGATGGAAGAAATCCGCCGCCTCCCCGTGCAGGGCCAGGAGACGTCGGCGCATGGTGAAACGCGCGCTGTCCTCGGCGCTCATCTCGCTCTCGATGAGTTTGATGCCCGCTCGCTCCGCCAGCTTTTTTGCGGCCCCGATGAAGTCGAGATTCTCGTAATTCATCACAAACCGGATCACGCTGCCGCCGGCGCCGCAGCCAAAGCACTTAAAGATCTGGCGTTGCGGGTTGACGCTGAAAGACGGGGTGCGCTCCTGGTGGAACGGACAAATGGCCTTGTAGAGCGTGCCGGCGCGTTTGAGCGGGAAATAACCGCCGATCACCTCGACGATGTCGTTGGCGGCTTGGATTTGCTCAATGGTCTCCGGCGGAATCAGGGGCACAGGGGAGAAACAACCCTGCCGGCTGCCCCTTGGCAAGTGGGCATCCCCGGAGAAGCCTGGTGGCGGGGGCCTAATCCCCGGGAACGGCCCAGAAGGCGCGTCCGGCTTCGGCCCAGTCGCGGCTTTGCACGCCCCCGAACGCGGCGGCGCTCATCTCGGCCCGCAAGGGCGGGTTCTCCAACAGCCGGAGCACGGCTCGGGTGAAATCGGCGCTGTCCAGAGCGCGGGTGACATAACCGTTCACCCCGTGTTCGATCAGGTCGCACGGGCCACCCTGGTCGGAAACCACGTTGGGCAGGCCGCTGGCGAGCGCCTCCAAGACCACGTTGCCGAAGGTGTCGGTGGTGCTCGGAAAAAGGAACACGTCCGCCGACGCAAAAGCCCGGGCCAGTTCCAGCCCAGCCAG
>CAMARB010000185.1 GCA_945860355.1 Chthoniobacter flavus | reverse complement strand
GAGGAGCGAGGCGAACGGTTTTGTTCCCTTGGCCACGTGGTCGGCCGCCAGCTGCCTTAACTCGGCATCCGCGCTGCGCCGGTCGCGGAGCTGGAACTGGAGGGTTTGACCCGTCCTCGGGAACGCCCCCAGGGCGAGCACCCCCTGCTTGGGGTCCGCTCCCAGGAGGTTCCGGATCAGAAAGTCCCCGGTCTTGAATTCGTCCACATATTCGGAGGTGGCCAGCCCGGCGAACAGGTTGCCCTGGGCGAGCTCTTGGTCCTCAGGGGGGAGTTGCTCAAAGGTTTCCTGGAGGATCTCGTAAGCCGGGCGTGAGCCGAGCGACGTCACAAAGTTTCTGTCGGCCCCGGTGATGGTGAAGGGTTCGCCCACGGGGCGGCAGCCCTGGCTCACCAGCGTTTCGATCCGTAATCCGCCTTTGAATCCGAGCATCAGCGCCCCCTCCACGAGCTTGCGGTTTTGATAGAGGAAGATGTCGGAGCCCTCCCGCCCCCCGCTGCTGAGCCCTCCCACGCAGGGAATTCCCGGGTAAGCCGTGTTCCATTGGGCCAGCAGGGGTTCAATGGGGAAGTTTCCCGGGTCCGCCAGCACCGTCCATGCGTCCACGTCTTCCGGGCGCAGTCCGGTGGTTCGATGCCATTGCTCGGCAGGCCCTCCCTCAGCCGCCTCGACCTGTTCCGGGGAAAGGACCAAGGGGTGGAGCCGGGTGTGAGGCAGGTCCATGAAGAGCAGGGAAAAACCGCTGGCCTGTTCGGCTTCAACCCCCGCGCCCACCAACCCCGAACCGCTGCATCCCATCAGAAGAGGGACATGGCCGTGGAGCTGAATGATTTCGAGGAAATCAGGCAGATACGGCCGGTAATCCGCCGACGCAAAAACGTAGGCGCAGCTGACGTGACCTCCCGCCGCCTGCAAGGTGTGGCGGGCGGCTTCCACGGTCGCCTTTTCAGAGTACGGAGCCAGAACGAGATGGGAGGCTGCGATGTTGGGCATGGGTGGTTTCCACTATGTCCAAATTCCCACCCGGGGCAATGCGCGAGCCCAATCCCCGATCACTCCGGAGCCGCGCCCTCTCTCGGGGCTTCCCTGCTCCAGCCTAAGGGACTGCGCCGCCCCCCGAGCCGAGGCCCTCGAGCCAGTCGCTCCGAAAGGGGGACGCCGGCAGGCCGTCCCCGTTGATGAGATTGCAGTCGGGGTTGTCGGCCCAACCGTAACGCACGGTGGTCGGCTTGGGGATCAGCGGATGGGAGACCATGACGTGGTCCCCCTCGATCTGCGCGTCGGCCCAGACAAACCGGCCGTCTTCCCCCGCAATGGCGAATCCTTTGAGGTTGCCGCCGTCGGCCAGCCGCAGATTCCGGGCATTCCGAAAGCTGAGCCGGATTTTCCCAAGCTCCTCCTGGCTGCTGGAAAGCATTGGGCCTGAATACGGGGTTTCGCGGTAATAAACCGTGGCTGCCGCCGCAAGCGCGAGGCGCCGACCGATCTCCCGCCTGTTTTTAGGGGGAAAGCCCTCCTCCAGGTCAACGGAGACCGCCATGGCGGTGTGGCGAAGATCCAGGGCAAGCCGTTGTGCCTCCCTCAATTCCGCTCTCTGACTTTCCTGGGGAGGGGCGTCCTGGCGCCGCGGCTCCGGGCCGGTCCCGCCCAACTGGAGAAACAGGAAAGGGAACTCTCGGCCCCAAGCCTGCCGCCAGCTCACGATCAGCGCAGGGAAGAGCCGCCGGTGCCGATGCGCCTGCCGGATGTCGGCTTCGCCCGGGTGCCACAGCGCGCCTTGGATCGTGTAGGGAGTGAGCGGCGCGATTATCCCGTTGAAAAGGCTGGCCGGCCCGGGTTGAGTTGGGCTGAGGTCTTTCGCGGGCCGAACCGGCGCCGCTGGTGTCGGCGCCAAAGGCTCGGCCTGAGGTTCCTGAACCGGCCCGCCATCAAAAACCTTGGCGAGACGCGGATCGGCCCGGAGGGCCGTCTCCGGGGTCCAGTTTTCAGCGGGCGCATCACCGGCGGTGGCAACAATCAGGCCCACCGGCGAGTCGAGCTGTTTCATGAGTTCACGGCCGAAAAAGTAGCCTGTGGCTGAAAAGTCGCGGGCGTTTTGCGGTGTGCAGATCTGCCAGCTTCCCTCGCAGCGGAGGCTCGGAAAGCGGCTCGCCGCTTTTTCGACGGTAAACATCCGGAGCCTGGGGATGTCGGCTTGGCCCAACTCCTCGGCGCCTTGGTGAATGGCCCGAACCGGGACACCTATCGGGGATTGCCCCGCGCAGAGCCAGACCTCCCCGACGAGCACGTTTTTGATGATCCGGGTGTTGGTCCCCGAAATGGTGAGGTCGCCGGTGGCGCCCGCCGGGAGGGCGTCGAATTGAACGCTCCATGCCCCTTCCGAGTCGGCTGCGGTGGCCGCGGATCGACCCGCAAACCGCACGGTCACCAGTTCCCCGGGATCCGCCCAGCCCCAGATGTTGGCCCGGGTCTCCTGCTGGAGCACCATGTTGTCGCTGATCAGAGCCGGCAGCCTCACCTCGGCCCGGGCCGGGTGCCGGCAGACAACCGGCGCCCAGGCGGCCGTCAACAACAGGCTTTTGAGAACGATGCTTCGCATGGATTGGGGGAGGTGGGAGGGGGGCCTTTAGAGCAAGGTTGGATGGGATCCGCGAGGCAATTTGCATCCCCGCCCGGGATGACGGAGATTCCCTGTGCCAGCAACAGGGCGTGTTTGAAAAAAGCCGGTGTGAACCGGCGTCCAACCCGCAGCCCGGCTGAGATGACTTCATGATTTCCACCAAATCCCTTCAATCCCCCATCGACCCCGAAAAAGACGGCTTTCGGATTCTGGTCGCGCGGTTCCGAGGCCGGGGTGTGGAAAAATCCCGGTGCGACGTGTGGATGGCCAGTTTGGGGCCGACGGAGGAGTTGCTACGGCGGTTCCAGGAGCGCGACCTGGACTGGGCGGAGTTTAGTCGGAGGTATGAGGAGGAGTTGTTCGCCGATTCGGATCTGGATGATCACAACGCCAGCATCAAGAACCACGGCCAGAAGTTCACCCTGCGGCTCTTGAAGGCGCTCGGAGCGCGGCAGAACCTCACGTTGCTTTGTCACTGTCCCGAAAATACGCCGCACTGCCATCGGGATCTGCTGCTGAGGGTGCTTGAGAGCGACGCGGTCTGAGGGCTTCGGGGACGGTGCGGAGTTTTCGGTGTTTGGGGCCGGGGCATTCTTTTCCTTCCTTCAGGGCTTCAGTTCGACCTGGAAAAGAGGAGAAAGAAATCACAAGGCGTAAGTCCAATGGAGCAGTTTTCTGAGGGGCGGCGGCTTACTTTCCGCCAAACAACTTCTCATTGATTTCCTCGATCCGGGTTTCAGAAAGCCAAGACGGCTGCCAGCGCACCCAGCTCGACCCTCCGTCCTCTTTCCAGTCATCCGGCCAAGGCCAGGGCTTCTTGCGGCCCTCGAACTCTTTGATCTCAGCCCGGTCGTGAAGCAGGAGCATCCGCGCTTCCTTGTGTTCATCGCTCCAGTCTTTGAGCATCGCGTTGAACGCCTCGTCCCTCCATCCGTAACCCGAGCACACAATCCGGTCGTGTTCCCGCAAAAGCTTTCGGGCCTCCCAGTTCAGCTCTCCGAATACGCCGCGCGTGTAAGAATCCCCCTTGGTCGTGCTGCCGGTGAGGGTTTGGGATTCCTCATAGTCTGTCGTGTACCGCCATCTATCGGCACCTTTGAGAAGTTTGAGGGGACTCCATCTTTTCGGAGCCATTAAGCAGAGGTACCAGTCGCAGCCACCGTGAATCTTGAGAATGCGCACCCGCCCCGGCTTGGTGAAGGCTCCTCGGTCAAACTGGAGCGCCTTCGAATCCGTGGACAAGGGCGTCTCAAAGCCGTCCGTCCACGCAATACCGGCCTTTGTCAGGGCGTCCTCCAGCAGCAAATCGTGGTTGAGTGTGAGGATATCGACGTGCTCCGGGCCGTATGCCCGGATGGTTTCGACAACGAGCTGGAGTTCGCCCTGTGTCTCTCTGTGGGGACGCAGGAGCTGGCGGACCGTCTCGTTGATGAATCCGCGGGAACGAGCGCTGATCGCGGCCAGAGGGGCGCTGCCGTAAAAACAGCCGCCGGGGTAACGCCGGTGAAACTGTGCCGTGCTGCGGAATACGGTGTCTCGGAAGCGGGTCAACCCGGGATCGGGGCGTAGGCGAAGCTCGTGATTCTCCAAACGGAGGCACAACGAAGAGAGGTCCTCGTAGTTGGGTTTATCAATCGTCTGGACAGCCTCGGCCCTGAGCGCGCGCAGAAACCCCTGCACGGCATGGAGCTCATCCGCAGCTTCAAGGATGGAAGTGTTCCAGTCGGAGGGAGCAATTTTGGTTTCGAGGACCGCTGCGGTGATTTTCTCGACGCCTGGGCAAATCCCGGAGGAAACACCCGAGCCCAGAACGAACAGCACCCTGGGCGCTTTTTGGGGACCGAGCAGCATATTCACACTCCGGGGCGTTTAATCGCCCTCGGCTACCCTCAGCACGGGCTCGCTGTCTGCATCGGCGGCATGGCCTTGAAACGCGCCGGGCCAGCCGCCGTGCGCCTCGATCACCGCGTCGATTTTGGCCATCAACCGGATCGTCTCCGACAGGGCAACGACGATCTTGTGGTAGTGCGCGATGTCCTCCTCGCTCAGCGTCCGTCCCTTCCGGTCTTTGAGCCACTTTTCGCAGACCTGATACCCGCCAATGTGGAAATTCCACACGGCCTCGGGGACGCCTTGGAAGCCGCTCGTTCCAGGACGGGTTTCGGCCTTCTTGCCTCCGGCATCGAGCCAGACGGTGTTGTTGACCCAGCCGATTTTGACCACCTCCCGCGAATCCCCGATGAAGGTGGTCATCGGTTCGTCGAGCCTCGGTGATTCCAACAGGTGCAGCGCGGTGAGTTCGCCCCCGAGCCGGGCGAGTGCACGGAACAGGTCCAGACTTCCGGTGAGCGGGAGGCGCGGGAAATCAATCTTCAGAAACTCCGCGTAACGACTCCGGTAGCCGGGGCTGTGGAAGACGGCGTAAATGTAGTGGAAGATGTCTTCCGGCGTCAGGCCGGCGGGCAGGCCGAAGTTCCCCGTCACTTTCAAACCGAGCTTCTGCGCCCATGAAAAGAGAATCTTCGGAGTCAGATTCGGTCTGAGTTCATCGTTTGAAAACTCCGCCTGTCGAGACTCAGCATCGTCTCTGAGAAACAGGGGAAAAACAGTGCAGCTTCTCGAGGACTCCGCTGTTTTCATTTCGACGAGAAACTTCGAGGCAAACACGGCATCGAAAACGCCGGTTGCTTGGATGCGGGCGCTCAGCAAGGCGACGTTGCTGCGTAGCATATGGCGGAGCGTCGGATACTTTGAATCGCCCTTCTCGATTATCGCCGGGTTGTAGTAAATCCAACGGTAGTCAAATGGCCGATAAGTAATGCGATGGATGAACCGAGGAACCTCATCCGCCTTAATCTTGAGCTGTGCATCTTTGAGCCTCCAGTTCGGGGTGTCGGTGATGCCGTATCGTTCCCTCAGCAGTTCCAAACGGCGCTCGGATGCGATGTCAGACATTCGCGCGGCCAGCGTTTTCTTGTTGTAGTCAATCATGACGCCGTCCCGGTGCGTCTTCACGCCGCACGAATTGATCGCCATCAACTCGTTGAGCGACGGGAAATCTTCGTATTCGGCCAAGTTCTTGTCATCGAACGGAATAAAGAAACACCGCGGTTCGACTGGACGCAGGTCAGTCCACTTCCGAAGCGAGATTGGATGGGAGGCGAGGTCGTCGTATTTCTCGCTTCGACTGCCCCACAAATCACTGTGCCGAACTGTAATCACGGATGGTTTTACAAGCGGGCGAACTCCAATGGAGACAGCAACTCCCTGCTGAATGTCGAAGACGTTTTCGTTGGCTTCGCCTGTCGGCACCCGCTCTCCGATGTTGGAATCACCGTGAAGGTCGAGAATGAACATGGCGTTTAGCTGGCCGAGCAGTTCCTTCCTCACCCCGCGATGGATTACTCCCTTGAGATAGCCGTGGTTGGTAATCATCCCCCAAATTCCGCAATTTGGAGCCGCCAATATCTTCTGACTCAACCGAACGAATTTCAGGTAATCGTCCGCAAGAGCAACCAGACCCTGCTCGCCTCGCACATGCTTTTTGTAGTCGTCCATCAGCGAATCAATGAACGGGTTGAAGTTTGCGCTGGTCACTGAATACGGCGGATTCCCAATGACAACCGTGAAGCGTTTATACCACTTGATTTCATTCACGGCGGTGGCCTCGTGGGCGAGGGCGTCGAAGCCGATTTGCGGGAGCTGTTTGACCTTCGGCTCCAGTGCGTTGGTGAGGTAGATCCGGGCGCGTTCATCCGCGCCAAACCGGTAGCCGGTCTCGGCCAGCTTGAGGCCGATTTTCATGTGGGCGATGGCGTAGGGGGCCATCATCAACTCGAAGGCGTGGAGGCGCGGAAGCAGATGCTTCGGCACGTATTCGTTCCACGCCGTTTCTCTTTGTTGGGCGCTGAGTTGCCTCCACTTCTCCATCAGGGTGCGGTGGATCACCTCGACGACCTCCACCAAAAAGGTCGCTGTACCCGTGGCGGGATCGAGGATCTGAACGAAAGCTTCGTCCGGGGAGATGGTTTCCTTGCAGTCGGGCTCGTCGGTCTTGGGCGGCAGCTTCAGGTCCGGGTGCTTTTGGAGCATCTCGCCCCAAGTGGTGGTGTCGGCCAGACCGTCGGCGAGGCCGAACTCGGTTTGGAGCAGTTCATGGACGCTTCGGACGATGTAGGACACCACAGGCTGCGGGGTGTAAAAGACGCCTCGTTGGATTTTGAGCTGCTTGTTGTAGGCGCTGAGGAAGTGTTCGTAGAAGTGAATCACCGGATCCTCGCCCCGGGTTTTGTTTCCAAAATCCTCGATCACCGCTTTGAGGTCGGTATTGGCGCCGCGGAGCAGTTCCACCACGTCCTGGATGCCCAGTTCGTCAAAGTCGATGGCCCCATCCCGTCCTCCCACCTTGAGGAAAGTCTCCAACAGTTCCCGCAGGAAGGGGTTCGTGGACGGCACCAGTTGCGGCAGATGGGAGGCAAGCAGCCGTTCCTTGGTTGCGCCCCCGGACTGGTTGGCGAGGGAAAACGCCGCGGTAAGCAGACCGTAGGTGAGGGTCTGGGCGTAGGTGTCGGCAAACCCCTCCTCGCTCAGATCGTGGATGAGATGGGTCTGGAAGGCCTTGTGCAGCTTGTGCAGCGGTCCGCGTTCGGATTCGTGCTCGATGAGGATCCGCACGGAGGACTGGATC
>CAMARB010000184.1 GCA_945860355.1 Chthoniobacter flavus | reverse complement strand
GGTATCGTTGGGTGCTGGGATCGGGCGAAACCGCGGCGTGATAAAATTTTTTTAAAGCCTTCTTGATTTCACTTCTGCATCCCCTAGTTTGCCACCCTACCTATGGCTCAGGATCAGAGTATTGAAGCGGCCCAACTTCGAATTCAGCAGCTCGTTGCCGAGGTGGTGGACCTGAGCAAAAAGGAGCTGCGGAGCGAAGAGTTCTTCGCCCAATTCCTCGCACGCGTCGTGAAGGCCTGTGACGCCCAAGGCGGGGCGATCTGGCTGGTCGCCAACGCCCACGCCGACGGCAAAATCGATTTCCAGCTCGCCGCGCAGGTTCATTTAGAATCGAGCCTGTTCCAAACCGACGCAGCCCAACGCACGCAGATCCTGAGGCTGCTATCGGAGGTGGTTCAAACGCAGCGTCCTTCGGTTTTTGCCCCCGCCTCCGTCCAACCCGGCTCGCTCCAAGCGCAGCTCCAGCAGTTTCAGTCGCCGCCAGACTCCGGCACCGCAACTTCGGGAAACCGAACTCCCTATCCATTTCTCCAGGTTCCGATCGCGTTCGAGAAACAGGTGCTGGGCGTGCTGCAGGTGTGGCTCCAGCCCTACGTGGCGGCGCAGAACTACGGAGACTTCGCCACCTTCCTGAGTTCACTCGCGGGACACGTGGAGCAGCATTTCCACTCACGCCGCCTGGGCTCTCTGGTTCTTGAAACCCAGCGACTCCAAAACCTGCTCAAGTTCGCCAGCGACACCGCCGGATCGCTCGATCCTGCGGAGGT
Source organism: Chthoniobacter flavus (assembly GCA_945860355.1). Taxonomy (GTDB): domain Bacteria; phylum Verrucomicrobiota; class Verrucomicrobiia; order Chthoniobacterales; family Chthoniobacteraceae; genus CAIURC01. The sequence continues at coordinate 6,598 of CAMARB010000184.1, read as the reverse complement.
GACAAAGCTGACCGTGAATTACGGCCGGGACCTCATCGGTTGCGAGCGCTGCGCAATTTTCCTTCTGCGGGGGGGGCAATGGGAAGTGGCGTCGATTTCAGGCCAGGAAACCGTCGAGAAGAAGAGCGCCATGGTCAAATCCATGACGGCCTTTGTGGAGGCTCACGCCAAGCCAGAGTGGGTCGCTCTCAGCAGAAAAACCCTGGTCCCCCCGCCGGCAACCGCTGCGATCGAGACCGAACCAGCCGGATCGGAAATCATCGGCGGCGCGGCGCGAGCCCTGGCCGTTGACCTCGAATTTTTCGAATTCTCCCAGGCCGCCAGCGTCGCCATCGCGCCGCTCCTGGACCGGGAGAACCGCCTCATCGGCGCGATTTTTGCCGAAAGCACCGGTGAACACTACTTCGATCACGCGCCCGGCGCAAAGGAGCCGCCCGCGACCGCTCGAATCACCGAATGGATTGCGACGCACGCGAGCCGCACTTGGCAGGGAGCCGAGGACTACCGGTCGCTTCCGTTGCTCCCGCTCGCTCAAGGGCTGCGGCGCGCCAGAACCCAGATCACCGGCCCGGAGCGTCGGCGGTTTTTGATGAAATGGAGCGTCGTGGCGGCATTGGCGCTGGCGGTGGCACTGTACCCCAAAAAAGACAGGGTCGACGGCTCATGTAGCCTCATGGCCCAGCAACGGGCGACCGTCGTTTCGGAAGTCGCGGGGCGCATCGAAAAAATCCTGGTGCGCGAGGGCACGGCCCTCAAGAAAGGGGACCCGATCGCCCAACTCGACACGCGGCGGATCGAAACCGATCTGGCGGCCAACGAGCAGGAGAAACTGCGGATTCGGGCCGAAATAGAACGCTCACGGGCGACCGGCGACGAGTCCAACGCGAGGATGGCTCAGCTGCAGATGAACGTCACCGAGCAGAACGAGAAAAAACTCCGGGCAGACATGGAGTCCGCCACGCTCCGCAGTCCGATCGACGGGGTGGTGCTCACCAAGGACATTGAGCTGCACGCGGGCGAGTTTCTCCAGCCGGGGGTGGTTTTCGCCGAAGTGGCGACTTTGGGAGCATGGGAGCTCCACATCGAGGTCAACGAGCGGGAGATCGGCCGCGTGGAAAAAGGCCTCCAAAGGGAGCGCCAGACCGTGCCCGTCCATTACCTGCTTTACAGCCAGAGCGCCCACGCGCTGGACGCCTCCCTTCAAAGCCGCGAACAGATCAGCGCCGCGGCTTATCCAAAAGAAACCGAGAACGTCTTCATCCTGACCTTCCGCGATCTTCAGATTCCGGGTCCGCTCCAATCGGCATTGCGCCCGGGTTTGACCGGGCGAGCCACCATCGAGCTCGGCCGGAAACCGTTCCTCGCGTTTGCCTGGGAGCGGTTCAACAACTGGCTGCAAATGCGCCGAATCGGGTAAGAGACCAAGGGTCCGTCTTTAACGTATGAAATTCATTCCCCTGTGGAGTTCCTCCCTCTTTGCAGCCCTGCTCGTCGCCGCAGGCGCGGGCGTCGGCGCGGCGGAAGAAGTCGAGGGCATTGTGCAGCCCGTCAAACAAGTCAGCGTGAGCTCGCCGGTTTTCCAGGAAGTCATCAGCGCGGTGCTGGTCGAGGAGGGAGACACGGTCAAACAGGGCCAGTTGCTCGTTCAACTCAGGTCCGCCCGGGAGGAGCTCGAGGTCGAACGCACCCGCAAACTCATCGAACTCGCGGAGTTCAAATCCAAAGGCGCCGAGTCCCTGGCCCGGGATCAGATTGTTCCCAGGGAGAAGGCCCTTGAGGAAAAGCTCCAACTCGATCTGAGCCGACTTCTCAACAGCAGCGCGCAAGTGGCCCTGGGGGAACGCGCCATTGTGGCGCCCATTTCCGGCACCGTGGTGAGACGCTACAAAGAAGCGGGTGAATCCGTCGACCGGGTCGAAAAACTCGTGGAGATCATCAACATCGACCAGGTGTACGTGCAGTTTTACGTCGACCCGAAGCTGATGACCGCGCTGAGGCTCGACCAGGCAGTGCCGGTCCGCTTTGCGCTGCTTGGGCCGGAACGCTTCGAGTCGAAAATCAGCTTCATCGACCCCGCCATCGACGCAGCAAGCCAGCGGCTCCGGGTCAAGGTGAAGCTCGAGAACCCGCAACACCGGATCAAGGCCGGCATGGTGGGCACGGCTTCCTTTGAGGGGATCGCCGCGAGATAACCCGGCAGCCCGCCCCCCCCGTCTCCCCATTCGGCTTTCGCATGAGTGCTCCCGCCGCTTCACATGCTGCCCCAGGCTCTCAGGCCGTTTCCCCGGCCAGCCCGGTCCCGCCCCAGGAGCAAGTCGTCTTGCCCGCGCTCCGCCGGGACTTGGTGATTAGCCAGCAGACGTACGAAGGCCGGTCCTACTACGTCGCCAAAGACCCCGTTTCGCTGCAGTATTTCCGAATGACGGCCGAGGATTACTCCTTGGCCACGCTTTTTGACGGGAAACGCAAATTCGGGGAGATCCGAGAGGAATACGCGCGTCGGCATCCCCACGTGCGGCTGGATTACTCCGCCGAGGAGCTCAACGAACGGGTGCTGCGATTCGCCAACGACCTGGCCCTCATGCAGTTCCTGAGCGTGCACAGCACCCGCCTCAAGAACCGGTACGACGCCGCCAAGAAAATCAAGGCCTCCAAGGGCGGGCTCTACAACCTGGCCAACCAGATTTTCTTTTTCCGATTCTCGCTCTTTGATCCCGACAAACTCTTTGCCCGGATGGCCCGGCCCCTGGGCTGGATCTGGACCCGCACGACGCTCTGGGTGTCTGTCGCGCTGATCGCCCTGGCCGCCGTGGTCTTTGTGCGCAATGCGCACTCGCTGGATCAGGCGTTGGCCAACCTCTTTCAGTGGGAAAACATCGCCCTGATGTGGGTGACGACCATCCTCGTCAAGGCGGTCCACGAACTGGGACACGGACTCACCTGCAAACACTTTGGCGGCGAGGTGCACCAAGTCGGGTGCATGTCGATGGTTTTCACGCCCTACTTCTTTGTCAACGTCAGCGACGCCTGGACGATGCCGGACCGCCGCCACCGGATCCTCATCTCGGCCGCCGGCATCTACGTCGAACTCATTTTCGCCGCGTTCGCCACCTTCCTCTGGGCCATCGTCCAGCCCGGTTGGCTGCAAAACTTTCTCTTCAACATCATCATCATCACCTCGGTTTCCACGATCTTTTTCAACGCCAACCCGCTCATGCGGTTTGATGGTTATTACATTCTCACCGACCTCATCGAAGTCCCCAACCTGCAGGGCAAAGCACGCGCCCTCATCCAGCACCAATTCAACCAGCTGCTCTTTGGGAAATCCGCGGGAAACGCCGCCCTGGCCCGGATGCCTCTGCCCAAACGCCGGTTCGCGTTCTTCTACACCTACGCGCTGCTCTCCTGGATCTACGGATACTGGGTCATCTACCAGCTCATCATCTTCATGAAACCGCATCTGGAGCCGCTCGGCCTGGAGGGGCTCTCGGAGTGGTTCTCGGGCCTGGCGCTGGTTTCTTGGATTCTGCTGCCCATTGTCGGCTTTTTTAAAACCATGCAACTCACCGCAAAGGACTGGCAACCCCAGGGCAAACTCCGGAGGCTCTCCCTCATTCTCTGCTGGGCTCTGGGGATTTTCGGCGCCGCCTGTTTCCTTCCCGTGGAACTCAAGATCCAGCGGGTGGGCGCCGTGGAAATGGCCGAGCCGGAAGAAGTCAGGCCGGAAGTCGGCGGGTTTGTCGAAAAAATCCTCGTCAAGGAGGGCGACTCGGTCGTTCCGGGCCAGCCCCTGGCCGAACTCAGAAACCGCGATTTGGGGCTGAGCCTCGCGACCGTCGAGACCCGGCTCAAGATCGCGCAGGCGAGCGCCGCGCGAGCCCTCGGCGCAGGCAAACCCGCCGACCAGAAACAGACCGAAGCCGTCAAAACCGCCTACCAAGCCCGCTGGGAAGAGGCACGGCGCGACAGCGAAAACCTCGTGGTTCGGGCTAAAACCCAGGGCACCGTGCTCTCGCGCAACCTTCAGCAGCAGCAGGGCCGGTTGCTCCGGGCTCATGAGCTTTTCTGCGAGGTCGCCGCGCTGGATCCGATGCGGATTAAGATCGCGCTGAGCGAAAAACAGGTCCGCTACGTGCAGAAAGGCCAGCGCGTCCTGCTCAAAGCCGGGGCTTATCCAGACACCACTTTTGAGGGGGTCATCGAAGGCGCTCCCGTGGCGTTCTTCGCCGATTCGATCCCGGCCGCTTTTTCGGCCCGGCGTTCCGGGGATGTGCCGGTGTTTGTGGACGCCAAAGGGCGGGACGTGCCCTTGGAACGCACCTACGCCGCTGTGGTTTCGGTTCAAAACCCCGGCGGCCGACTTCGCCCCGGCATGACCACCCAAGCCAAGATCTTCACCGGCTCACGGCCTTGGGGGCAACTGGTGCTCCAATCCCTCCGCGACCTGATCAGCCTCGACTACAGACTCTGAGCCGCACCCCACCCCTTCCGTATCCTCCGCCTCTTCCAAGCCCCTTTGCGCATCGCGCCGCCGGTATTTCCCATGCCTTTTTCCACCCCCTTTCAACTCAACGGCACGTGCCTGCGCGCCGTTGTCCTCGGATGGATCGCTCTCTCCTCCAACAGCGCTTCGGCGGCCCGGCGCCCGGACCGCAAAGAGGCGGAGCTTCCCTCCGTAAAAACTCCGGCGACGGTTTCCGGCGCGAGCCAAACCGCCCAGATGCCCTCGCTTGCCGCCGGGTTTCTCAACGCGCACGCGGTGGAGAGAATCACCCTTCTGGAGGCCGTCAACCTGGCCCTCCGCAACAATCTGGAGGTGAAGGTGGACAAACTGAGCATTGCCCAGCAGCAGGCGCAGGTCCGTTTCGAGAAGGGGATTTTCGACCCCGTGCTCAGCTTCAACACCTCCAAGGAATCCCTCAGGCGCCCGGAGAACGCCAACGACTTCACCGCCAGCGATCAGGTGCGGCAGCTCAACCAGTTCACCGCCATCCGCGAGAACTCGGCGGCGCTCAACGCCAACACCCAGGCCGTGATCGCCAACCTGCGCTCCACCAACGAACTGCGACGCCAGCTCGGCCTCCAGCCCATCCCCGAGCCGGACAACGGAGTGGGCACCGGGATTGGAGGCAGCACCAGTGACATCTCCAGCATTGCCACCATCAACGGCAGCCCCACCAACTCCAGCAATGGCGCCTACCCTGATTTCTCCACCACCCCCCCCTCCTACTCCTACCTCCCGGTCGGGGGCCGGGGGATTAACAGAATTTTCTTCGATCAACAGATCGACCGCTTCGGCGGCAGCCTCACCGAACGCACCCCTTGGGGAATGCGCCTGGGCCTTTTTGTGGAGGCCAACCGGTTCCGGAACACGTTCACCGGCGACACCCGGGACATCATCGCCCAATACCAGACTTCCGCTCAGATTCAGGTGATCCAACCGCTGCTCAAAGACTTCGGCCCCAACGCCGCCCTTGCGAACATCCGGGTGGCCCAGATCCAGAAGAAACTGGCCATGTTCACGTGGAAACAGCGGCTCATGACCAGCGTCCAGGGGGTGCTTTCCAACTACTACGACATGATCTTCGGGCTCTCGGAGATCGGGGTCCGCCAGGAGGCCATCGCCGCGGATCAACGCCTGGTGGAACAGAACCAGCGCCGCGTCGAGGTGGGGTTCATGCAGTTGTTCGACGTGCAACAGGCGATGGCCCAGGTCTCACTCGACCAGGAACAGCTCATCGGCGCCAGGAACCTCCTTCTGGAACGTCAATTCGCCCTCAAACGACTCATCACCCCCAGTTTCAAAATCCACGACGGCCGCGTGTTTCTGCCTGCCGAAGAACCCGCCCTGCCCATGCCCGCTGCGGATCGCTCCAGGCTCCTGCAACTCGCCTTCGCCAACCGCCCTGATTTTCAGCAGGCGCTCGCCGAAGCCGACGCCCAGGATGTGCGGCTCAGATTCGCCAAAAACCAGGTGCTGCCCCAGCTCGACCTCGTCGGGACCTACGGCCTCAACGGCCTCACCGACAGTTACTCCAACAGTTTTGATGACACCTTCCAGGGCCGCGGCGCGGGTTGGACAGTCGGGGTCAACCTGAGGGTCCCCCTGGGCAACATGCAGGCCCGCGCCCAACTCGACTCGGCCAAGGCGTTGAAGGAACAAGCCATCCTCAAAATCAAGCAGGCCGAACTCACCATCGGCGTGGACATCGATACCGTTCTCAGCCGGATTGACTCCTTCAAACAACGCCTTCAAACGGCTCAGAAAACCCGGGAGCTCAACGATCAAGCCATGCGCATCGCTTACCGACGCATCCAGGAGGGCCAAATCTCCAGCTTCGACCTGATTGAACAACAGCGCCGCCTCTTTGAAGCGCGAAGCCGGGAAGTCGCCGCCCGCGCCGAACTCAACAAAGCCATCACCCAACTCTGGTTGGTGACCGGGACCGTTCTGGAAAAACTCGGGATCCAGATTGCGGATCCTCAGCGCTGACTCCCCCCCCCTCTTTTTACCAACGCCCCCCTTTCTCCGGGGGCGGACCAGAGCGGGAGGAGAAGCGAAGCACTGACGCTCACTTTTTTCTAAAAAAATGCCCCC
>CAMARB010000183.1 GCA_945860355.1 Chthoniobacter flavus | reverse complement strand
GGAGCGTATCCGCTCAAACGTTTTATCACCGCGGGATGAAGCGGGACTATGATCCGCTGATCAAAAGAGTGAAATGAGGCGAGAAACAAAATTTCACCGGTTCTTTTGGCCGTAAAGGCACCCCCAAGCCCAGCAAACGCAGCGCGGCTCCAATCCAGCGGCCGGGAAAAATTCCGTATCCCTTCCACCGATTGCGGCTCACCACGCCCCCATTCTGAGGCAGTCGCTTTTTGACACCGTTGCAAGCACGCGCAAGGGACACACAAACTGTCGGGAGGGGCCGGCCCCGAGCCCTCACGCCGCCCGCTTAGGGATTGCAGGAACCGCAGCGCCCCGCCGGCGCCTTTCTCAGGCCGTCGGACCGCGGCCGTGTTTCGCGGTGGGCGCACGCGGTGCAGGTCAGGATTTCCCAATGAATCATCTCCGTGGGGGCCTCGCATTCCTCGCAAGGCAGCCCCGCGGATTGACCCGTCATACCCCAGCCGGGCGCGCCGCAATCCGGGCACCGGCTCGCCAGCCGACGCGCGAGTTTAAAAGCCAGTCGGCGAATCAGAGTCATCCGAGTGGGATTAAAATGCGCCCGCATGTCGGTCTCCACCAGGGCAGCCGCCTCCTCCGAGTGGTAGGTGGCCCGCTCGATGGCGGCGCGCAGGCGCTCCACCGTCACGATGCCTTTCTCAACGGCCATCCCGGGGCGCCCGGATTTGGGGCGCACGATGAGCCCGTGCGAGGGGAAAGACGCCGTCTGCAACCAATCCCCGAGTTCGCCGAAGCCGCACACCTCCCTCTGCGCGTAGTTGGTTTTTTCCGAGAACAACATCTCGTGGACGATGAAGCCGCGCGCGTCATCGACAAACGCCATGATCTCGAGATTCGAGGGCACAAAAGGCAGGAACGGATGGGGCCCGAAACTGCCCTCGTTGGCCAGCCCCAAGGGGAGCCCGGTCGCCGCCATGCCCAGGCGGGCCTTTTTCACGCAGACATCGAGTGGTTTGCCCTCCCGGGGCACCTCCCCGGTGAATGTCCCCAGCGCATCCGTGTCGAGGTCGGCGGGCAGAACGATTTCCAAACCCGCGGCGCAGCGCATGGGCCGGGCAATCGCGCGCTCCTTTCCATGTTTTGTTGCGAGCGCGAGCTTCTGGCCCTCGTAGGGAGATTTTCGAATGGTTTGAGGCGTCGGCATCGGCGTGAGAGTGAACGGTCGGCGGCCGAATGCACAGCGGCGGAAAAGTGACGGAAACCACGCCCGATCCTGGAGGCCTCCCTCGGAACAGAAAACGGAGAATGGCAACGGACAGGCGGAGCGGTCCGCCAAAATGTCGCGGTGGTTTCTAAACTCCCGAGGTGAAGAGGACAGGTCATTCCCAAGAGGAAAGGCAGAGACACGGAGGGCGTTTATAAGTCACTAAGCGCGGAGCCCTTCCTCCCTCCTCCCTCCCGGCGACTCCGCCTGAACTTGAGTGTTCCGTTTAGATCGAGGGACAGCCCCCCCAGGGCTCACGCATCTCATAGAGCGCGAGGAACCCGCCGCGGGGCTCGATCCGATGCCGGAGGTATCCCAGAAAGTAGCCGACGGTTGAGCGAAGCGACACCGCCGGAAGGGGGCCCCCCAGGAACGGCACCCCGGCAGGGCGTGCCAGAGACCACCCGGGGAACACATCCTCTGCCACCCCTCTGCGGGGTGGGCTGTTTTTGGGACCGCGTTCCGGGGGTGTCGCTGCGCTCCACATCCGGCTACTCTCTCTGTTCCCCCAGGGAACAATGCCTCCGCTTTGCCGCGCACTCTGAAAACTTGTGCGTCCTCTCCCCCCGCGAAGCTGAGTGTTAGATGCATGAGCCCTGACAGCCCCCCCGACACCTCAACGCCTTCGCGCCGGGCGGGAGCCCTGCGAGCACACGACCCATCGCCCTCACCACTGACCGGTCCTCGCCCACGTCCGGAAATGAACCAGCCGCTCGGGCTTCCGCCAGACGCTTTCAAGGAAGTGATCGCCGATTTCGTCAAATGCGGATTTGGCGAGCGCCTGGTCTTGGCCCATCGTGGCAAGGCGGGCGATTTGGTGGGGAAACTCCAGGGAGGCCGGGTATTTGGCCTTGAGGATGTCGAGTCCCTTTCTGGTCTTCGGCCACGACGCTTTGGAGTCCCGGAAAATGTTCGCATGGAAGGAGCTCATGCGCATGACCATGCGGGCGTAGGTTTCGTCGCCAAGCCATTCGCCGCGATTTGAGGCGTCCTCCGCATAGGCCTCCCAATCGCCGTCCTTGCCATACCACCGGGGCAGGAGCGAATAACAACGCATCGGATGGATGTGCCAGAACTCGGGGGCAATGGCGGCGGCCTCCGCAACGAGCCTCTCAAAGTGTTCCTTTGGCCATCCTTGCCCGAGCGCGATGTTCATGGCCACCAGCTGGCAGCAGGGATCTTTCTCCTTAAGATCCCTCGTCTGAGCGAAAACCTTCGCCGCCTGCTCAAGGCGAGCTTGGAAAATCCGGTGGTTCTCCTCAGTGACATCGCGGGCATACCCAGCGCCCCGGGCATCCCACGCGTAGTTGGTGAGCAAATTGATCAAGCCGATCCGGCGCGCCAGCGAATCCGGGTAGGCTTTTTCCCACGCTTCGTATGTCTGGATGTCGGTGAGCCAAAAATCCTGACCGCGGCTGAACCGCTCCTCCAACGCGTCGTAGAAAACCTTCAGCTTCCAGGAGCCCTCTTCGAAAAGGGCTTTCGATGTGCGGAGTTCGGCGGCGATTTTCTCCAGCACATCGAACTTTCTCTCATCGAAAGCCCCCCGGATTTCCGCCTCAAAACGACGAATCGAGTGCTGCGCCGGATCCACAATCGGGATCAGCGCCGCGGCTTCGATCCGCTCCGAGGCGTCGATATGTTCGACGGGCCCGGGTTTAAGCGGCGCAGCGGAGGACAGGTCGGAGGAGGAGGGTTTCGGATCGCAGGCGGCCGAGAGGACAACACATGCCACCAAAAGAACGTGCCGAGTGATTCGCCGGATAGGGATGTTCATTGTGAAAAGAGAAAAGAGCGCAGGGGCCAGACAAACGCCGCGGGCCGCTTCATGAACGGAGGTCATGGCTCCTTGGGATGTGCGGCAGCTAGGGATTCGACACACGGCGCGGTCTCAACTTCGCTGCCTGGTAGACGCCGACGAGCAGGAGCGCCAGCCCGGAAACCGCGACCACGCAGCCCACGGCAAAAGCGCTGAAGCCCTTCAGGCTCTGAAAATGAAGCTCCTCGAGGCGCTGATCCATCAGCTCCGCCACGCTCGGACCGCCCCCCTGGACGGATCCAAGGGTGTCCATAGAACGGGTGAGCAACAGACCCGCGAGGAGCTCAAGAAGGACGCCTGTGACGAGCAGAGAGGCGCCGATCCCTATTTTTTTGCTTGGAAGCATAGGAAGCGTGTTTGGGTTGGACGACGAAAACGGGCGATCGCGCCCAATGTTTCTGGTGGACGAAAGAGGGACACACAGGAATGCCACTGAGTGAAGGCTTCTTTTCGACGTTTTCCTCTGTGACCGGGGCGATGGGGCGTTTTTTTGGGCGAGCGGATTCGCCAACTCGTGGCGCCGCGCGTTCGCGTGAACTCCCGGAATCTTTGAGCTCCTTGCGTTCCTTGCGGTGCAGATTGAGGAGGGCTCGGCCACCTGAGGCTCCGAGCCCGTGACGCTTTCACGGTTTTTTCGTAACCGCAAAGATCTCAAAGATCGCAGAGAGGATTTCACCTCTGCGTTCCTCTGCGGTTTCCCTTCCCCTCTCCCACCCCGGCACCGGGAACAACCTCAAAGACCTCCAAGAACCCAAACAAGCAGGTTGGAACTTCGGCTTTCGGGCTGAACTCAGTGCCATTCGGGACACACAAACGGCACGGGTCGCCGGAACAAGCGCCCGAAGGAAGACGTTCCAGGAAGGAGCCGGTCTCGTCACGGGGCTCAACCCGATGTACGCCCCAGGGCGGCGGATGCGCTCAGAGGAGCGCGGGCTCGTTTTACTCCGATTTTTGGAGTTCTTTGAGTTTTGCCACGAACGGAGTCGGACCGCCCGCTTCGTAACCGAGCTGAGCCACTTTTTTGCCTTCGGAGTTCAGAACGATGAGGGTCGGGTATCCCTGGATCCCGAATTCCTGCTGCAGCTTCTCGTTTTGCGCCTTGAGCTTCGCGCTCTGGCGTTTGCCCTGGGGGAAGTCGACTTCCACCAGAACGAGGTTTTCTTTTGCGTAGGTCTTGAACTCTGATTTGGAGAAGACCTCTTTATCGAGCTTGATGCACCAGCCGCACCAGTCGGAGCCGGTGAAGTCGAGGAGCACGAGTTTCTTCTCGGTTTTCGCCCGGGCGAGCGCCTTTTCATAGTCGTCGTCCCAGCCTCCGGCGGCGGAGACGGTGGCGGCGGAGACGGTGGCGGCGGAGAGGATGAGGAGGGAGAGAGCCGAGGCGATGGCGCGGAACAGGTGGTTCATGGCGTTGTGATGAGGTGGCGCTGGTGCGTGTTCAAGGGGATTTTGTGCGCGGTTGTGTGAAGATCGCAGGGTGAGGCGCGGGGAACCGCCGACGCGCCGCGTTTGAGAGGGGCGCAAATCGGACGGGTTTCCGCTCGGAGCGCCAAAGTGGGGGACGCACAAACTGTCCAGAATCCAACGATTATTTCCATCCGCAGCGATGCGGGTTTCCTGGATAAAAAACCCGTCCCCGACGGCGCTCCCGGATTGGAACCGCACCAGAATAATCAAAATTTCAATCCCTCGCGGCGCATGAGGCCTTGCAGGGTAATACAGTAAACGCCGAGCTCCCGACACACATCAGGAATATACATGGGCCGGGCGGGGCGGCGTTTTTCGGCGGCGGGTGTTTCCTGGGTGACGACGATGCCGTCACGCACTTGGGCCAAGGCAATCACGTAGGCATCCGCCTCATCAAACTCCGCCTTGGGGTCAAGCAGGCCGGGGAATCGGCCTTGGATCACCAGCGCCGCCGCCAATACATCGCCGTTGGGCACCCAAACCGCGGGATGGGCGTCCGACCATGCGGCCAGTTCAGGTGTGCCCACCTTGCGCAGTTCTTCATCGACAAGTTCGGGCGACTGGAAGCGCCGTTCCGCCACGAGAGAGTCTATCCGTGAAAGCAGGCTTGGGAAAATATCAGTGGGATAGTGTCGAAACTGCCAATCCATGAAAACGTTCGTATCTACCGCGTAGAGCGGACGGCGCGCGGATTCACTCATCGTCGCCTCCCGCGCCCGGTCGAGCGATCAGTGCGCCTTTGAGCTTTTCGAAATATACCGCCTTCAAGTCGAGGTAATGCGCCGCGTTGACGACGGTGATGCGATTGGTAGCAAGCGCCTCAAGGACGGTTTGAGTGAAAGGCTTCCCTGCACGGCCCAACGCCATGGAGACGGGATGAGAGAAGCCCCCGGTTTTGGGCTTAAGGGTCGCTACGTAGGCATCCCAACCGCGTTTCCAGCCTAGATAATGGTTCCAGTCGAAGTAGCCGGAGGCTCGCAGGCGCGTGGCCATCGCCAACGGGGTGATTTTGAACCGTCGGGCCAGACCGCGCACATCGCCGATGTCCCAACCGTTGCGGGGGAAGCCCCCTGCGCGGATTTCCTGCGCCAGCATAGCTTCGGGGACCAGAGTATGGCTGGCGGTTTCCTCGGCGAAACGTTCCACTGCCGACCAAGCTTCGTTGTCCCGGGACTCTCGGGCGGCCGGAGCCTCCTCTTTACCGGCGGCCAGCATCAGATGGACGACCTCGTGGATCAGGGTGAAGGCTCGCGACTCCGGAGTCTCTTTGGGATTTATGGCGGCCACCGGTAGCGGACTACGCAGCAAGGAAAGGCCGCGTGCTTCGGAGAGGGGCACTTTGGGAAACTGGAAAACCAAGACACCTACGCGCTCAACGGCGTCGCGCCACGCCGCCCAAGCCTGCCACTCGCTGGCCCAAGCGCGTTGGTCATCGGGACTGATCGCAAGAATTGCACGCAGGCGATTCGCGACCGTGGCCGGGGTTTCCGATAAATGGGCGGGATGTTCAAAAACCGGCGTTGACTCGCCCAGTTCGACCAGAAGTTGGAGCATCGTTTCCCGGCGGGCCGACATCTTGCGCAAGGCGAAGCGCAGTTCGGGAGATTCCGCTCCGGGCACGATCCCGGGCAGGCGGCGATACTCGGTCGCCAATGATGGTATCGAAGGGGGTTTGGGCTGGAAAAACAGGCTCAGCGGCCGGTGGTAGAGTTTGGCCAGATTCTCAATCTGCTTTAGGGTCGGCTGGCGTTCGCCCTGTTCCCAATCGGATAGCCGATCAGCCTTTATATGCAGCTTTTTCGCAGCTGTTTCCAGGGGGTAGCCGCTCTCTTGCCGAGCCCATAGGAGCACGGCAGTGGAGACAGGCACTGGAAGGGTGGATGGCATTGGTATTAAGGAAAACTATTACGGCAGAAGGCGCGATTCACAAGACCGCCGAAGGCTTGCGGCCGCGGCGATTGGGTTGGGTGGTCGCACTCTGCTCCGCGCGCAGGCGGGCGAGGAGTTGGGACGCCGGTTCGTCGGCGGGGTCTTGGGGGACGAGGCGGCCGGAGAAGGCGCGTTTGAGGATCGACCGCCGCAGGGCCTCGCTGCGCTTCAACGCGGCGTCGAGCTCCCGCTCGTTCCGCTCGATGGCCTCAAACTGCTCGTCCAGCAGGCGCACGATCTCCTGTTGCTCGGGGAGGGAGCAGAGGGGGACGGCGATCGATTTGAATCGCTCAACACTGATTTTCTTTTGCGCGACGCCGCGTGTGATGAAGCCGAGCTGTTTCCGGCAGACCATGGAATTGATGAACGAGCTGTAGAAGCCTCGCTCGCAGTATTCGGCCAACAAACGAAATTTCAGGCAGTCGGCGGTAATAACAGCCTCAGGTGAACCAAGTGGGTAGATTGCACAATCGCCGGGCGGATCCCCCATCTTCGTGATAAGCAAATCGCCTCCAATAGTGGAGGCCCGTAAGGGACAGGCAATTTATGCAACACAGAGTTCCCGATAGACGCTCTGTCCCCATGAGCCTGCTCGTGACCAGAAACCTGCGCCGAATGATGCAATTCGCGGAACTTTTCCCCGATCTCCGAATTGTGTCAGCACTGACGACACAATTGAGTTGGTCGCATTTTTTGGCACTGCTCCCCCTGAAGACCCAGGCGGCGCGCTCTTTTTTTACGGAGAACAGGCCGCGCAAGCTCATTGGCGAGTCCCGTAAGGGACAGGCAAGAATGGCACTTAGTTAAGGAGGTGTTTCGTGGAAAATTTCCGCCAACGAAAGGGGGTGAGAAGGGTTGGTGAGGAATGCGATGGAATACCCCGATGTTTGAACCGATGCGCAAGTTGATGGGCCGTTGCCGCGGCAGCTTGCGAAGAGC
>CAMARB010000182.1 GCA_945860355.1 Chthoniobacter flavus | reverse complement strand
CCTCGGCGCAGTGGGCGTGTACCGCAACCTGCTTCTGCGGGTGGCACGGGGCGGCGGCCAAGTGCGCACCGCGGAGTTCGCGCTGCCCGATGTGCTCGTGAGCTTCGTGCTGATCAGCTCGCTGGGCATGCTGATTCTCTTCGCCGCGCTGCACCCGGCCCAGCCCGGGGCCGCTCCGGCCACCCGCATCGAAAATGTCCTGCCGGGCGCCCTCTTCCTCCCGATCCTTTCCGCGTTCATCTGCGCCCTGCTGGTGGTCCGGAAGGTGAACCTGCGGCTCCTGTTCGGATTCGACAGGACACACCCGTTGCGGGCCGCGGTCAAAGGCCTGGGTTTGGTCGTTATGGCGGTGCCCCTGGTGTTGGCCGCGGCCAAAGCCGCCCAGGTGTGGCTCCCGGACGGCGGCAAGGAGCAGGATTTGGTCATGCTTTTCCGGGAGGTGGCCCGCAATTCCGACCACAGCGGCGTCCTCAAAATCTTCGTCGCCGGCGTGATCCTAGCGCCTCTGGGGGAGGAGTTCCTTTTCAGGGGCTATTTCTACGGGGTCATCAAACGGTACGCAGGGGGCATCGGCAGCGCCCTTTTCACGTCCGCACTTTTCGCCGCCATCCACATGAACCCGGCCTCCATGCCCGGGCTCTTCGTCCTGGCCCTCTGCCTGACCCTCGCCTACGAGGCGTCCGGCAGCCTGATCGTGCCTTTGGTGATGCACGCGGGGTTCAACCTCAGCCAGCTGCTTTATCTCTACTGGGATGCCCAGGCCCGCGCGCTCTAGCTCCCCCGCCACACTGCGGGACCTCGGGGAAAACGCCCTCGTCCAGCGGCTCATCCGCCGGCTCCCACTCGGCGCCTCCGTCCGCGTGGGGCCCGGGGATGACTGCGCCGTCACCGGGTCCGCCCGGCAACCCCGCTGGCAGCTCCTTAAAACCGACGCGGTTCTCGAGGGCATTCATTTCCTGCCGGAAGAAGACCTCAAACGGGTGGGCTGGAAAGCGCTCTGCCGGGCAATCAGCGACATCGCGGCCATGGGCGGGATGCCCGAACACGCCCTGATCACGGTTGCCGCCGCAAGCACCCTGGAAGTGGAGCGCCTGGAGCACCTCTACCAGGGGCTCCGACGCGCCGCCCGCCGGTTCGGAGTGAGTGTGGTGGGCGGCGAAACCGCCCGCTCCCCGGGCCCGCTTTTCATCAACGTCGCACTGACGGGCTGGGTGGAACGCGGCCGCTGCATCCTGCGCTCCGGAGGCCGGCCCGGGGATTTGCTTTATGTCACCGGCAAACTAGGCGGTTCGATTGCGGGCAAACACCTGGATTTTATGCCGCGCCTGGCGGAGGCGCGCTGGCTGACCGCGAATTTCCCGCTGCACGCGATGATGGACCTGAGCGACGGGCTCGGCGCGGACCTGCCCCGGCTCGCCGCGGCCAGCCGCTGCGGCTACGAGATCGACGCCCCGCTTCCGGCCCACAAGGGACAGACCCCCGAAAACGCCCTGCACGACGGCGAAGACTACGAACTGCTTTTCGCGCTGGCCCCGCGCCACGGCGCGCGCCTCGAAAAAACCTGGCGCAACCAGTTCCCGCGCCTGCCCCTGAGCCGGATCGGCCGCCTGACGCAGCCGCCCCCCCGTTCCGCGCCGCACCCGAAAGATTCACCCGACCTTTCCCGCCATGGCTTTGATCACTTCGCGCAGTCCCGCTGAAACCTTCGCCCTGGGCCAAAAACACGCCGGCTCGCTCCGCAACGGCAGCGTGCTTGCGCTCGTGGGAGACCTCGGGGCGGGGAAAACCCACTTCGTCAAAGGCCTCGCGGCCGGCCTCGGGCACGCCGAGGAGGTCACCAGCCCCACCTTCACCCTGCTCCACGAATACGCCGGGGGCAGGCTCCCGCTCTACCACTTCGACTTCTACCGGCTCGACTCCGAGGACGAGGCGCTCCGGATGGGCCTCGACGATTACCTCGAGGCCACCGGGGTCTGCGTCGTGGAATGGGGCGACAAATTCCCCTCCCTGCTGCCCAGGGACACCCAATGGATCGAGTTCCGCGCGGGCCCGGACGACACCCGCGAAATCGTCCTAGGCGAGCCCGGCGCCCCGACTCAGTAGGGAACAGGCATGACCCGCCGTTGCGGATCGGTGTCGGCCGGGTTCCGGAAAATCGGGGCGGGGGTGGCGGAGCGCAGCTCGTATCCTTTGAGGACGAACTCGGGGTAAAACCCGTTGCTGGCGGGCTCGTAGATCGTCTGACCCGAGAACTTGCCCAGGAGCTTGTATTCGTAGGTGTTGTCGCTGCCGATCTGGCCCTGCTGCCGGTCCGGCGCGAGCTTGGTGTTCTCGTTGAGCATCACCATCCGCGCGCTGCTCCAGGGCTGGCCGGGGCTGCGGACATACCCCCAGAATTTGTAGTCGGTTTTGTAGAACCGGCGGCCGATGAAGTAGTCGCCGGGCGGTTCGGCCGCGATCTCCTGGCGCATGGCCGTGCGCGCACCCTGCCGCTTCTGGGTGGCGACGGTGGAACAGCCCGCCAGGGAGCCGAGCAGCAGGAGGGAGAGGAGAAATCGAGGGGCCATAATCAGAGTCCGAGTTTTTTGAGCAGCGGTTGGAGCCATTCTTCGAGCGGGCCTTCCTCTAGCGAGTCGGGCTGGGTGATGCCACTCAGGAGATGCCACGTCTCCGAGTGGCCAACGGTCTGGCCGGGCGCCAGCGTCTTCAACGGGCTCAGGCTTTCGATCTCCAGAAAGGTGTCCTTGGTGAAAGTCTCAAGGTTGCAGCCGAAATCCGGGTACGTCGCTCCCGGCTCGAAAGCGAACGTCTTCACAAACAACGCGTCCGGCAGAAGGTAGGCCACCCAGGGCTCCAGATGCGCCAACCCCAGCTTGGTCGCCGGCATTCCCGCCACCGGGCGCAGGGTGAAAAACCGGCGGCCGAACTTCCAGCGCGGGTCCGAGAAATCCGTGAAACTCCAGGGCACCATCACGCGTTCGGGCAGGAACTCGCGGCCCTTGGGGCCCTTGCCGTGCTGGCCCAGGGGCGGCTGAGGGATGATCTCCAGGCCTCCGGGCGCCATGACGGTGAGCGCCCAGGAGGCGACCGTCACCGGGGCGGCGCCTTCGTTGGTCAGCGCGTGATCGATCCGCACGGCGCTGCCCTCGGGGGCCAGCGACAGCGCCATCGATTTGCGGACGTTCCAGGGGGCGCTCACCGGGGTTTCCACAAAAAGCGCGTTGGGCCCCCGGAACTCGAAGTTCACCGGGCCGTTGTCCGGCGCGTAGGAAATCTCCGTCTCCGGCGCCACCCAGAGGCGGTGCCCGCCGCGGACCCGGAACTCGGGCTCCCCGGAGGCGCCCAGCTCCTCGGGCAGATGCCCCAGGACGTTGGCGGACCCCTCGGTTTTGTAGCTGAGGATGCGCGGCCCGACGTCGAGCGAGACGAGAAGCTCGGTTTGGGCGTTGGCGAGCCGGGCGCATTGGTCCCAGCCGAAAGCGGTCACGGTGTTATTTGGCATCGGTTTGTTGGCGGACCCTGGCGAGCAGGGCGGGTTGGCGCTGCAACTGGGCGGTGAGGGCCTCGATGGCGCGCACCGTCGAGGGGCTGATGTGGTGCTCCATGCCCTCCACGTCGCGGTAGATGACCTCGTCGTCGAGTCCGAGCAGCTTGAGAAAATCGGTCAGCAGCTCGTGCCGACGCGTGATGTTGCGAGCGAGGGTTTCCCCGGCGGTGGTCAGCACGAGCCCCCTGTATTTCTCGTACTTGAGCAGGCCCTCGGCGTCCATCCGCTGGACCATGTTGGTGACGCTGGCCTGGGAGATTTCAAGGGCCTGGGCGATGTCCACCACCCGCGCGTAGCCCTTCGTGTTGATGAGCCCGAGGATGCGCTCGAGGTAATCCTCCACGGCGGAGGAAAGCGGGCGCTGGGCTGGGGAGGCTTTGGGTGACACGGGGGGCGACCCTAGGCGGGGGCGCGCGGGAGCGTCAAGGCGGGGAAAACTTCGGTCGTTGACATTTTATCAGCCCGCCACAATAAAGTTAGCCCAGCCTAATTCCCGCCCCGCCCGGGAGCGCCTCGGCCCCCTATGTCTCGACTTCCCCAGGATCCCCCGCTGCCGGACACCCGGAACGATTCCCCGCCTCCCGAAGGCCCGGGGTCCCTCCCCGAGGTCTTCCGCTCCGTGCCCGTCCCCAGGGGCGCCTCGCCCTGGCGCAAACTGCTCGCGTTCGCCGGCCCGGGCTTTCTGGTCTCGGTGGGGTACATGGACCCGGGCAATTGGGCGACGGACCTCAGCGGCGGGGCGCGGTTCGGCTACTCGCTGCTGTCGGTGATCCTCATCTCAAACCTGATCGCCATCCTGCTCCAGCATTTGTGCGTCAAACTGGGGGTGGCCACCGGGCGCGACCTGGCCCAGGCCTGCCGGGAATGGCATTCCAAACCCGTGAGCATGGGCCTGTGGGTGCTGTGCGAGCTGGCCATCGCGGCCTGCGACCTCGCCGAGGTGGTCGGCTCCGCCATCGGCCTCCAACTCCTCTTCGGCATCCCCCTGGTCTGGGGCTGCGTCATCACGGTACTCGACGTGATGATTGTGCTGCTGCTGCAGAAACGCGGGTTCCGCTCGGTGGAAGCCCTGGTCATCGCCCTGATCGCCACCATCGGCACCTGTTTCGTGGCCGAGCTGCTCTTCGCCAAACCCCATCTGCCCGACGTGCTCGCGGGGTTCGTGCCCACGCTGGACATCGTCAAAAACCGCGAGATGCTTTTTGTGGCCATCGGAATCCTCGGCGCCACGGTCATGCCCCACAATCTTTACCTGCACTCCTCCATTGTGCAGACGCGGAATTTCGAGAGGACGGCGGACGGCAAAAGCGAGGCCATCAAATACGCCACGATCGACTCCACGTTTGCGCTGATGTTGGCGCTTTTCATCAACGGCGGCATCCTGGTGCTCTCGGCCGCGGCGTTCCACTGGAGCGGCAACCGGGAGGTGGCCGAGATCCAGGACGCGCACAAGCTGCTGAGCCCCGTGCTGGGGGTCGGCCTCGCCAGCACGCTCTTTGCCGTGGCGCTGCTCGCCAGCGGCCAGAACTCCACGCTCACCGGAACACTCGCCGGCCAGATTGTCATGGAGGGATTCCTCGATTTCCGGATGCAACCCTGGCTGCGCCGGCTCATCACCCGGCTCGTCGCCGTGGTGCCCGCCGTCGCCGTGATCGGTTACTACGGGGAAAGCCGCACCACCGATCTGCTGGTCTGGAGCCAGGTGATTCTCAGCCTGCAACTCGGGTTCGCCGTGGTGCCGCTCATCCGGTTCACGGGCGACCCCGCCAAGATGGGGCGGTTCGCCAACCCGCGCTGGATTCAGGCGCTGGCGTGGTTCTGCGCGGCCCTGATCATCTGCCTGAACCTCAAGTTGCTGGCTGATTTCTTCCTGTCCGGCGGCCAGTGACACCCGCCCATTTCCCTTCGCCCCGCCATGTACCGCAAAATCCTCGTCGCCCTCGATCACATGGACCCCGCCCAGCCGTTGCTCGGGCACGTGTGCGCGCTGGCCGCCGCCACGGGCGGTTCGCTTCTCCTAGTTCACGTGGCCGACGGCTGGGTGGCCCGGAATTTCGACCAGCTCAACCTGGCCGATTCCCGGGAGATGCGCGAGGACTGGCGGCAGCTCCAGGAGACGGCCGATGTGTTGCGCGAAAAGACGGGCTTGTTCATCGAGACGCACCTCGCCCTGGGCTCCCCGAGCGATGAAATCCTCAAGGTCGCCGCGGCCGAGGCTGCGGACCTCGTGGCCATGGCGTCCCACGGCCATCGGCTGGTGGGCGATCTCCTTCTGGGCAGCACCATCGAAGCTGTCCGACACCGCGCGGCCGTCCCGATCCTGGTCATCCCCGCCGCCCGTTAGCGGGCCAGGCTCTGCGGGTCCCCGCGTCCGCTCGGTCGCCGAGGAGGGGCGGCTGGCTTGGCCGAATCACCGCCAACGCGTCACGCCGCTCGACTGGTTCGTGTTGCGTTGCGGCGTATGCCGATTCCTTGAAGAAACCCGACAACCCGAAGACCACAGCAGCCGCGCGATTTCGTGGCGGCAGCTCTTTAATCTTCATATCGGCCTCATACATTGAGGCATGAGTCATCCCTACATTGAGTTTGATCAGACGCCGCTCTGGAAGGCGATTGACGCTGCGATTGCAGAGTTGGAGCGGAATCGAGACATGGAGTTGACCACCGCACGAACGCTCGTCATTGGCTACTTGTGCCAGCAGCTTGCCGCTCAGGGAGCGGCTGCAGAGAAGTCCCTTTTGAGGGAGTGAGTTTGTGCGAGTTCACCAATGCCGCCCACGCCTTCAGTTTCTTTCCGGCAGCAGCCCACAGGCAGCCCACAGGGGACAGGCGTCCTATTCAGGCTTTCTATTCACGCACGGGGATCTGCTGGGGAGGGACAGACCAACTGGGATTTCACCGCGTTTTCCTGCGGTTTTCTTAATAGCCGTCCCTATTGGCTCTTCTACGCGTTCCCACCGCCGCTTCCCTACGCCTACGGCGTTCCCGTCCTCCAGCCCAAGGTTGCGGTCGCTAGACCGCTACCTTGGGACCATATCCCACGAAACGTTTCAACCCCAACGGGGTTGCGCCCCATACGCCGTTCTCCCATCCGTCCCGGCCGGAACCGCTTTGCGGTTCAATCGTTACTCCACTCATTCCCAGGGTAGGCCTCATTCCATTCGGCCGACCCTGGGCTGGAGGTCGTAAGCCCTTCGGGCTGGGCGGCCGACCACCATTCCGCCGCCTTCCTCGGGGCCAACGGTGTCAAAAAAGTCCGTTTTTCAGTTTCCAAACAGCAACCCAAATATCAGCAGCCCACAGCAGCGACTGGGGACGGACAAACTGTGAATTTTTCGCCGGTAGCCACCCTGTTTTCCTGCGGGTTTTCAACAGAAGCCCTGTCCTGTCCCTGTTGGCGCCCCGGCTTTGTGCGAGGAATCCAGGCCCGCCCCATCGGGCCCGGGCGTGACGCGTTGGGACGGGGAAACGGTCTCCCGCACGCCGAACCGGGCGATTTGTCTGAGCTTGCGCCTCCCGGGGAATTGCTTGTGCCCGAACCCTCCGCCTCCCTTAGATGGGTCTCATGAATGACTCTGAGCGTTTAACCCGGATGGAGGAATACTACGCCCATCTCCAGCTTCACGTCAGCGAGCAGGACAAGGTCATCCTCGAACTCCGCGACGAGGTCAGCCGGCTCAAACGGGAGTTCTCCCGCCAGCGCGAACTCCTTCACTCGGCCGGCTCCACCTCCGTTCCCAATGAGCGCCCTCCTCATTACTAGCGGCAGCCAAGAGAGCCAACGGTGTCAAAAATCCAATCGAGCCAATAGGCACAGAGCTTCTATTGAAAAACTGCGGGAAAACGGGACAGACCGGAATGGCGCTAAGATAAGGATCATTTGGGGCGATACTCTCCTCGGCAAATCTCCGAGTGGGGAGCGTTGGGATCTGCGCGTGCCGTCGGTGGAGACCAAAGTGGCACAGCCATCCTGGCTGTGACTGTCATAGGTCACAGGCTGGAAGCCTGTGCCACCTTCCGAACCCAGGTCAGTAAAACGGCGTCCCAA
>CAMARB010000181.1 GCA_945860355.1 Chthoniobacter flavus | reverse complement strand
GGACCCATAGGACCCATAGGACCCATAGGACCCATAGGACCCATAGGACCCATAGGACCCATAGGACCCATAGGACCCATAGGACCCATAGGACCCATAGGACCCATAGGACCCTAGCCCCGGCCGGTCACCGAGTTTATTTGCGGGTGGCTAGGTATTCCACCAAGTCCCGCAATTCCGCCCGGCTGAGTTGATCACGAAGATTCTCCGGCATCGGCGAGGGCGCGTTAAAGCGCTCCCGGACATCCGCAACGGCCACCAGGGTCTGCTGGAGTTTGCCTTGGGCATCCGCAGACTCCACCTTGAGGTTTTGAGGATCCTCCGACAACAGTCGCCCGGCAACCGCAGTGCCGTCCTTGAGAGTCAGGCTCACAATCCCGAATCCCGGGGCGATTTTCTCATTCGGATACACGATGGATTCCAAAAGCGATTTGCGGTCCCGCTCCGCGCCAATCTTCGTGAGCTCCGGCCCAACTTGGCTGTCGCCAATCTCACATTTGTGGCAGCGCAAACATTGAACCTCCACTTTCTCCCGGAACACTTTGCGGCCGCGCCCGGCGTCCCCGCCCTCGAGTGAGATGAGGTAACTCGCGAGCGGCTGATCTTTGGGAAACGAGGAGTTGTACCGGGCGACTTTCTCCTGCAGCGCAGGAGCCTTGTTCTTGCGCGCGGACTCCAGGATATCGAGCTGGATCTCGGGTGCCGCCTTGCCGGCCACCAGATCGTCCATGAGCCGCCCCAGGAGCGCGTCGGATTCGGCCCCCTGAATCCGGGTGAGCGCGAGCAGACCGCCCTGTTTTTCCAAGGGGCTTCCCT
Organism: Chthoniobacter flavus; assembly: GCA_945860355.1. Lineage (GTDB taxonomy): Bacteria > Verrucomicrobiota > Verrucomicrobiia > Chthoniobacterales > Chthoniobacteraceae > CAIURC01. The sequence goes on along the minus strand of CAMARB010000181.1, from coordinate 6,807 downwards.
GGGCGATGAGCGAGCCAATGGCTTGGACCGCGGCGGCGGGATCGATCACCGCGAGGATCTGGAGCGCTTCATTGCGGAGCTTGGGAGCCTTGGAATTCATCGCCGCCTTGGAGGCTTCGCCCAGACGCGTGTCTTTGAGCTGGGAGAGCGCCGACAACGCCGCCACCCGGGCCGATTCACCAACGGCCTCATTGGAAACCAACTGCGCGAGGGCTTCACCCGCGGCGCCAAGGGAAAGCTTGGCCGCAACGGCGGCACCCGCCTCGAGAACCCCGTTGGAGGCGTTCTTTAACAACCCCGGAAGCGACGGGCTCAAGGCCGCCACGGCGTCGGCGGACGAGCGGTCCGGCAATGGACGCCAGAGATTCAGCAGGCGATCTTTGGGGGCGGGGCTCGCCCAGTTTGCCAGAGCGCTCAGCGCGTCGCGCCGGGACACCTCCGGATTTGCGCCACCCAACACAAACGCCACGAGAGCGCGGGCGTTTTCGGCTTTTCCAAGCCGGTAATGGGCGTTGATTGCCCGCTCAAGAACCCGCGGGCTTTGGATGTCCGCACGGGCAATCACATCCGCCAACGCCGGAAGAGCGCCCTCGATGGGCAGATCATGGATGGCGCGAGCCGCCTCCAGCACAACCCCCTCGTCCTTGTCCTTGAGGAACACGGCGATCGCCGCGTGTTTCTGCCTGCGGAGCGCCAACAGAGCCCCCACACGCACCGCAACCGAGTCGGCTCCGGCTTTGGACACGAGGCGTTCCGCAGTGGCACACCCGGCAAGCCCCATCACCGCTCCATGCCGCAACACGGGGTCCGTGTCGTTGTTCTCAGACAACAACACGCAGAGGGCGTCCACGGCGGGCTCATGCCGCAGCTTGCCCAAACTCAACGCCGCGAAATACCGGGCCCGCGCCGAGGAATCGCGCAGCAACGCGACGAGTTTTTCCGCCGAGGCGGCCACCCGGCGTTCCCCGAGCACTTTTGCGGACTGCGCGCGCACCTCCGCATCCGGATCCCCGAGCAGCCCCAGCAACGGCTTGAGGACCTTGGCGTCTTGCTCCCCCAACTGCCCCAACCCCCAAATCGCGTGGAGTCGCCCCAGAAGAGGCTTCTTGTCATCCGCGGCAACCCCGGCCAGGCCCGCCGCCACCGAGGCGCCTTTCGACGCCAAAGCGAACTGGGCCATCAGACGCACCCGTTGGTCGGGATGCGCGAGGAACTCCAGCAACTCCCCCTCGGTCCGTTTTTGCATGCCTTCGGCAATCAGCGTCCGGGTCTCAGCCTGAAGCGCCATATTTGAGGACGGATCGCTCAGCCGATAAATCCGGCCTTTGCCGGTGCCTCCCCAGCTCTCCACCCAGTCGAGCACGTAAAAGGCGCCATCGTTGCCAAACTCGCCATCGGTGGTGAGCACCCCCTTGAGGAAATCACGGCGTTCCTTGAGCTTGAATCCCGCGCCGGCGGGTTCCAGGGCGATCTCATGCACCAAGCTGGAGCCTGCGCCCCCGCGGAAGTCCGAGAGAAAAAACCGGCCCTTGTACCGGTCGCCCAGAGCCGTGCCGGGGTTATAGGTTAAACCGCTGGGGCCGTTGCCGAGGTTGGCGATGGGCGGCACGAGGTATTTGGCCTTCTGACCCTCCTTTTCATCCCAGAGCAGCTCCCGATTCCACGGGCCGCGGTCGGGAAGATATTGGAACGCCAACCGCCAGCCACTGTCGCCGCCTTCCACCAGATGCACGAACCGCGCTTTGTCGCCGGAATCGGAGTTGTTGTCTCCGGTGAAAAGGTTGCCCAACTCGTCAAAGGCGAGTTCCTGGGGATTCCGCACCCCGGTGGCGAAAACTTCAAACCCTGTGCCGTCGGGGTTGCAGCGCAGGATCGAGCCCGTCTCCACCTCATCGACCACCGCCCCTTCCTTTGTTTTGACGCTGAGCCCGCGGTCTCCGATGGAGAAGTAGAGTTTGCCATCCGGCCCGAAACGCAGCCCGTGCATGTCGTGCCCGCGAAAAGCGAACCGCACCCCGAACCCGTCGAGCAATTTCTCCTGGACCTCGGCCTTGCCATCGCCGTCGCCGTCCCGGAAACGCCAGAGCCCGGGAATACAGGTCCACCACACTTCGTTACCCCAAGCCAGCACCCCGGCGCCGGTGCCCACCAGCGGATCGCGGAAGCCGTCTGCATAAATCGTCTGTTTGTCGGCCACGCCGTCGCCGTCGGTGTCCTCCACGCGGGTGATCCGGTCCTCGAACTGGGTGAACTTCTGCGCAAACTTGTCGGGATCGGGATAAAACTTCCGCATCATCGCCAGACGATCCTCGATCGTGCGCGCGGAAAGATCCGAGTTAAGCCAGTTCATGTGGGCGCGATTGTCTTCGACGCCGCGCTCCTGGCGGTAGGTTTCCGCGATATACCAGCGCCCCTGGGCGTCCACGCTGAACGCCACCGGGTTGCCCAAAAGCGGTTCACTGGCGAAAACCGAAGCCTTGAGGCCCTCGTCGAAAGTGAACGATTTGAGCGCCGACTCAGCGCCCGGCACTGTGGAGGGTTTGGCGCCGCTTTTGCCATGAGCAACGGGTTCAGCAGCGCCCACAGGACCGGCCAACACCCCAAGGCCGGCGAGCCCGAGGAGGACGGAAGAGGAGGAAGATAGAATTCGCATGATCAGAAAAAAGGGGGAACCAATGAAGTTCGGGCGTCAACCAGAGCAGTGACCAGAGGACCCTGCAAGCCCGGCAAACTTTGAACCTTTGACGACCGGGTGCCCGGGGTTCGTCTCCCAGGACTCAGGATTTTTCGGGGGAACCTTCCGCAGCCGCCCACTCCCTCCCCAGCCGGGCGAGCACCTCCGGATAAAGAGCATGCTCCGCCTCCTGGATCCTGGCGTGCAGCGTTTGCGCTGTGTCCCCTGGAAAAGCCGGCACCTCTCTCCGGGCAAGAACCTCCCCGGTGTCCATGCCGCCGTCCACGTAATGCACCGTGCATCCGCTCTTGGACACCCCGGCCGCAACCGCCTGAGCCCAGGCCTCCAAACCGGGAAACTGCGGCAGCAGCGAGGGATGGATATTCACAATCCGCCGGGGAAACGCCTCCAGAAGCGGCGCCTTGATCATCCGCATAAACCCGGCCAGCACCACGAGGTCCACCCGGCTCTCCCGCAAGATCTCCACCACCCGCGCCTCGTTCTGCGGCTCCATCCGGGTGCGAAATTTGCCCGGGGCCACGTACTCCGCCCGAATCCCCCGGGCCCGGGCCAAATCCAGAATCCCGGCGGTTTCAACATCCGCAATCACCACCTCCACACTCGCCGCCAACTGCCCCCGATCGATCGCCTCCGCGATGGCGCGGAAATTGGACCCCTTTCCGGAGCCCAAAACCCCCAGGCGCAGGGGCCTCGCCTTGGCGGTGCCTGGCCCGGTTTCCGCCGACTCAGGCAGAGGGGTCCCGTTGCCTCCTCCCGCCCGAGCAAGGGTGGCGGTGGTGGATTTACCGGGGATCAACGGCAGAAGATGGATGTCGCTGCCGGCCTCGCGGAGAGCGCCCACCTCCTCCGGGTTGAGGGTTTCGAGGGTGTAATCGCCCCCTTTTGCGTAAATCGCGGGGCGCACCTCGCGGATCACCGCGGTCACCCGTTCGCTCTCAAACACGGTCACGTAATCCACGCATTCCAGGGCCGCGAGCACCTCCGCACGATCCGTCTCGGTGTTCACCGGGCGCGTGGGGCCCTTCAACGCTCTGACAGACGCATCCCCGTTGACCGCCACCAGGAGCGCGTCCCCCAGGCCGCGAGCCGCCTGAAGGTACCGGACATGGCCCACATGGAGCAGATCAAAGCAGCCGTTGGTGAGCACCAAACGCCGCCCCGAACCGGCGAGTTCTTCCCGGACCTGGGCCAACTGAGCGAGGGTTTTGATTTTTTTTGACGACACGCCCCGCACCCTAAGCACCCACCCTTGCAACTCAAGCCCAGTCCCGTGATGCAACCCGGCAAGGAATCCCCGTGGATTCCCGCCCTGTTTTGAGTCAACCTTCACACCGCATGAGAATCCCCCTTCTGCTCCTCCTGCTCCAAGCCCCCTGGCTGCTCGCCCAAACCCCCGCCCCCGCCCCCGATCCGGAGCCGTTGAGCCGGTACCGAAACCAGCTCCCCACGCTGGACGCCGCGCTCAAAACCCAGCCCGAATCGGTCGCGCTCCTCTCCAAACGCGGCGATTGCCATCTCTTCCTGGGCGAGTTCCCCGAGGCGGTCGGCGATTTTGAGGCCATGATCCGACTCGACCCCAGCCAGGACGCCCCCCACTGGCGGCTCGGAATCGCCTACCACTTCTGCGGGCAATGGGAGAAATCCGCCCGGCAGTTTGAAAAATACCACGGCTACGACGGACGGGACCGCGAGAACGGGATTTGGAAGTTCCTGGCGGACGCAAAACGCCTCGGATTGGAGCGCGCCCGCGCAGGGATGCTCGTTTACGAGCAGTTTGACAGGGAACCCTTCCCCTCGCTTTACGCGATGTTTGCCGGGAAAAAAACGGGCACCGAGGTGCTTGAAGACCTTCAAAAACGCGGCCTCGCGAGCCAGCCGACCGTGGCTTTTTTCGCCCATTATTATGTGGGCCTCAACGAGGAGCTCCTGGGGAACCGGGAACGCGCCCGGGAACTGCTGCGGAAGGCGGCCTCGGCGTTCCCGAGCGAATCGGCGGCGGGGTCACCCGGCTACATGTGGATGGTGGCACGGCTGCACGCAAAAGGCTTGGAAGCCGAAGCTCCCAAGCCTTGAAAAGCGGTCCGCGAAACCGGCGGGAGCGAACCTCGGCGTCAGTTTTTCTCCGAGGGCTCTTTTTCGGTGAGCACCTTGAGGGCTTTCTCGGCGTTTTTGACGCGCAGGATGAGCAACCCGAGCTTGGCGCCGGGACTGGTGGCCAGGTAGGCGTACTCAATGTTGATCCGCGCCTTGGCCAGGCGCTCCGCGATCTTGGCCAGCGCGCCGGGTTTGTTGCTGTTGTCCAGCATCAGCACGTCGTTCTCCACCACCAACACGCCGCGTTCCCCGAAGATATGGAGGGCGGTCAGCGGATCACTCACCACCAGCCGCACCACGGCATGGTCGATCGTGTCGGAGATGGTCAGCGCGTAGATGTTGATCTTCGCGGCTGCCAACGCGTCACAGACCTTGGCCAGCGTTCCGGGTTTGTTGTCGAGGAAGACGGAAAGTTGTTTGGCGATTTCCATGGAAAAGACCCTTGATCCTGGGCCCCGGGGAAACAAGCCGTTTCTTTGGAGGCGCTCCCCCGCCCGCCGGGTTTTCTGGGGAAGGCAGCGAATCGAGGGTTCCGTGGAGAGCCCGCCATGGCGAAAGCGCCAGTTTGGCGTAAATTAAAGGGCGACCAAATCGCAACCCATGCGCACCCCATCCCGCCCGAACCCGAGCCTCCGCGTCGTCTTCGACGAGTTCCACAGTGAAAGCTGGTCGGTCTGCGCCGCGCGCGCCCGGGAGATGCAGCCGGAGGATCCGGCCAACGCCTCCTACGCCCAGGCGGCTGAGGCCTTGAACCGCAGGGAATTCGCCGTGACCCGCAACATCGACGCCCCCCTGGACGCCGCGCTCCTCAAAGACGCGGATGTGCTGGTCCTGCTGCATCCCTGCGATCCGAAATGGGAACACACCACCCGGAACGCCTCCCCGGTGCTCAGCGGGGAGGAAATCGCGGCAATTCTCGGGTTTGTCGAGGCCGGCGGCGGACTGTTGGTCGTGAGCGAATACGAACACGACAAATACGGCGACAACCTCAACGAGCTGCTCGCACCGGTGGGCCTGCGCATCGCGAACGGAAAGGTGTTCGATCGCGCCCACTGCGCGCATGAGAACCCGGAGTGGATCCTGGGCGCCCCCGCGTCCCCCATCACTTTGGGGCATCTGGCCAAGAACGCCTGTTTCTACAGGACGGGCTGGTGCGAGGTTCTCCCCAGTGGGGACGCCGATCTCTCGGGTCCGCCGCGCCGCTGCCAAATCGCTTGGCGCGCCTCGGAATCCGCCCATCCCGCATCAGCCCCCCTGATCGCTCTCGCCGAATTCGGGCGGGGCCGCGTGGGGCTGGTCACCGACTCCAATCTCTTCGGCGACGAGAGGCTGGCGAGCTTGGATCATCTCCAGCTCTGGCTGAACCTGATGTACTGGATTGCCCTGCCACGGTTCGCAGCGGCTCACTCTGCGCCGCCAGACGCGAATCCCGCCGTGGCGGAATCTCCCGCCGGGACCGCGGGACCGGATCACAACCTAGTGCTTTCCCAAGTGACACAACTCCGGGCGCTACAGCGTGCCGACGGCAGCGTGGAACCGGCGCAACACGCCGCAGCGGCGCGATCTGTGGACGCGCTGCTCGACGCGCTGGAGCGGGTCGGTCGGGGGTTTGCGCATCAGAGGGCGTATTTCGAGGCGTTGGACCGGGATTTTCGTAGGTGGATGAGCGAGGGCTTTCTTAAGCCCGACTTTTCCGACTCCCTCGCAGCGTTCCAACCCCAGTCGGAGCGGATCGACGGGCGGGAACATCTGGCGCTGTTCCCGATGTACACCCCAAACGCCTCCAGCGAGACCCGGTTTGAGGCACTCGTCATGCGGACCCCGTGGCCCGATTGGCTGGCCCGGCTGGAATCCCGCGCGTATCCCAACCCGAAATTTGTTCCCGGCCACTTGCTGGCGTTCACCGAGGGGTATGCGAGTGAATGCGCCGTGCTGTTCCCGGAAACGGTGAGCGTGGCAAACCGGGGCTCGAACCATTTCGGGGTGATTTTCTGCGATCGCGAAGCGCGCCGCCTCCA
>CAMARB010000180.1 GCA_945860355.1 Chthoniobacter flavus | reverse complement strand
TCATCAACGACATTCTCGACTTCTCAAAAATCGAGGCGGGGATGCTGGTGTTCGAGGAGATCGATTTCCACCTCGGTTCCGTGGTGGAGGGGGCGGTGGATTTGCTGGCCGAGCGCGCCCTCGCCAAGCGCCTGGAGCTGGCCTCCTTGGTCCACAGCGACGTGCCCGTCGGATTGCGCGGCGATCCCGGACGGCTGCGCCAAGTCCTCACCAATTTGGTGGGGAACGCGGTCAAGTTCACCGACCAGGGAGAGGTGGTGGCCCGGGTTCAAAAGCTTGAGGACACGGAGCACGACGTGCTTCTGCGTTTTTCGGTGGCCGACACCGGGATCGGTGTTTCGCCCGAGCAGCAGGCCAATCTCTTTCAGGCCTTTGTGCAGGCCGATGGCTCCACCACGCGCAAATACGGTGGCACCGGGTTGGGGCTGGCGATTTGCAGGCAGTTGGTGCTGCAGATGGGAGGTCAGATCGGGGTGGAAAGTCAGCTCGGCCAGGGGGCCACATTCTGGTTTACCGCGCGGTTTGCCAAACAAAGCCACTTCATCGAGCCTCGCCAGGAGCGCAGATCCTTGGCCGGGGTGCGGGTGCTTATCGTGGACGACAACGAAACCAATCGCAAAATCCTGCGGCATCTTTTCGAATCCTGGGGGCTTTCCCACGAGGAGGCTTCCAGCGGGGAGCAGGCCCTGGAAAAAATGCGGGCGAAGGCGGATGGCGACCGGCGGTTTGACCTCGCCGTGCTCGACATGCAGATGCCCCTGATGGATGGGGTGATGCTCGCGCGCGCCATCCAGGAGGACGCGGCGCTGCGCGCCACGCGTCTGGTGATGATGACCTCTCTGGATCGCCCGGACGACCCGGCTTTGATGCGCAATTTGGGGGTGGATGCCTACCTGACAAAACCCGTGAAGCAGTCGCCGCTCTTTGATTGCCTTTCCCAAGTCATGTTCGGGCCGGGGGGCACCTCCCGAGCCGCCGTTCCCGTGCAGGCGCGCAAGGAGCCGGAGTCGGGCGGAACCGGGCTTGGGGCTCTCAAGATCCTCCTGGTGGAGGACAACGTGGTGAACATGAACGTGGCCCTCTATCAGCTCCAGAAGATGGGCTGTAGCGCCGACACCGCCGCCAACGGTCGGATGGCGCTCGCCGCGCTCCAAAACCAGGCCTACGACGTGGTCATCATGGACTGCCAGATGCCGGAGCTCGACGGATACGGTGCGACGCGCGAGTTGCGCGCCATGGAGGCGGAGTCGCGGCACACCTGGGTGATCGCCATGACGGCTCATTCGCTTGAGGGAGACCGGGAGAAGTGTTTGGAGGCCGGTATGGACGACTACCTTAGCAAACCGGTTCGCCCAAACGACCTGAGGGCGGCACTCCTGCGCTGTCCCGCGCTGGTGCAGACGGATTTCAGAGCGACGGAGTCCGTCGCGGGCGTGATTGATCCGGGGCTGCTCGCCGGGTTCCGTGAGATGGATCCGGATGGCAGTGGCGGTATGCTGGCCAAGCTCATCGACCTCTTCCTCGAGAACACCCCTACCGTCCTCGCCGAGGCGCGCGCTGCCCTTTGCGAGGCCTCCGCTTCCCGAATTGAGCGTGCCGCCCACATGCTCAAGGGCAGCTGCGCCAATTTCGGAGCCACCTCCATGCAGGACGCCTGTGCTCGGCTCGAGGGGCTCTGCCGGGAGGGCTCCTTGGAGGGCGCCGACGAGATTCTTGCAGAAGTGGAAAAAGAGTTTCACTATGTGCAACTCGCCCTCGAGCGCGAGCGACCTTCCGTATGAAAATCCTGATCGCTGAAGACGATCCCGTCTCCGTAAAAATCCTCCAGTTCACCCTCGAACACTACGGCCATGAGGTGGTTGCGGCTGCAGACGGCGAGGAGGCTTGGCAGATTTTCGACCGCGACCCTGTTCGTGTGGTCGTGAGCGACTGGATGATGCCCAAGGTGGACGGTCTGGAGCTTTGCAAGAAGGTGCGCAGTCGTCCCAAAACCGACTACACCTATTTTATTCTGCTCACGGCCATCAACACGGGCCGTGAAAATTTGCGGAAGGCCATGGACGCGGGGATTGACGATTTCCTGACCAAACCGCTGGACCGCGAGGCCGTGTTGATGCGCCTGCGGGTGGCGGAACGGATCTTGGAATTCACGACGCAAATCCGCCAACTCAAGGAGCTCATTCCCATTTGCATGTACTGCAAGCGAGTCCGGGATGATCAGGATTACTGGCAGCAGGTGGAAAGTTACATCCACGCGCACACCGGCTCCAACTTCAGCCACGGCATCTGCCCGGAATGTTTCAATAAACAAATCGGGATTTTGCCTTCCCGTTCGGGTGTGACCGTCATTCAGCCCTCCCAGAGCTGATTCCCTCCCCTCCGCGACCTCCTGCGGCGGGCAAGTTCGGCGGTGATCCGGATTTTATTTTGAGTGAGGGGGCGCGCTGTGGCCTCGCCCTTTCCGGAGCAGGCAAGTGGCTCCGATTCATGGAGTTGAGATGGGAGAGAGCGATCGCCCGGGGCTTGAAACGCGTTGTCGCCGGGGGCGCCCATTCGCGCCGCGCTCAAAAAAAACGGGAAAGGAGCTTGCCCTTTGCGCGCTTTTGAGTGACTTTGCTTGCGTTCTGGGGGGAACAGCGCGGGTGTCAGGCCATTCGGCTCGGCACCCGCGCATTTTTTTTACCGGTGTGGATCGGGTGGGGCAGAGAAGCCGACTCTTCTTGGGACTCCTGTTGAACTCACCAGCTCCATGGTCGAGGTTCACGCAGAACTCTATGGCGGTAATCACCCCTTTCTCGAGCTCGGCCCGGCCAGTCCTGCGTGTTTTACTCGTGGAAGACAGCCCCTCGGACGCGCATTTGCTCATACAGCAACTCCGCAGTGCCGGCTTTGAGCCGCAATTGGACCGGGTGGAAACCGATGCCGCATTCCTCGCCCTTCTGCGTGCGGACCTGGATGTGATTCTTTCCGACTACACCCTGCCCAAATTCTCGGCGCCCGTGGCCCTGCGGCTGTTGCAGCAGTCGGGGTTGGATGTCCCTTTTATCGTCGTCTCCGGCAGTATCGAAGAGGACGCGGCGGTCACCTGCATGAAAAACGGGGCGGATGATTATCTCCTCAAAGACCGGCTGGCTCGGCTCGGAGAAGCCATTCGCCAGGCCATGGAGGAGCGCCGGTTGCGGATGGAAAAAAGACGCGCGCACGAGGCTTTGCGGCACGCGTATCGAGAGCTGGACCGGCACGCGCGCAACCTGCGGGAGCTCCAGCGTAGTTCGGCTCAATCGCTCGCGTTGCTTGAGACCCTGCTTCTCCATGCGCCGATCGGGATCGCCCTGATCAGTCCGGACCTGCGGTTTCTGCGGCTCAACGCCGAGATGGCCGCCATCAACGGGCGTCCTTTGGATGCCCACTTGGGGGCGCCTCTCAAAGACATGGCGCCCGCGCTCTGGCCCACCCTGGAGCCCATCTGCCGCCGGGTCATCGACCACGGGGAGTCCGTCCGGGACAGCGAGTTGACCCAGTGGGATCCGGCTTGCCCGGGGGCGGCTCGCCATTTGTTGGCAAGTTATTATCCCGTGCGCGTGGATCCCCAGAAACCCTGCGTGGGGTTGCTCTGCCTGGATATCACCGCTCGAAAACGCGAGGAACAGGAAATCGCCCGGGCTCGGGACGCCGCGGAGTCCGCCAACCGCGCGAAGGACGAGTTCCTCGCCAAGCTCTCCCACGAATTGCGCACCCCGCTGAACCCCGTTTTGATGCTCGCCAGCGAATGGGAGCATGCGGCGGAACTCTCAAACGATCTGCGCGGCGATTTCACGAAGATCCGCGAAAACGCGGAGATGGAGGCGCGCCTCATCGATGACCTTCTGGATTTGAGCCGGATCGAGTCGGGGCGTCTGAGTTTGTGCATGGAAACTCTCGATGTGCACGACGCGTTGAAAAAAGCGCTTTCGGTGGTCCGGCCGGAATGGGAGGCCAAAGAAATCCGGCTCACCCTTGAACTCAACGCCAGACAGACCTTGGTTCAGGGGGACCCGGTCCATCTACAGCAAGTCTTTTGGAATGTGCTCAGAAACGCCGTCAAATTCACTCCGCGCGGCGGGGCGATTGTGGTGCGATCGCTTTCGCGTCCCGGGCGAGTGTTGCTGGAAATCTCCGACACCGGCATTGGAATGAGCGAGAGGGATCTGACGCGGGCGTTCGAACCGTTTTTTCAGGGAAACCCGGCCGCCGACCAAAAAACCGAGCATGGTTTCGGGGGGTTGGGGTTGGGGCTTTCCATCAGCAAGTCTGTTGTGGAGAGGCATGGCGGCAGCATCTCCGCGCTGAGTGCGGGACCGGGCCAGGGCGCCACCTTCACCATCGAGCTGCCCCTTTCCGCGTCGCAGTTTGTTCAGCCGGAGCAGGCTCTGGCAGCGCCGGACGCACCCTACGCCTTGCAATGTGGCTGGAGGATTCTTCTGGTGGAAGACCACGAGCCGACTCGGGGCATCCTGGGGCGTTTACTCCGGCGCCGGGGCCACACGGTGGTTGAAGCGGGCCGTTTGAGCGGGGCGCGCGCGGAAATGGAGCGGGGGGGCTTCGATCTCATCCTTTGCGACCTTGGTTTGCCCGATGGGAGCGGCCAAGATTTCCTCGGCGAGCTCAGAGCCGCAGGCGATCAGACCCGGGCCATCGCCCTCAGTGGTTATGGCATGGACTCGGACATCCGCCGTTCCCTGGCGGCGGGGTTCTGCTCCCATCTGACCAAACCCGTGGACATGGAAGCCCTGGAGCGTGCCATGTCAGCCGCCATCAGTCCCATTGGTCCCATTGGTCCCATTGGTCCCATTGGTCAAAGCGTTCCCAGCCAGGCGCGCCCTTCCGCCGCCGCGACCGCACCCAACAGCCAACCGGAGGACTCCAGCGTGGAGGGCTCCTTTCACTAGCGCCGCGGCCCGGCGCCCCCCCGGCTGGCGGCGGCGGCTTATTTCTGGGGCTGCCCGGTGGTCGGCGCGCAGATCTGGCAGCCCGCTTTGCCAATAAGCTCAAAGAAATCGTTGCCCTTGTCGTCGACCAAGATGAACGCGGGAAAATCTTTCACCTCGATTTTCCACACCGCTTCCATCCCCAGCTCCGGGTATTCGAGAAGCTCCACTTTGTGGATGTTCTCCTGAGCGAGAATCGCCGCCGGACCGCCGATCGAGCCGAGGTAAAAGCCCCCGTGGGCTTTGCACGCCTTGGTGACCTGCGCACTGCGATTCCCCTTGGCGATCATCACCAGCGAGGCTCCCTGGCTTTGAAAGAGGTCCACGTAGCTGTCCATGCGGCCCGCTGTCGTTGGACCAAAAGAGCCCGAGGGCAGACCTTCCGGCGTTTTCGCCGGCCCGGCGTAATACACCGGATGCGCCTTGAAATAATCCGGCAGCCCTTGCCCGGCATCCAGCCGTTCCCGGAGTTTCGCATGCGCGATGTCCCGGGCGACGATGATGGTGCCGGAGAGCGAAAGCCGGGTGGAAACCGGGTGCCGGCTCAGCTCCGCGAGGATCTCGGCCATCGGCCGGTTTAAATCGATCGAGACAACCCCTCCCTCGTGGGCTTCCCTGTGCGTCTCCGGGATGAACCGGCCCGGATGCGACTCGAGTTTTTCAAGCCAGACCCCCGTCTTGTTGATCTTCCCCTTGATGTTGCGGTCCGCAGAGCAGGAAACCCCCATGCCCACCGGGCAGGACGCACCATGGCGCGGCAGCCGGATAATCCGCACGTCGAGCGCGAAGTATTTGCCGCCAAACTGAGCGCCGATGCCCAGCTGCTGAGCGGCTTGGAGGACGGCGGCCTCCAGTTCCGTGTCGCGGAAGGCCTGGCCCAAGGCGTTGCCCTGCGTGGGAAGCGTGTCGAGATACTTGGTGGACGCCAGCTTGACCGTCTTGAGACAGGCTTCGGCGCTCGTGCCGCCAATGACAAAAGCGATGTGGTACGGGGGACAGGCCGCGGTCCCCAGTGACTTCATTTTCTCCACCAAAAACTGCACCAAACTCTTGGGGTTGAGCAGCGCCTTGGTTTCCTGAAACAGAGCCGTTTTGTTGGCTGAACCGCCGCCCTTGGCCACGAAGAGGAACCGGTAGTCCGCGCCCGGAGTCGCATAGAGATCGATCTGGGCCGGCAGATTGGTGCCCGTGTTTTTCTCCTCATACATCGTGAGGGCGGCCGTTTGCGAGTAGCGGAGGTTTTCCTCCGTGTAACACTCATAAATCCCACGGGAAAGCGCCTCGGCGTCGTCAACCCCAGTCCAGACCTGCTGCCCTTTTTTTGCCACCACCGTGGCCGTGCCCGTGTCCTGGCAGAACGGCAAGACCCCCCGGGCGGCGACCTCCGCATTGCGCAGGAGCGTCAGCGCCACGTAGCGGTCGTTGTCGCTCGCTTCGGGATCCTCAAGAATGGCGGCCACCTGCTGGAGATGCGCCGTGCGGAGCATGAACGAGCAGTCGTGAAACGCCACTTTGGCCAGGGCCGCGAGGCAGTCCGGGGTGACCTTGAGGATTTCCTTCCCCTCAAACTCGCTCAGCGAGACGCCTTTGGAGGCCTCTTCAAGGCGGTAATACTCCGTGGAGTCTGGGCCGAGGGGGAACGGGTCCTGGTATTCAAAAGGCGTGGCCATAAGCCCGGTATGCTTAACGCAGGCGCCGGGTGTTTCTCAATGGGAGTTTCAGGCCAAACACGGGAGGGGGGCCCGGGCAAAGCTCTCAGAATGAGGGGCCCCGAAGATCAATCGCTCCCGCGGGCCAGGTGTGGTCGGAGAGCGGCTTGATCATGGGCTTGCCGCAGAACGGGTTCCAATGCCGGGCGAGCCCGTTGGTGCTTTGGATCGGATTGTAGATCTGCAGGTACCCGCTTGAGCGGTAGATCGGCGGTTGCCCAAAAAGCAGCGCAAAGGGGATCTGCCGGGCGCGAAGCCAGGGATGGACGCTGCCCAGAAGCTCTTTGAGGATCCCGCGTCCCCGGTAATCGGATTTCACGCAGACCTCGCTGATTCCGCCCACCGTGAGTTCGCCGAGGGCAGTGCCCAGCGTTTTGATATGCACCCCCACGTGCGCCACGATGTGGCCCTCGGGGTCCACTGCAAACCAGCGGTACTCGGGCGGGTTCTTGAGGTATCGCCGGAACGAGAATGCTTTCTCAAAAGGGAAAGAGACCCGCAGCAGATGGCGCAGGTGTTGGTCTTCCTCCCCGTTGAGGGAGTGATCTTCCCGGTCAAAGATCCGCCAGGAAAGGGCGGCGGATTTCGCCGGATCGACTGCTGGGTTGGGGTGGGGGGCGAGATGAAGCAGTGTTCGGAGGGACATGGCAGGATTCCCGGATATCGGGTCCTGTCTCCTTCCGGAGCAGGGTTCGGGCCCGGTGTGCCTTTGTTTGCTGGATGTGTTTCCCGGGAACCCTTTTTATTCCCGCTCCCATGCACCTCGGATCCCTCCTGCCCGCACTTGACGGCATATCCGGTCTGGCCGTGTCGTCCAACCCCGGCCTGGCTTTTTACTGGCGGGTGTTTGTTGAACTCATCCGGACCCCCTTTCTGCACTCGGAAATGATCTGGGGCATTGTCCCCCTCTATTTCGGTTGGCTCATGAACGAGCTCACCTCCGATAAGAAGTCATTTAACACGGCGATTCAGAGCGGCTTTTCTTTCCTCTGGGCCGGCGCCCAGTGGA
>CAMARB010000179.1 GCA_945860355.1 Chthoniobacter flavus | reverse complement strand
TTGGGGCGCCCTTTCAGGGCTCGACGTTTGTGTTGGATGCCCCACCCCGGGCGTTGCCCGGGGCTCTCTTATTTCGCCCCTTCGGGGCTCGGGTGAAGCGACCGCCCAAACCGGGAGGCGACCGCGTGCCTCCCGCACCGTCGTGACCTGAGCGCCCACACGCGCAACCCGTCGGCCACAGCCCTCTCGACAGTGCCCATTTCGCCCCTAAGGGACTGGATCACCGCCCCGACACATCGACTGAAAACCGACGTTCCAGTGGAGCGGCTGAAAGGACGGAAGTGCAACGCTTTGGCGTTCAGTAATGGGTGAGGTGAGCCCCGAAGGGGCGACATAAGATAGCCCCGGGCACCGCCCGGGGTGCGATGTTGATAAAAAACGAGCGGAGCCCTGAAGGGGCGGTTTAGCGGGTGCCTCGCGGTTTGGGACGCCCTTTCAGGGCCCGACGTTTGTGTTTGTCGCCCACCCGGCGTTGCCCGGGGCTCGGGTGAAGCGACCGCCCAAACCGGGAGGCGACCGCGTGCCTCCCGCACCGTCGTGACCTGAGCGCCCACCCGCGCAACCCGCCGGCCACAGCCCTCTCGACGGTGCCCATCTCGCCCCTGAGGGACTGAATCACCGCCCCGACACATCGACTGAAAACCGACGTTCCAGCGGAGCGGCTGAAAGGACTGAAGTGCAACGCCCGGGCGTTCAGTAATTTACAAAAAGCTCTCCGCGTTCTCCCCGCCTCCGCGCGAAAATGATCTTTCTCTGCCATTTCGGAGTGCGAGCTCATGGTGCGGTGGCGCAAACACCGTTTGCTGCCCGGGCGACCGGTCAGGGCATGCTCAGGGTTTGAGCCCGGAAAGAATCTTGCGGGCCTGCGCTTTTTGAGCCGCCTCCGGCCCGTTCCGGAGGAACTCCTCCACTAGGGGCACGGCCAGTTCGGGTCGCCGGAGTTCGGCGCAGAGCGCGCTAAAACGTTCCACCCGCGCGAAATCCAGGGGACGCAACGCCTGGGCCCGGCGCAGCAACTGGAGCGCCGAGACCGGATCCCGGGCCTGGATCCCCGCGTCGGCCCACTCGGTGTACAATGCGGCAAGTTCCGCCTCGAGCGCCGGGACCTCGCCGATGCCGGGCAGCAGCGTTTCAAAAAGCGCGCTCAAGGCCCAGGGCTCGTTCGCGCACAGGCTGCGCAGCTTTTTACAGACGGCGGCATCGGCCAGCTCGGGGTGTTTTTGGATCACCCCCAGCGCGCCCGCTCCGTCGCCGACCCGGGCGTGCCGCTCGAAAAGTGCCCGGCGCACCGCCCTCTTTTGCAGGGCGTCCAAACCGAACCCGAACATCTCCTCCTCGCAGCGGTCGAGCCGGTGTTCCGCCTCCAGCAGCTCGACGAATGCGGCGCCGTCGAGATTCGCCGGGTTGGAAAAAGCCACCTGGATCAGTCTGCGCGCCCCGGGAAAATCCCTCTCGGCCAGGCACAGCCGCGCGCCTTGCAAATACGCCCCGAAATCCCGGCCCAACGGGTCCGACGCCCGGGCTTCCCGAAACAGGATGGTCGCCCGGTCCGGGAACCCGAGTTCCATAAAAACCTGGGCGAGCTCCCCGGAAAGACCCGGGCTGATGGCGGTGCGCGCCCGCAACTCCTCAAGGACAGAGAAGGTTTTCTGGAGACAATCCTGTTTTGCGGCAGGGTCCGGCGCGCTTTGGGCCTCGGCGAAAAGCGCGCGCGCCCAGTCCAACATGCCTTTGTTTTCCAGCGGGTTGCGCCGGGCCAAAGCGGCCCGGAGCGGCAACGCGTAATCCGTGCGTTTGGCCTCAATAAACAGCTCCAAAAGCCGTTGCAGAACCGGCTCAGGCGTGTCGGTCCGGGCAATGAGTTGATCGACCCATTCCCGGGCGGCTGCCCAGTTGGACCGTTGGATTTCTAATTCCGCCAGGGCCAGCCCGGCTTGAGGATCTTCCTGCTCCCATTCCTGGCGGAGCTCGGTTTCCACCGCCTTTTCCAACCCCAGCCGGACCGCTGCGCGCACCCGGAGCCGGAAATAGTTCCCGACCATCTCCCGGTCCTCGCCCGCCACCCGCCGCAGCCGTTTGAACTCGCCGGCCACCATCTCCGCATCGTCCCCGGCCTCGAGCAGCTCCAGGAGTTTGCCTTGGATCGCAAACCTCGTGCGGGCGTCCAGGGGGCGGCTCAATGTTTTTCGTAAAATGCTGCGGGCGAGCTTTGTGTCGCCTTTTTCAAGGAGCACCTCCGCCATCCGCACCGGGGTGCGGGCGCCTTGCGAGACCGGGAGTCGTTCCAGGGCGGAAAATGCTTCCTCGAGTTGACCCGCTTTGAGCCAGAGCACCGCCCTGCGGCTCTCAAATTCCGGGCCGGTGGCTTTTTCGAGCGCGGCCAGGGCGTCCTGGAAACGGTTCTGGGTTTCGAGCAACTGAGTCAAAGCCTGGAGGGCCACGGCGTTGGCCGGTTCGGCCAGCAGCAGCCGGCGGTAAACGCGCTCCGCCGCGGGGAGATCACCGGTGCGCTCATGGATTTGGGCCAGGCGCCCCAGCAACCTGGAATCGTGCGAGTGCTGCCCGGAGGTCGCCTCCTGGAGCACGGCCCGGGCGCGGCCCGGAGCGCCCGCCGATTCCAGGGCGTCGGCCCATTGCAGGATCAGATCGCTCTGGGCCGCTTCGTTGAGCCGATAGTACCCCCGGGTGACGCTCTGTTCCAAAACCGACTCCAGGGTGGTGATGTCCTTGGCCGTCCGGCACGCTCCCAGGAGGTTCCGCAGGGCATGGGGATTGGCGGGTTCTTTTTCCCAGAGTTCCCGGTAAAGGGCGATGCTTTGGCGATGCGCTCCGAGCCCGGCCAGAGTCTCCGCCAACGGGATCAACCCTTCCACGCCGGCGACCCGGGCATAGTCGGCCCGGATCTGCTCGCCCTGGGGCGGGGTGGCCTGTAAGAGCCGCAACGCGTCGAGCCGGGTGCGCACATCCAGGGCCCGGTTGCGGAGGGCATTGCCGCCGGCGGTCTCGGTTTGCAGCCGCAGAAGAGCGGTGTCGTCCAGGGCCATCTCGCACCATTGCGTGGCGAGTCGTTCGAAATGCCAGGCCTGGAGCTGGGATGCCGTGCCCAGCACAAAATTCCAGAACCGCGCGGCGGAACTCCCCGCGCCCTCTTCCTCGCTGAACGGGGAGAGCGGCCGCAGTTTGAGCAGGGTGCGGAGTTGGTTTTGGGCCTCCGCGGTTTCACCCTCCAGCGCGTGCAGAAGCGTGCTGGCCAGGCCGGTGTGCACTGGGTGGACAACCGGGTCGAGCCCCTCAATGTAGGTTCTTTTGAACGCCGGCCGTTCCTGTTCGGGCAGCAGCAGGTAATACTCGCGCAACACCGCGAACACCGGCAGTTCAAACGACTCCCCCCGGTGATCCAGCGCCCGTTTGAGGGTGGCGCGCGCCCCCTCCAGGTCCCCCAGAAACAAACTCCAGTGCGCCAGATCCAGGCAATAGCCCGGTTTCTGGGTGGTGACCCCCTCCAGCACCCGGTGGCCAAGATGCAGCGCCTCGCGGAATCTGCCCCGTTGCGCCAGCGTCAGCGCCACCTGCCAGATCCGGGTCCGGTATCCCTCCGAAAACAGCTTCTCCAACAGCGCCTGGTCCAGCTCGGGCCGGATCCCGGAGGCCTGGAAGTATTCGCCCAGGGCCACCTGAAGATAATCGCGCTCGGTGGGAGACCGTTCGGCGGCGTGCAGCCAGTGGGCGAGCCGGTCGAACTGGCCCGTTTGCAGGGCAAACCAGATCAACGCCTGCGTGGCCTGGATCTCGCCCCCCGCCTGGCCCGTCAACCGCTCGGTTTCATCCAGCAGCGCCTCGCTCGCGCCGGAAAAATAAAAGGCCCAAAGCGCCTCGGTCGGCGCCGTCGGGGCCGCTTTTTTCCAGCGGTCCACCCAGGCGGCCAACGCGTTCGCATCGCCCTGCGCCTGGAGCACCCGCCCCAAGTCCCGGATCGCCCCGAGTCGCAGATCCCGTTCGCTGACACTCCCGCCGCCCGGTGCGCCGCCCCAGCCCGAGCCCGCCCCGGAAATCGCCCCGCCCGGCTCCGGCGCCGGCATCCAAAAACTGCGGAGAGCGCGGTAGGTTTCGGGCGCCGGATTGCCCCGGCGCATCCGCACGGTGCTCAGATAAGCGCTCTGCAGCCGCCCCGCCTCCGACGTGCGCAAACCGGGGAATTTCACCGGCTCACCCGGTTTCTCGGGGGTGGATCTTCTGAGGATTTGCTCCAGGCAATCCTGCGCCTCCTCCACGGCGCCGGCCTCCAGGTCGAGATCCGCGAGTTGCGCCAGCGAAGGCAGGTCGTTGGGTTCCAGCGCCCGGACTTTGCGCAGTAACTCCGTGGCCCGGGCTGGGAGCCCGCTCTGGAGATGAAACTCCGCGGCGTGCCGGAGCGCGGCGGGATCCCTGGGAAACTTCGCGACCACCTTGGCCCAGGTCTGGGAGGCGCCCTGGAAATCGAAGTTTTTCTCCTGCAACTGCGCGAGTTTTTGCAGGCCCTCGGAGGTGTGCGCCGGGACGATCCGCAGCCACTGTTCCTGGAGCCGGACGGCGGCCTCGAGTTTGTGCAGGTCCTCGGCCTCGCGCACGAGCCCCGGAAGGGCGTCCGCCAGGTTGGAAGCGCCCAGGGACGCCTCCGAGAGCCGTTCAAACGCCGCCGTTTTGTTTCCCTGGGCTTTGAGCACCAAGCCCAAGCCCATGGCGCTGAAATAATCCTCCGGCTGGAGCCGGCAGCGTTGTTCAAACTCGCCCCGCAGCCAGTCGAGCCGGGCGTTTTTGGCGCACAACGCCAGCAAATCCTGGAACCGCGCGAACCGTTCGCGTTCCTCCGTCTGGGCATCCATTTGACGCACCAGGAGCCGCACCGCCTCCTCGGGCATGGCCATGCGTTCATAAATCCGTAGCAGCGCCGTGGCCGCCTCTTTTTTCCGCGAAACCGGCGCCACGGCTTCCGCGCGTTTCCAGATCTCCAGGGCTTCATCCCAGCGTTCGGCCCGTTGCAGGGCTTGGGCGAGGTCGCCCAGCACGTCGAAATCGCCCGGTTGCGTGGCCGCCAGTTCCCGGAAAATCCTCAGCGCGTCCTCCACTCGCCCTGTCTGGAGCACGGCCTGGCCCGCCCGCCGCAGATACCCCGGGCGGCCCTCGGGCTGGATCCGCATCAGCTCCTCGAGGTGTTCCAGGGCCAGGGCCGCCTGCGGTTCCGACAACGCCAGTTTCACCAAAAACTCGTGGGCCGCGACGGAGTCCGGCGCCAGTTTCAGCGCCTGTTGCGCGCATTCCTGGGCCACCCGCAGGTTGCGCCCCCACAACTGCCAACGCGCCACCCGCAGCCACGCCTCCACGCTGGGTTTGCTCGCCGCCGCCCGCCGCAGCTTGAGCACGTATTCCTCGAACTCCGGGCTCCGGGGATCCGCCCTGCCCGGTTCCCCGGGGGCCGGGCTCCGCCGGGCGGGGGTGCGGATCACCTCAAAGAGCTTCTGATCGCTCTCAAGCGCTTCGGCCGGGGATTGGCTCAGGGCGAACGCTTTTTCGTAAGCCTCCCGGGCCTCGCCGGGTTTGCCCTGCGCGGCGTGCAACTCCCCCAGCAACAGAAAATGCTCCCGGGTGTCGGGCTGGAGCGCGATGGCTTTCTGGAGAGTGGCCAACGCTGAATCGAGCTCCTGGTGTTCCCTCAACACCCCGGCCATGCGCGCATACGCCGACGCCAGCCGGGCCGGGCTCCGGTCCGCCGACCCGGGCAACAACCCTTGCAGGGTGCGTTCGGCGTCCGCGTAGCGTTTCTGTTGGAAATAAAACCGGGTCAGCGCCAGGACCGCCTCCTCGCGCCCGGTCCCGGCGTCGAGTTGGAGCTCCTGCTCCAGCAGATCGGTGAGCCGGTGGGTCTCGAAAAACTCAAGGGCCTTTTGGCGCACCGTTTCGTCGGTGCGTTTCGCCGCCAGCAGCGCGCTGACGCGTTGCCGGGCGTTCAACGGGGCGTCCTGTTGCAGGTCGATCCGGGCCCGGTCGAACACCCATTCGCTCTGGGTGGGTTGTTCCCGCAAAAGGTCGTCATACAGCGCGGCGGCGCCGGCGACGTCGTCGAGTTGCAACGCCACCCGGGCCAGGCGGACCCGGTAACCGGTGTTTCGCGGCAGCAAAACGCAGAGTTTCTCCAGCCACACCCGTTGTTGTTCGAGGTCGCCGAGCCGTTCGTAGAGGTCCGCCAGTTGCAGCAGCGCCCCGGCGTCGCGCGGATGGGTTTGCGCCGCGTTTTTCCAGCGCGCCTCCAGCTCCGGCACGCGGTGCGTGCGTTGATGGAGCCGGATGATTTGGGCCTGAAGCTCGGCCCTGAGCCAGTTGCCCGGCGCCGTCCCCGCCAGTGCCTCCTCCAACGCCGCCAGCGCCGCATCAACCCGGCCCGCCCCCTGATGGATCCGCGCGAGGGCCTGCAGCGCCTGCGCGCGGTCCGCCGGTGCGCCGCGGGTTTTCAGCCATTCCCAGTGCGGGATCGCCCGGTCTGGCAGCCGGTTTTGAGCGTAGTTGTCCGCCAGGCGCCGACGGAGCAATTGGTTCTCGGGGTCCAGCGCAAGGGTTCGTTCCCAGGCTTCGGCCGCTTTTTCGAGGTTCCCGGCGGCCAGCCACGCGCCGCCCAGTTCCAGGAGCGCCTCGTTCTGCCGGGGATCTTTGGGTTCAAACAAAGGCAGGGCTTTTTCCAGAAACCCCGCCGCGTCCGCCGGGCGAGCGGCTTCGAGTTTGGCCAGGGCCAGCCACGGCAGAGGCGATTTGGGTTCGCGCTGGGCCGCTTTCTCAAACGCGGCCCGGGCCTCCGCGAGTTGCCCGGTCTTGCGCAGGAGATAACCCAAAACCAGCGAATGCGCGAAGGATGCGTCCCCGGCCGCCGCGGCTTTTTGGTAGTGCTCCAGGAGTTGCGCCGTTTGGCCCGAGTCCCCGTAGGCTTTCCAAAGGCGCTCCAGCGCGATGCCTTCCACGGGGGATTTTTCCAGCATCTGGCGGTAACGCTCCAGGATCTTCTGGGAGGGGAGCGGATCCGCCGGGGCCGCCCACGCGCCGGGCAAGGCGGCCGCCGAGGCGCAGAGCAGCAGGGAAAAAAGGAGGGGCCGCCGTGACATGGTCAAAAACGTAGGCGGCTCTCGCGCAGCGGCAAGCTCTGGGAACGCCCCATTCCGCCCGGTGCCCGCCCCGGTTTCCCCCCGTCCGGAATCCCCGGGGAACGGCTCGGGCGTAACCGGCGGCCCGGGGTGCTGGGGAAGGACTCTGGGCCCGCCTTGACCCGGAAAGGTTGGGACACAGCCGCATCGCGCTCACTGAAGGATCATCGCTGACACACGTTCCCAAAGTGGCACAGCCATCTTGGCTGTGATTGTCGCAGTTCACAGGCTGGAAGCCTGTGCCACCTTCCGAACCCAGGGCAGTAAAACGGCGTCCCAAGAACCATCAACGCCTCACCCGGCCTCGCCGCCAAATGGGCGATCTCCCCCACCGAAACACCGCCACATCAAAACGTCCCAAACGAATCTCCCGCAAGGGACAGACAAAATCTCCACGCCCGGAGCAACGAGGGGCGCGTTCCTGCTCCCGAAAGCGGAACAGATGGTGTGTCCCGAATGGCACTTAGTTAAGGAGGTGTTTCGTGGAAAATTTCCGCCAACGAAAGGGGGTGAGAAGGGTTGGTGAGGAATGCGATGGAATACCCCGATGTTTGAACCGATGCGCAAGTTGATGGGCCGTTGCCGCGGCAGCTTGCG
>CAMARB010000178.1 GCA_945860355.1 Chthoniobacter flavus | reverse complement strand
TCCACTCCCACTTGGGCTACCTGACGGCCTGCCCCACCAATGTCGGCACCGGAATGCGGGCCTCGGCGATGGTGCACCTGCCTGCTTTGGTGATGAGCGAGCAGATCAACCAGGTGATCCAGGCGGTCACGAAAATTGGGTTAGCGGTGCGTGGACTTTACGGCGAGGGCACCGAGGCGCTGGGAAATCTGTTCCAAGTCTCCAACCAGACCACTCTGGGGGAGAAGGAAGAGGAAATTATCGCACGGCTCCACAAGGTCATAGAGCAGATCATCGAGCACGAGCAGAACGCCCGGCAGATGTTATCCCAGAAGAAGCGCTCCACCCTGATGGATCATATCGGGCGCGGATACGGGATTTTGATGCACGCGTATTCGATGAGTTCAAAAGAGGCCCTTAACCTGCTTTCATTCATCAAGTTGGGGATCGACCTCAACTTTTTCCCCGAAGAATGCCGCCAACCGGTCGATGAACTTTTTATTGAGACTCAACCCGCCCACCTCCAGAAGGGCTCCCAGCAGAAACTCGCTGCGGAGGAACGGGACGCCTTGCGCGCGGAGATCATCCGGGCGAAGTTATCCCAGTTTCCCAAGCCGGACGCGAGCCAGACGCCGCCACCCGAGCCTGCCGAGGAAGGCGGGGAACCGACCTGAAAACCCCGGGGATGAAAGCCGGGTGGTGGGCCGCGAGGGAGTTGCTCGTGGCGCGGAGCCGATGGAGCGGGGACTGGCGGCAGAGGGAAAATTTTTGGTGCAAAGGACCATCAAGTTTAGCGGGTGGCTTGCGCGGAGAATTCATTCGCGCCAAGTTGCACTCGTCGAAGAAACCTTTTATCGATTGTCAACCAACCTAGGGAACTCAGGGCCATCCGAGAAAAAATGATGAACAACTTCACTCCACGCGCGCAACAGGTCCTGGCACTCGCACGGAAAGAGGCGGACCGTTTTAATCACAATTACGTCGGCACAGAGCATCTGCTCTTGGGCCTCATCAAGCTGGGGCAGGGCGTTGCGGTCAACGTCCTCCAAAAAATGGGGCTCGACCTTGAGACGGTCCGTATGGAGGTCGAAAAGCAGGTCGGCAGCGGCCCGGAAACCAAGATGGTGGGGAACATCCCCTACACTCCCCGGGTGAAAAAAGTGCTCGCTCTGGCAGGGAAAGAAGCCAAGTCCCTCAACCACTCCTACGTGGGCACCGAGCACATTTTGCTGGGGCTTTTGCGCGAAGGCGAAGGGGTGGCCGCGCGGGTGCTTAAAAACCTCGAGATCGACATCGAGCGCACCCGGAAC
Source organism: Chthoniobacter flavus (assembly GCA_945860355.1). GTDB lineage: Bacteria > Verrucomicrobiota > Verrucomicrobiia > Chthoniobacterales > Chthoniobacteraceae > CAIURC01. Next base: position 6,513 of record CAMARB010000178.1, on the reverse strand, counting down.
GAGATCCTCAAGGAGCTGGACCCGAATTTCACCCCGCCTGAAGCCGAGCAGGAAGCACCTCAGGAGCCGATCGGAAGCAAAAAAGACGTCAAAACTCCCGCTCTTCGCGCCTTCGGACGGGACCTCACCGAGTTGGCCAAAAAAGGGGAGATCGACCCGGTGATCGGGCGTCAGGAGGAGATTGAGCGGGTCGTTCAAGTGCTTTGCCGTCGCACCAAGAACAATCCCGTATTGATCGGCGAAGCGGGTGTTGGAAAAACCGCCATCGTCGAGGGGCTCGCCCAGGAAATCGCCGGCGGCAACGTGCCCGAGCTGTTGAGGGACAAAAAAGTCATCACCCTCGACCTTGCGTTGATGGTGGCGGGAACGAAATACCGGGGGCAGTTCGAGGAGCGGATCAAAGCCGTGATGGATGAGATCCGGCGGACCAAAAACGTGATCCTTTTCATCGACGAGTTGCACACCATCGTCGGCGCGGGCAGCGCGGAGGGTGCGATGGACGCGTCCAACATCATCAAGCCCGCATTGAGCCGGGGAGAGTTGCAGTGTGTGGGCGCCACGACGCTCAACGAATACCGGAAATACATCGAAAAAGACGCCGCACTCGAGCGCCGGTTCCAGCAGGTGAAAGTGGAGGCCCCCAGTGTGGAGGAGACGGTTCTCATCCTCAAGGGGTTGCGCGCCAAATATGAGGCGCATCACAAGGCTCGGTACAGCGATGAGTCGCTTGAGGCGGCCGCCAAACTCAGCGACCGGTATCTCACCGGGCGGTTCCTCCCCGACAAGGCCATCGACATCATGGACGAGGCCGGCGCCCGCGCACGCATCGGCTCAATGACGAGGCCGCCGGATGTCAAAGAAATCGAACAGGAAATCGAGGAGATCCGGGGCCAGAAAGAGGGGGCCATCAAAGCCCAGGATTTCGAGAAGGCCGCCGCCCTCCGGGACAACGAAAAACAGGCGAAAGAGAAGCTGGAGCGCATTCTGACCGAGTGGCGCGAGCAACGCGAGGAGCGCGAGGTCGTGGTCACTGAGGACGACATGATGCACATCGTCTCGAAATGGACGGGGGTGCCACTCAAGCGGATGGAACAGGCGGAGACCCAGAAGTTGCTCCGCATGGAGGACGAGCTCAAAGGGAAGGTCATCGGTCAGGCCGAGGCCGTGGTGGCCATCTCCAAGGCGCTCCGCCGTTCACGGGCCGATCTGAAAGATCCCCGGCGTCCGATTGGCTCCTTCATCTTCCTCGGGCCCACCGGGGTGGGCAAAACGTTCCTCGCCCAGAGCCTAGCGGAGTTCATGTTCGGGGATCGCGATGCGCTCGTGCAAATCGACATGTCGGAGTACATGGAGAAGTTCACGGCTTCCCGCCTGATCGGATCGCCTCCGGGATATGTGGGTTACGAGGAAGGCGGCCAGTTGAGCGAAGCGGTGCGGCGGCGGCCGTATTCGGTGGTGCTTTTCGACGAAATCGAAAAAGCGCATCCCGACGTGATGCATCTGCTTCTTCAAATTTTGGAGGAGGGGAAGGTTACCGACTCCCTCGGCCGGAAGATCGACTTCCGGAACACGATTATCATCATGACCTCGAACATCGGGGCGGAGTTGATCAAGAAGTCCAGTGTGATGGGGTTTGGGGTTTCCAACCGGGACGAACAAGCCTACGACGTGATGCGGGATAAGATTCTTGAGGAGGCCAAGAGGGTGCTCAAACCGGAGTTTGTGAACCGGCTGGACGATCTCATCGTGTTCCACACGCTCGGCAAAACCGAGTTGCTCACCATCGTGGATCTCGAAATCAAAAAGGTTTGTGACCGAATCAAAGCCAAGGAGATCCATCTGGTGCTAGACGACAAAGCCAAAGAGCTGCTTATCGAGAAAGGATACGATCCGCAGTACGGAGCCCGGCCCATGCGGCGCGCCGTGGAGCGTTATCTCGAGGACCCGATGGCCGAAGAGATCCTTCGGGGAACCATCAAAGCCGGGGACACCGCAACCGTGAGCGCCGAGAACGGCAAACTCACCTTCCATGTGCCCGAGTCACAGAAGGAAGAGCCGGCAGAGGCCAATTAGTCCGCAGCGGCTAAGATCAAGGTTATCGAAACGGGCGAACTCTTAGTGAGTTCGCCCGTTTCTCTTTTGGCTGTGCCGATTAAAGCCGTCCCGGTGCGGCGGCCGACTTTCCGCAATTTTTTTGTGGGGTGAAAAATGGCCGCTGGCGCTCCCCGAAAGCTTCATCGAATATCCCGGGCGCGATGAGAATTTCCTCCCTTTTATTCGGTGCTGGAGCGGCTCTGGGTCTGAGTTTCGCCTGTGCGCAGGCGGCTCCCCCCACCAAGTCACCCGCGCCTTCAGGGTCTGTCGGCGGACAAAAGACGCCGCCCGCCCTCGTTCTCCCGCCTCAGACCGGGCAGCCATTTGACGATCGGGATTTGGTCGGATACCTAGAGCAGGAAGGCCGCAAGTTACTGGCGAGCTCGCTCGTTCACCGATTCAAAATCGAGCGGCACCTCTGTGATGTTGATCTCACCGAGTGCGGGCAAGAAAAGCTCTCTTTGGCGCGGATCACTGCAAAGGCGGAGGCCGCTACGCTGATCCTCGGCGAGTTCTTCAAGGACCCCAAATCCAAGAAGATCCAATTCGCGACGGCTGCCGGGGGCTTTCTGATTTCCAAGACCGGAGTTGTCGTAACCTGCCTTCACGTGGCGAATGACAAAGAATCTCGGGGTCTGGTTGCCATGACACGCGATGGCCAGGTGTTCCCGGTAAAAGAGGCAATCGCTCACGACCCGGTGGAAGATGTATTGGTGCTGCAGTTGGATCTGCCAGGGGGCACCGAGTTGCCGGCGCTCGGTCTTGCCAAGGAACCCGCTCCGGTCGGCGCTTCCGTGGCGGTCATGAGCCATCCGGACGAGCGTTTTTACATGCTCACCATGGGGAATGTTGCGAGGCACAGCATCTGGAAAGAAGCGGCGGGACAGTCCCATTTCATGGCGATCACGGCAGATTTCGCCAAAGGCTCCAGCGGCTGTCCCGTGCTCGACGAGCAGGGCAGTGTGGTGGGCGTTGTAAACAACACCGAGTCGATCTATTACGATGACGACGGTAAAAAGAAGCAGCTCGACCTGCAGATGGTCGTCAAGAACGTCACCCCCTCATGGGTGGTTCGCAGGCTCGTTCAATCGAATGAAACGCTCAAAAACCGGGGCAATCCGGCTCCGCCCCCGGCTACGCAGGTTTCCAAGAGAGGGGATCAAGCCGGGCCGAAGATTCTTTCTACCGCGGCCGTCCGATAGTCGAAGATGTGCTTGAGCTGGCGTCGGACGACCAAGAGATGGGCCAGGTCTCCCAGCGGACCGAGCCACAGCGAGTAATCAATCAGGTCCCGCATTTCGGTGTGGTCTGCGTCGAGGGCCCGGAACTCGTGGCGATGGCACCAAGTCCGGTAGGGGCCTTTGAGCTGTTCATCCGCAAATGACTGCAGAGGCTCGACTTCCGTGATCTCCGAAACCCATCGCATCGGGATGCCCAGCAGGGGGCGGACGCGATACTCGATTTTGAGCCCCGCATGCATCTGACCAGGAAGTTCGGTGAGGATCTTAAAATCCAGTTCGGCTGGGGTGATTTTGGAGAGATTCCGAGGGTCGGAAAAAAACGTCCAGCACGTCTCGAGGCCCGCTGGGATGATTTGCGTGTGCTCCAGCCGATGAATGCTCATGGGGAGACTCTGAGGCGGGGAGGGGGCTTGGGAAAGCTCGGTTTTCAGGCCCCGCCTTGCGCTTGGTCAAACAGGGCCCGCCAGTAGTCGAGTCGTTCTTTCACACGTTTCTCGGCGCCTTGTTGGCTGGGATGATAGTAGCGGCGGCCTTCCGGGAGATATGCCTGGGGGACGTAGGCGCCCTCATAATCGTGGCTGTATTTGTAGCCGTCGTGCCCGAGCTGTTTGGCCCCTTTGTAATGTTTGTCTCTGAGCGCGGGAGGTACCGCCAGAGTGACTCCCCGTGCCACTTCGTTTCTCGCCGCCTGCAGCGCCTCGTAGGCTCGGTTGCTCTTGGGCGCCGTCGCCAGATAAACTGTGGCGTGGGCGAGGGGAATTTGCGCCTCGGGTAACCCTACAAATTCCACGGCTTGTTGGGCTGCCACCGCCACGCTCAGCCCGTGGGAGTCCGCCATCCCGATGTCTTCGCTTGCACAGATGACAAGGCGCCGAGCGATAAAGCGGATGTCTTCCCCCGCGTAGAGCATTTTAGCCAGCCAATAAAGCGCAGCGTCCGGATCGCTTCCACGGATGGATTTAATAAAGGCGCTGATCGTGTCGTAGTGCTGGTCGCCGTCGGCGTCGTAAACCACGGCTTTTTTCTGGATGCTTTCCTCGGCGGCCGCCAAATCAAACAGGATGTTGCCGGTGCCATCGGGGGGCGTGGTGAGAACGCCGATCTCCAGCGAGTTCAGCGCTTTTCGGGCGTCCCCGTCGGCGGTTACGGCCAGGTGCTGGAGTGCATCTTCCGTGGCACGAATGTTCTGGCCGCCCAAGCCTCGTTCTTTATCCGCGAGGGCGCGTCTGAGGAGGGAGATGAGCTGCTCCGGCTGCAGGGGCTCCAGCTGAAAGACCTGCGAGCGCGAGACCAGCGGGCTGTTGATGTAGAAAAAGGGGTTGTGAGTGGTCGCTCCAATAAGCCGCACAATGCCCCTCTCAACGTCGGGGAGAAGCACATCCTGCTGGGCTTTGTTCCAGCGGTGAATTTCATCAATGAACAGAATTGTCCGCTGCGCTTTGTTCTGGAGACGGTGCGCCGCCTTGGCGATGACCTTGCGGAGGTCCGCAACATTACTCTCCACTCCACTTAAACGTTCAAAACGCGATTGCGTGGCCCGGGCGATGATTTCCGCCAAGGTCGTTTTTCCCGTGCCCGGTGGCCCAAATAAAATGACCGAGCTGATCCGGTCTGCCTCGATAGCGCGGCGGAGGAGTTTCCCCGGTGCAAGCAAATGTTGCTGGCCCGCATACTCCTCTAAAGTGACCGGTCGCATGCGCTGGGCCAAAGGCCCATGAGCTGCAGCCTCTGGGCGTATCCCGTCGGGGGGCAGAGAGTCGGAAAACAAGTCAGACATTGCGGGAATCGTCCGCTTCGCCATCGCGTCCGGCAACTCTCAATCGCTGCTACTCACTCCTAGGCGACAGGCATCTTCAGAAGCCGACAGATCGAACTGCGGGTTTTGCGGGTGGGCCAAGCCACCCCGGCGTGGATGCCACCAAGTTTGCTGGAGGAAATCGCCCGGCGGCAGAAGCGCCTGGGGCAGTGGCGAGCCGAGCAGGCAAAGCAGACAGGCAAGAAGCCCGGAAGGCGCGCCCCGCAAGGCCCTTGGTCCAAGCAAAATCAAAGCCGTAGCCGAGCGCTACAGGCGAAGAGGAATCAGTCAGAAGGCGTTTGAGGAGGCCGAGCAGATCTGTGCGCCGCCCCTGGCCAAGCGAGCCGGGCCGTCAATTCCGCACTGCCTTTCATTCCGCGGCGGGAACCCTTTCGGTTCGTCCGATGCTCGGTTGTTTCCCGATATCCTGCCTGGTCCACCCACCCATGGTATCCTGGACCGGTGTGAACGCCCAAAGTTGCTCGGGAGCCCCGGCAAACGGGGCCTCCTGAACGGCACTCGGTTTTGACGCGGGCTGATCGGGTTAGTTCTCGCGCACGGTTAGCCCCACTTCGCGGACTGGAGGGGTAAGCGGGCCGGGAACCCGCCATTTTGCGAGGGCGAGGTCAAAAGGTCGGCACTACAGGATTTTTCGAAGCGGCCGCTGGCGTGTGGATTTTTGGCGGCGCCTGCTCGGGCAGTTTGAGCTTGAGTTGATCGAGCAGGAGGCAGAGCTCCTTTTTGGGCTGGGTGTAGCGGGTGATTACGATCTCCCGGCCATCGGTGGTGGGCAGATGCACATCGCGCATCTGGATGGCGGCGAACTTTTCGAGCACTGCGCGTGGGGTGATTCCGCTGGCGCAGCGTTTAAGCCGGGCTTTGAGGGTCACTTGCAGGCAGTACGCCAGGAAGGAGACGAAGATGTGCGCGTGGATTCGATCTTCATTCCGGTGATAGATCGGCCGCGGAGCCAAATCGCCTTTGAGTTCCTTGAAAGCTTGTTCGACTTCGGTGAGCTGCAGGTAAAACTCCCAGAGCTTGGCGGGATCGGCCTCATTGAGGTTGGTGCGCAGCAGGTAACGTCCTTCGCGTCGGCGCGCCACACGCAGAGTGGTCCGGTTCAGTTGATACACCAGGGAGGCCGTTTGTTTTTCGCCTTTGCCGTGCAGGGTGACCTCCACCTTCACATGGCGAGCGTCCCGGCCCGCCTCCTTTTTGGCCGCGCCCAGAGCCCGGTGCAACTGGTCCCGATTCAGAGGTCTTTTGCGCTGACTCAAATCACTGAGTGTCTTGAGGTATTTGCGAAGTCGGCGGCGCCGCATCGAGCGCTCCTTGCCGATCCGAGCGTCGCTTTCGGCGAGCACATAGGTCTCGCCTTCCTCT
>CAMARB010000177.1 GCA_945860355.1 Chthoniobacter flavus | reverse complement strand
GACAAAAACCCGGGCGGTGAGAGGCCGCGCCTCATTCACGAGCCATTCCGCCAGCTCCAGGCGGCCGCTGGTTGGGGGACAGACAAACCCAAAAGGCTCCGCCCGGGCCGGAAACAACTCGGGAAACCCGCGCGGCACCCATTCCCCGAGCTTGCTGGATTCCCCGCCGATGTTCACCCGGCAATCGCCCACCTGGCCGCTTTCGCAAGCGCCCATGGCCAGGGGCGCCCCGGGAGGATAGTTGAACTTGCCCTTGGCCGCCTTTTTGGTTCCCGCCGGCACGGGCAACCACGCTGCGGCCGCCAACGGGTGCAAAGGGGTTTGAGGCGCTGAAAGGCCCTCCATCGCCGCCGCCCCCCAGAGGGTTTCCGTGCTCTTAAAAATACCGGCCAACGCCGTGTAGTCGCGCAGGGTGATCGGGTCGTGTTTGTGGTCGTGGCAACGCGCGCAGCCCACACTGATCCCCAGGACGCCGCTCCCCACGAGGGCGATCTGGTCGGCCACCACGTCCATCGCGAAATTGTCGTTCATCGCCACCGCCGGCTTCGCGCAAAGGGCCAAAAACCCCGTGGCCACAAGGCTCCGGTCCCGTTCCGCATCCGAACCGGTCTCCAACAAATCCCCGGCCAGCTGCTCCCTGAGAAACCGGTCGTAGGGCGTGTCCCGGTTCAGGGAGTCGATCACGTAATCGCGATACCGCCAGGCGTGCGGGAAGTTCGGGTTCCTGCCGAGGCCGTCGTCGCCGTTCGCCTCGGCGTAACGGGCGATGTCCAGCCAGTGCCGCCCCCAGCGTTCGCCGTAGTGTGGGGAATCCAGCAGCCGATCCACCAAGGCCTCCCATGCGGCGCGTCCCCGGGCCCGGTAATCGGCCACAAACCGCTCGGTGTCCTCAGCGGTCGCCGGGAGCCCCGTCAGATCGATGCTCAGCCGCCGCACCAGCGCCTCCGGCGGCGCCGGCCGCGCCGGGGAAAGCCCCCCCATTTTCGCGAGCACAAAATGATCCAGCGGATCCAGGGGCCATTCCCCTGACACCGGCGGCACCGCCGGATTGGCAATCGGCTGGAGCGACCAGAGTTCGGCTTTTTTCTTGGCCAGGGAAACCCCCGGTTTCTTGGCGCTGGGCGTCTGGCGCGGGTCCGGGATGCCCATCTCCACCCAGGAGACAAAGTCCCGGACAACTTGCTCGGGAAGCTTCTTCTTGGGAGGCATCTCCAGGCCGTCGTATTGCAGCGCTTGAATGATGAGGCTGGCCTTGGGGTTTTTTGGCTGCATGGCCGGGCCGGACTCCCCGCCCGTCATCATGTCCGGATGCGTGTCGAGCAGGAGTTTGCCGCCGATCTTTTTCGCGCCCTCGGAATGGCACTCGTAACATTCCCGCACCAGCACGGGCCGAATCTTGCTCTCGAAAAAAGCCCGCTGTTCCGGGGTGATTTCGACCGCGCCCGCCGACTGCACCGCCGCCAGCTGGACAACGAGCAGAGACAAGCACAAAAAGCCCAGCCGCGCCGTGCGCTGCGCCCTGCGAGTGGCTGGGCAAAAGTTCAGGAGTTGAAGAGGGCGCATTTCAACGGGGGTTTTTGAGCGTGGATAAAAAGCCGCCCCCCCTTGAGGAGCGGGAACAATGCCCGCTGCCAGGGAGAAACGTTGCGATGGAAAATGTAACGGACCTCCGGGAATCGGGGAATGGATGGGCCTGCTATGTTCGTTTCTATTCCTGCTACGCCCCCTCCCGGCGCACCCGCGCGAATCCCCTCACCCGCGGGGCTTGACCGCCGCTGTACACCAACGATCACGGCACCCGCCTCCCCATTCGTCTCCGCTCAAAACCGCCCTCCATGATCATCTCCGCAGGAAAAAGCGGCCAGGCCGCGGGAGTCCGCGTGGAACGCGGCCCGGGTTTTCCGCATTGGACAGCCGGTTTTTTTCTCTCGGGACTCACCGAGGTGGCCTGCGACCACCGCACCTTCCTTCTCGCCGCGCGCTCCTGCCTCATTATCCCTCCAACCACCCCCTACCGGCTCACGGTGCAGAAACGCGAACGCGAGATCTGGATGATCTTCGATCCCCGGCCGCACCTGGTCCCGGCGCTGCGTTCGACCGAGGATTCCGCCGGAGTCACCTGCGTCGCCTTCCGGGACCCGGCGATTTGGGACGCCGTGTTTCTGGGGCTCCAGGATCTGCTGCGGTGGTGGGGGGCGCATCCGCCCCAACTGGCGCTGGCGGAGAACGCGCTGGAGAAGGCCCTGCTACTCGCGCAATGGACGCGCGGCCTTGAGAAACGCGGGCTGCTCGATGAACGGATCGCGCGGGTCACCACGCACATCGAGGAGCACTTCCACGAGGGGCTCAGCGTGGAAACCATGGCCCGCGTGGCGGCGTTGTCGCCCTCCCGGCTGGCCCACCTTTTCCGGGATCAAATGGGGCTCACCCCCATGCAGTTCCTTGAGATGCGGCGCATCGAACGGGCCAAACAGTTGCTGTTGACCACCGACCTGCAAGTCCAGCAGGTCGCCGAGCAGACCGGGTTCCCCAACGCGCAACACTTCAGCATCCGGTTCCGGAAACTCACGGGACAATCTCCCAAGGGGTTCCGGGAAAAACCCCGGCGGCGGTTCGCGGAGCTCAATCCGCAGGAGGAATAAAACCGGGCTCCGACTTTTCAGGGAGAGATCATTTTCACGCGGAGACGCGGGGGGCGCGGAGACCCTCTTGAAATTCACCGAACGCCAAGGCGTGGCGTTTCCGCTCTCGCAGTCATTCCGCCGGGACTTCGTTTTTCAGGATAAAACCGGGCTTGGAACGCCGCCGCGGGGTCAGCGGCCGATGCAGAAGACCTCTTTCATACTGCGGTGAAACAAACGGCCGTGCGCGAAAGAGAGCGAGTTGAGGCTCCACGTCTCCCCGGGTTTGCCGAGGTCGTTCACGGAAAGCAGGGCCTTTTCATCGAGCACCTCGGCGTTGCCCTCGAACACATAGGTGATGCCGAGCATCGTGGTGAAGAACACCTTGCCGCCCACCGCGATGGGGCTGCCCAGGTAACCCCACCACCAGCCGTCGCCTTTGCTGCGTTTGTCCCGGGCGACATCGATCCCCCGGGAGTTCACCGTGCTCGACGCCTGCGGTTTGCCCCAGATCAACGCATCCGCCTGGCCCGGCTCGCGCTCCACCGACACCGGCAGCTCGAGGTATTCCACCTTGCCGGTCTCGATGTGCACCCGGCCCACGCAGTAGGGCGGACCCACGTTTTTCTTGGGCTCCGTGTAGCAGAGAAACCAGTGCCAATCCCCGCACACCACGTTGCAGAGCTGCGCCGGGAACACCTTGATGGGCGGGGTCTGCGCCGTCAGATCCACGCCGGCCAGCAGCTCGTGTTTGCCGGTCTCCGGATTCCACCGGCGCCAGTCCACCCGCTGCATGAGCGGCTGGGTCCGGACCAGTTGGCCCGTTTTCGAATCCAACACCTGATGCTCGGCGGCGGTGTTCTTGAACCAGAACGCGTACCGCGCATTCCAGTGCTGCACGTAGAGCGCCTTCCCGTCGGGCTCGGCGTCGAACCGCCAGAGCGTGCGCCCCTCGCTGCCCGGGGCGAGGCTCGTGAGGCTCAGCCCGATGGGCGTCTCCGGCACGCCGTGGTATCCGCCGCGCCCCTGCAAAACCGCCGGTGTTCCATCGGCCATTTTTCCCAGAACGGGCGTGTTGTAGTGGATCACGGCGTCGTCGCTCACCCAAAGGGTTTTGCCCGTGAGCGCGTCGATTCCCCGGATGTAATTCCACGGGTCGGCCTCGCGTTTGGGATCGCCCTCGTCGCGCGGCTCCATGTTGAGCAGGGTGTGGCCCAGAAGGATGGGTTCAAAGAGTTTGTTCGGGGGGCGGTTCCCGCTCGGTGCCCATTGCCGGGCCCAGACGGGTTTGCCGTCGAAATCAAAGCAGCCCATCCCGCCCGCCGCGTTCACAAACCACACGTGTTCCCCGTCGGTGACGGGCGTGGGCGAAGTGGCGTCGGAAAAGAAATAGGCCGGGATACTTTCCGTCGTGCCGGGCACATCCACCGTCCACAACACCTTGCCGGACCGGGCGTCGAGACAATACCCGACGATGTCCCGGCCCCCGGGCGGTTTGCCCTCCTCGGGTTTGTAGGTGGTGAGGAAAACGCGGTCCCCCCAGACGGCGATCCCGCTCTGGCCCTGCTCGGGCAGCGTGGTGCGCCAGAGGATTTGCTCGTTTTTCACCGCGCTCCAAGCCACAGGCACCGACTCCGCCTCCACCGTCCACGAACCGTTGGGGCCGCCCGCCTGGGGCCAGTCTTGGGGCCCAGCCTGTATCACGGAGAGACAACCCAAAAGCAAAGCGAGGACCAAGGGGGTTTTCATAGGGAGGGGGGAGCTTTCTGGAAACGCCCCCTCCACTGCAACCCTTTCATCTCTCGCCGCGCCAGCGCCCGCGACTCGCGCGCTGGAAGTAGCCGCATCGGGCTCGGGTCACGTTCCCAACCGCGTTTCACCAACGCCCCGCCCGCAGCGCTTTGAACGCCGCGCCGAGGTGCCCCAGCACCGCCGTCGCCGAAAGCGACTCCTCGGAGTGCGGCCCGCGGAATATCGCCAGTTCCGCCGCCCGCCCGCAAAGCCAGGCGCCCAAACGCGCCGCGTCGTAGAGCGGGAGACCTTGCGCGGCCAGCCCGGCGCACACCCCGGTCAGCACATCGCCCATCCCGCCGGAGGCCATGCCAGGCGACCCGGTGGAATTGAAACTGGGGGCCTTTCCCCGCTGGCCCACCAGCGTGCGAGCCCCCTTGAGCAGCAGTGTGTGTGAAGACCGCTCCGTGAAGAACTCCAGCGTTCGGAGCCGGTCACGCCCGGGCGACTCGGGATCTAGGCGCGCCATCTCCCCCGGATGCGGGGTGAGCAGGCGCGGCCCGGCGCAGTTCTCAAGAATGGCGGGTTGCGAGGCCAAAGCGTTGAGCGCGTCGGCATCCACCACCATCGGGCAGGGCACCCGGGAGATGAGCTCCAAGATCTGCGGGCGCCGCGCCAGGCCCAGGCCCGGCCCGATTGCCATCACGTCGCTGCGGACGTCCAAGGCCTCCAGATACGAATGGGTGGGTTGCACCATCACCTCCGGACACGCCGCCCCGGCCACCAGCGGATAAATCTCCCGGCTCACCATCAACGTCACCAGACCCGCCCCGGAACGCACACAGGCTTCCGCGCACATTAGTGCCGCGCCCAGCATCCCGGGCGCGCCCGCCAACACGGTGACCCGGCCGCAATCGCCCTTGTGCAGATCAAATCCGCGCCTGGGAAGAAGCCGGGCCAACTCCCGGGGCGCCGCCACGGAAACCCCCTCCTGGGTGGAGGCCGCCGCCGTGAGCGCGTCCAGCGGCAGCACCGCCAAACGCCCCACAAAAGCCGCGGCGCCATCCGCCAAAAGCCCGCTCTTGGCGAACCCAATCGTCAGGGTGAAATCGGCACGGACCGCCTCGGGATCCGCCGCCCCGGTGTCCCCGTCCAGACCGGTGGGCAGATCCAGGGCAAACACCACGGCATTGCGCTCCAGACGCCGGGTTTGCAGGGATCGGACCGCGGCGAGAACCGGCTCCCGCAACGGCCCGGACGCGCCGATGCCTAGCAACCCGTCGAGCACCACCTCCGCGGAGCCAACGTCGGCCGCGTCTCCGGCACGGACGGGAGCTGCGGCGGGCAGCTCCTCATACTTCTTCCGGGTCAGCGGACTCCACGTCTCGGGGGCGAACGCGGGCGACAACTCCAGGCGCCAACCGGCCCGGGACAAATACCGGGCCGCCACCAGGGCGTCGCCACCGTTGTGGCCTTTGCCAAAAAAAACGCTGCACCGACCGGGTTGCGGGAAAAAGTCCCGCACCACGTCGGCGATCTGCCGGCCGGCCTCCTCCATGAGGGCCTCGGCCGACGCGCCGCTCTCAAAAGCGCGACGCTCCAAGGCCTGCATCTGCGAATTACTCAACACCATGGTCTCAATCCCTTTGTGTAAAACCGGGTTCCCGCCCAAAAACCCTCCGGCACGAGACTCAGCGGGCTCACCGGTATTGGCGGACAATGGCGCGCGCCAGCGCATCGGCCAAACGCTGGCGATGCGAGGAGGAGGTCACGCGGTTGCCCTCCGCGCGGTTGGTAAGGAAACCGAGCTCCGCCAGAACCGCCGGAACCCGCGTATTACGGAGGACATAGAACCCGCGGCGGCGGACAGACCGGTCCTCGGTTCCGGCCGCGCGCAGCACCTCGCGGTGCACGGCGGCGGCAAACGCCGCGCTCGAGGACGAGTAATAGTAGGTTTCAATTCCGGCGGCGCCCTCGCGCTTGGCGGAGTTGAAGTGGATGCTGATGAACACGTTCCCGGAGCGGCTGTTGGCGATTTGGCAGCGCTCGCGCAGGCCGACGAAATAGTCGCGATCCCGGGTCATCACGGTGTTGAACCCGGCGGACTGGAGACTCCGGCGGAGGCGCAGGGCCACGTCCAGCGCATACACTTTCTCGGGATGTTTCTGCCCGGGGATCCCGCCCCGGTCATGCCCGCCGTGGCCGGCATCGATCACGATGGTGCGGGCAGCCCAGGAGTGGGCGCCAAGAGCAAGCCAACTGACCACCACCAGAAACAAGAGCCGGAATGGGTTCATCGAGGAAAAGGTTTGCAGACCTTTCCAAAAGAAAAAGGGATTGCCAGTGGAATTATCGAGCATCTTTCGGTCCCGGTTCCCCGGAAAAAACGCGCGGGCGGCAACCTAATAAACCCCCAGAATGACCGATTGCGTCGGCCGCCCGCCGACTTGGAGCTTCCAGCGGTCGCCTTTTTTCCTGCCCATCAGCTGCCGCCCCAGCGGCGAGTGCGGCGTGAGCACCAGCACCGGCCCGGGGTCATGCTCGATTTCCATGCCGCCCGAGGCCGGGCCCATGAAATAGAAGGCGTGGTCCGGACCAGACTGGAGTTCCACCAGGGCCCCGAGCTCGACGGGATCCGTCGCCGAAAACTCGCGCAATTCCAGCGCCTCAAACTGCTGAATGGCCTGGGCCGTCTGGAGCGCCTGGCGGCTTTGCCCCTGCGCGAGGTAGGACGCCTCCAGGGCCCGGGTGTCGTATTTGTTCTCCGCCTTGTTCTGTTCGTCGGTGGCCTCGGCATGGGCCGCACGCGCGGATTGCAGGAGGAGCTCCTGGTCTGCGGCGAGCCGGGCTAGGATTTTTTGGTGAAGAAGCGCTTTGTTGGCCATACGTGGGGATCCGCCTGGAACTCTGGGGCCGGCGGGGCATGGCTGTCCTGCTAAATCACAAAGGCCGGGTCCGGGAAGCCTGGGAAAGACCGCTCGCATCCGGATGCCGGTCACATCGAGGCTCCCCGGCGTCCAGCGGACGGTTTTCCCCCTAAGAAAATCCGAGCTCACAGGTTCCCGCTGACTGGTGCCAACTCCCCCCGTCTGCCAATGATCCGCCTGCGCCTCTCACAAACGCCCTTCCTGCCCCTGGCCTGGGGGCTGGCCACCTGCGCAGGGGCCTGGAGCAACGCCGCCGCGAATCCCGCCGCGTTGCCGACGCCCCAGAAAAACTCGCCCGACTGGGCGGCGGTGCGTTTGGTGCTCGAATCCAAGTGTTACGACTGTCACGACGGCAAGAAGACCAAAGGCGGGGTGGACCTGCGGCGTTTGGGGACAGACCCGAATGGCACTTAGTTAAGGAGGTGTTTCGTGGAAAATTTCCGCCAACGAAAGGGGGTGAGAAGGGTTGGTGAGGAATGCGATGGAATACCCCGATGTTTGAACCGATGCGCAAGTTGATGGGCCGTTGCCGCGGCA
>CAMARB010000176.1 GCA_945860355.1 Chthoniobacter flavus | reverse complement strand
TCTGGCTGCTTGTTGCGCCAGTCGCCGTGGGGCTCCTCTATTTCTCACTCCGCCCGCTCCTGCGCCGCGCGGCGCGGCGGTTGCAGTCACCCCTTTAAATTATGCTGACACTCCTTGGATGGGCCACTCTCGTCGCGGTCGTCGCTTTCGCCCTCATATGGGCGCTCTGTGTGCGCGTCAAAAACTACGGTTTCCTCGACGTGGCTTTCTCCTACGGGCTCGCCGTTCTGCTCCCGCTCTACGCCTGGCTCGGGCCCGGGTTCGGCCTGCGCCAAGCTCTGTTCGGCGTGGTCGGCCTGGCCTGGAGCCTGCGTCTGGGCACTTACATTCTGCTTCGAGTCCTGCGGCATCACCCGAAGGAAGACGTCCGCTACGAAAAACTCAGGCTCCGTTGGCCCGGCCCGGGCATGTTCCTCCTCTTCTTCGAGTTGCAGGCGGTGTTGGTGGTCATTTTTTCACTCCCGTTCCTGTTCGCCGCCTTTAATCCCGCGCCCGGCATCCACCCGCTTGAAATGGTCGGCCTCCTCGTGGCCGTTGTGGGCTTGGCCGGGGAATCCCTCGCCGATCGTCAGATGCAGGCGTTTAAATCCAATCCCGCCCGTCAGGGAACGGTCTGTGATGTCGGGCTCTGGAAATATTCCAGGCACCCGAACTACTTCTTTGAGTCGGTGATCTGGTGGGGCTTTTTTATCGCCGCACTGGCCTCGCCCTGGGGCTGGCTGGCCCTCGTCTGCCCCCTGCTGATGCTCTATTTCCTTTTCCAAGTCACCGGGATCCCGCTCACCGAGGAATACGCTCTCAAAAGCAAGGGCGACGCCTACCGGCGTTATCAGCAGACCACCAGCGTCTTTGTGCCCTGGTTCCGCAAGAAACCGTGACCCATGTTTTTTCTCTCTCTCTTCTTCCATCATGACACTCGATCAGCTGCTTGAAACCGATTCTGTGCCCGACCCCCTGATCCGCCTCGGGATCCGGTATTTGCTGGGCCAAACCTTGCGCGAGAAACGCGCCGCCACGGCCGAGCTCCGGCGCCAAGCGTTGATGGAACACATCGCCGGGCTCAAACAAAGCCCGATTGCCGTGCAAACCCGGGCGGCGAACGAGCAGCATTACGAGGTGCCCACCGCGTTTTACCAGATGTCCCTGGGCAAACGGCTCAAGTACAGCTCGGGTTACTGGGCGGGCGAGGACGACACCCTCGACCAGGCCGAGGAACGCATGCTGGCGCTCACCTGTCAGCGCGCGGAGTTGGCCGACGGCCAGCGTATCCTGGAGCTCGGGTGCGGCTGGGGGTCGCTCTCCCTTTGGATGGCGGAAAAGTATCCCGGAGCGCGGATCACCGGGGTCTCCAATTCGCGCACCCAGAAGGCGCACATCGATGCCGAGGCTCAACGGCGCGGACTGGGGAACCTGACGATTATCACGGCCGACATGAACGATTTTGAGCCCGAGCCCGGTTTTGATCGGGTGGTGTCCGTGGAGATGTTCGAGCACATGAAGAACTACAACCTGCTCCTGGCCAAGGTGGCGCGTGCGCTGGCGCCGGGCGGCAAACTCTTTGTCCACATCTTCACCCACAAAGACATCGCCTACCACTACGAGGACCGCGGGCCGTCGGATTGGATGACGCGTTACTTTTTTGCCGGAGGCCAGATGCCGGCGGACGATCTGCTGCTGTATTTCCAGGACGATCTGCGGATCGAACAACACTGGGTGGTTTCCGGGCAGCACTACGCCCGCACCGCCGAGGCGTGGCTCCAGAACATGGACGCGCACCGGGAGGAAATCTGGCCGCTGTTTGCCGAGACCTACGGCGCCGAACAGACCCGCCGGTGGTGGGTCTATTGGCGGGTGTTTTTCATGGCCTGCGCCGAACTCTGGAACTACCGCGGCGGTGACGAATGGTTTGTGTCCCATTACCGGTTCCAAAAACCCGTTGCCCGATGAAAACAACTTCCCGAGTCCTTGGAATGCTGATCTTGGGGCTGGCCCCCGCGTGGGCGGCCGATCCCGGGGCTGCGGAATGGGTGCGCAAAGGCGACGCTTTGGATGCCCAGCTCAAGACAGCCGAGGCCCTGGCGGCTTATGTTCAGGCGGATCAGCTTGCCCCGGGGAACGCGGATATTCTGCGTCGGATCGCCCGGGAACAAAGCCTCTCGATGGTGGACACGACGTCCAAGGAGGAAAAACGCAAGCGGGCGGAGGCGGGTTTGGACGCGGCCCGGGGGGCCGTGGCGGCGGACCCGGGAAACGCCTTGGCGCAGCTGGCGCTGGCGATTTGTTACGGGCGGGTGGCGCCGTTTACCGACAACAAAACCAAAATCGCGTATTCCAAGTTGGTGAAGGAGCACACGGAGAAATCCCTGAAACTCGATCCGCGCAACGACTATGCCTACCACGTCCTGGGGGCGTGGAACTATGAGTTGGCGGGGTTAAACGCGCTGCTGCGAGCGGCGGCCCGGCTCATTTACGGTGAAATCCCGGCCGCTTCCTACGAGGTGGCCGTTGGCCATTTCCTCAAGGCGATCGAGCTCGCGCCGAACCGCGTCTCTCACCATGTCGAACTGGGCCGCACGTATGCCGCGCTGGGCAAAAAAGAGCTCGCCAAAGCGGCGCTCGAAAAAGGCCTCAGCCTGCCCAACCGCGAGAAAGACGATCCCGAAACCAAGGGGCGCGGTCGCGAGGCGCTCAAGGGGCTGTAGGCGCCGGGGCAGGCCCGGGGCGTGTGACGTTCTTCAAAAACCGTTCCACGGCCCAGGCGCTGAGCTGACCTCCCGGCCCGTGGGGATTGTGGTCGAATGCGTGTGTGGCCCAATCGAGCTCAAGGAACGCGTTTTTCACCCCGGCCTCGTCCAGCCGGGTGTGAAGCCGTCGGCTTTGCTGCACCCACACCAGTTCGTCTCGTTTCCCGTGCAGGAGCAGCGTGGGCACGCTCTCCGGGGTGACCAGGCCGATCCCCGAGGCCGAGTCGTAGTTCTCCGGACGCGCCCCGGGATCGCCTCCGAGATAATCCCGCAGCAACTGCAACGAATTGAGCACGTCGTCACTGCGCGCGTAGCGGTAGGCGAAATGGAGGTCGGCGGGTGCGTAAAACGCGATCACCCCGCGAATGGCGGGCTCCCGCAGTCCGTAAGCCGCCGCCTGCGCAATTTGTCCCCCGGCCGAGCGCCCGAGCAATACCACCCGGTCCGGATCGAGTCCCAGGGTCCGCGCGTTGTGGCGCAAATAGTCCAGGGCCGCCCGCACATCGTCGCGTTGAGCGGGCCAGGTCCAGCGCGGGGCGAGCCGGTATTGGATGGAGGCCGTGGCGTAGCCGCGACGGGCCAGATGCGAGTTCATTGCGCGAAACTCCGCCGGTGTGCCGTTGTTCCAGCCGCCCGTGTGCAGCACCACCACACACGGGGCCGGCTCGGACTGCTGGCTCCGGGTAAAAAGGAGGCGCAGGGGCGGTTGCTCCGCCCGGTTGCTGTAAACGTGCTCCTCCTCGTCAATCAACGGGTCGCTCCGGCCCAGCCAGAGCCGGGTAAAACTCAAAGGGCCCGGCCTGGAAACGTCCCCGGGAGGAAAACAGCGCGAGAGTTCCCGGACCAACGCGGGCGCCGACCAAAAAGCGCGCGCCGCCGGGGTGAGCAGGAGCAGGCAGGCCACAGCGCAAAATCCCAGGGTCAACCGGTGCAGCGTCCGGTCAGCCGGCGCCGTTCCGGGTCCGGGAACGAACCGGATCCGGATCAAAAGCAGGCTCAAGGGGGCAATCACCAGCCAATGCCCGTATTCCGTGGCCCCGATGGCGAGCATCCAGAGCAGCGTGTTCGGGGCCCGGAAAACGGCCAGCAGGGAGACGGAGAGAAAGAGGGCGGCGGCCAGAAAGAAGGCGATCCCCCGCTTCCGCAGGGGGCGGGTGGCAGTCTCCGGAGAGTCGGTTTGCGGAGTGGGCATGGTCGGATCGCGCATGGAGCCCGGGGAATCAAACACAGGGTCTGGCGTGGGGCGAGACTGCCTTTGAATCGAATGCCGGCAAGGAGTGGTGGATGAAATACATCCCAGCATTCAGACCGTCTGCGGCTTGCTGGACCGGGGGCCGCTCTTTTGGCGAACAAGCGGGTGTTCCGGATGGCGTTCAGTTTGGGACGATACCGAATGGCATTTAATGAAGCCCGAAAGCCGAAGTTCCAACCTGCTTGTTTGGGTTCTTTGAGATCTTTGGGGTTGTTCCCGGTGTCGGGTTGGGAGAGGGGAAGGGAAACCGCAGAGGAACGCAGAGGAACGCAGATGCGCGCAGAGGAATTCTGAGGTGAAATCCTCTCTGCGATCTTTGAGATCTATGCGGTTACGAAAAAACCGTGCAAGGGCCACGGGCTCGGAGCCTCAGGTGGCCGAGCCCTCCTCAATCTTCACCGCAAGGAACGCAAGGAGCTCAAAGATTCCGTGAGTTCACGCGAACGCGCGGCGCCAAGAGTTTGCGCATCCGCTCGCCCAAAAAAACGCCCCATTGCCCCGGTCACAGAGGAAAACGTCGAAAAGGAGCCTTAACTAAGTGACATTCGGGACGACACCCTTCTCTTGAAATCTCCGAGTGGGGATCTTTGGTGGGGGTTGTCTGGACAGGCGCACTCCGCCGTTGGAGCGCCCCAAAGGAGGGCAGGCGTCCCGCCTGCTTCTTCCGCTGCTCTCCAAGCTTCCGCAGGGCAGGCAAGATGCCTGCCGCTCCCGTGATAGCGCGCTCCTGCGCAGCGCAGGAACGTAGTTTGCCTATCGCCAGCGCCGCAACGCCCCATCTTCCCAAAACCATCCTCCTCAGTAAGCGCCCTCCGTGTTTGTCCCTTCCGCGGAGCGGGGCCCTGCGACGAGAGGCTAAGGTCTCGGAGCCACAAGGGTTGGCTCAGACAGTGAAGCGTGTTGCGTTCTCTTTCTATTTGGCCTCCACGGTGTGCTGCGCCTTGGCTGTGGCCGGCACGGCGCCTGAAGAGCTCGAGTTCTTCGAGAAACAGGTGCGGCCGGTGCTCTCAGAGCATTGTTTGAAGTGTCACGGCCCAGAAAAGCAGAAGGCCGATCTGCGCCTGGATTCCCGCGCCGCTCTCCTGAAAGGCGCCGACACCGGGCCCGTGGTCGTTCCCGGCAAACCCGACGAAAGCTCTTTGATCCGGTCCATCCAACATGCCGGCGACTCGAAGATGCCGGAAAAAGCCGAAAAACTTCCTCCATCCCAAATCTCGGCCCTGGTCGAGTGGGTGCGCATGGGGGCTCCTTGGCCAGCGGGGGATGCTCCCGCTCCGAGTTCCTTCGAATGGGCGGCAAAAAACCATTGGGCATTTCAAGCGGTCCAATCGCCCGCGGTTCCTAATGTCCCCCGGTTTCGCGTGGCCAATCCCATTGACGCGTTTGTCGCTGAAAAACTCCAAAAACATCGGATCGCTCAGGCGCCCCCCGCCTCCCGGCGAACGCTGCTGCGGCGAGCCACCTACGGGTTGACCGGGTTGCCGCCGTCGCCGGAGGAATACGAAGCTTTTGAGCGGGATCCGCAGCCCGACGCCGCGGCTTTTGCCGGTGTGGTGGACCGCCTTTTGGCCTCGCCCCGGTATGGCGAACGCTGGGGCCGGCATTGGTTGGATGTCGCCCGGTATGCGGACACCAGGGGTTATGTTCTCCAGGAGGAGCGCCAGTACGCCTTTTCGTTCACCTACCGGGACTGGGTGATTGAGGCCTTCAACGCCGACATGCCCTATGACCGGTTTCTGATTCGCCAGATTGCGGCGGATCAACTCGGCGTTTCTGAACCCGGGCAATCCATGGCGGCCCTCGGTTTTCTGACTTTGGGCCGACGGTTTATCAATAATGCGCACGACATCATCGACGACCGGATTGACGTGATCTGCCGGGGAACCCTGGGGCTGACGGTGACGTGTGCGCGCTGCCACGATCACAAATTTGATCCGGTAACGCAGAAGGATTATTACGCCCTCTACGGCGTCTTCGCCTCGAGCCGGGAGCCCGAGCTTCAGGATCTGCCGTTGCTCTCCCAAACCCCTCCCCATGAGAATTATGTCAATGAGCGCGACGCCGCCGACGCCCGCATCCAGCAACTCTACGGGAGACGCGCCCTTGAGTTGGGCCTCCTCGTCGGCCACCTCCAGGGCGCCCCGATCTGGCTGGGAGCCTCCACCGTGGAGCCGTTTTTTCAGTCCGCTTTTTTTACCCGGAAAGCCCATGACGAATTGCGGGCTTTGCAAAACCAACGGGTCCGCGTGGAGCTCAACCCCCACGCGCCGGAGCGCGCCATGGCGTTGCTCGACAAGCCGCAGCCGGTCAACCCCCGCGTCTTTCTCCGGGGAAACCCCGGGCGACCCGGGGACGTCGTGCCGCGGCGTTTCCTCACGGTGCTTTCCGGCGGTGACCCCCGGCCATTTGAAAAAGGCAGCGGCCGACTCGAACTCGCCCAGGCCATCGCCAGCCCGAACAACCCCCTCACGGCACGGGTGTACGTCAACCGGGTTTGGGCTCAGCATTTCGGGGCCGGGTTGGTCCGGACTCCCGGCGATTTCGGCGTCAAAGGCGACGCGCCGACGCACCCGGAACTTTTGGATTGGTTGGCCTCCCGGTTCATGGAGGAGGGCTGGTCGATCAAAAAACTCCACCGCCTCATTCTGTTGTCGGCCACCTACCAACAGACGAGTGACCCCGACCCGGTCTCTGCGGAGGCGGATCCCGAGAACCGCTGGCTGGGGCGTTTTCAGCGGCGTCGGCTGGATTTTGAGGCGTTCCGCGATTCATTGCTTTTCGCCGCAGGACAACTCGACCTCGCCATGGGCGGGCGTTCCGTGGATTTGACCGGGGAATCCCCGGCCCTGAGACGGACGGTGTACGGTTTCATCGACCGGCAAAACCTGCCCGGGGTTTTCCGCACCTTCGACTTTGCGAACCCCGATGCGACAAGCCCTCAGCGCCACGTGACCACCGTGCCCCAGCAAGCGTTGTTTATGCTCAACAGCCCGTTTGTGATGGACCGCGCGCGTGGCCTCGCGGGCGCGCCCGGCCTCGACGCGCTGCCGTTCTCCGAGTCCCAAGTCCAGACGCTCTACCGGCGCGTTTTCGCTCGGAACGCTGCGCCCGCGGAGGTGGCAATGGGGTTGCGCTTTCTCAGAGAACAACAAGCCCAGGGCAATCCGCCTCCGGAATCGCCGCTCTGGCAGTACGGGTTCGGCCATTACGATGACGCGCTGCGGCAGGTTGTCTTTGAGCCGCTCCCGCATTGGACCGGCACCGCTTGGCAGGGCAGCGCCCGTTTACCCGACCCCAAACTGGGTTGGGTCACCCTGAACAAATCGGGCGGACACCCCGGCCAAGGGCCCGGCCACGCGGCGATCCGGCGTTGGACCGCTCCGGCCGATGCCGTGCTCCAGATTTCCGGCGTGCTACAGAAAGTTTCGCCAGACGGCGACGGTGTTTTGGGCCGGATTGTCTCAAGCCGATCCGGCGAGCTCGCCCAAGCCCGGGTGGAGCCCGGAAAGAGTGCGGAGTTGGGGGTCGCCAACTTGTCGGTGCAACGCGGAGACTCTGTGGACTTTATTGTGGAATCCCTCGAGAGCGCGGTTGCGGACACTTTTCTTTGGGAACCGCGGATCCGAAGCGAGGCCGGTGAATGGGCGGCCGGGGCGGGGTTTGGCGGGCCTGCGCCGAGCCGGAAGCCTCTGAGCCCGTGGGAGAAATACGCGCAGGTGCTTCTGTTTTCCAACGAGTTCGCGTTTGTGGATTAGGCGCTCTGGAGGGGGGCGCAATGCGGAATGTGGACGGGATGGACGGGATGGACGGGATGGACGGGATGGACGGGATGGACGGGATGGACGGGATGGA
>CAMARB010000175.1 GCA_945860355.1 Chthoniobacter flavus | reverse complement strand
CAAAGCTTTTCTCTACGCGCTGCTTTTGCAGGGAGGGCTGGCGAGTTGGATGGGACTGATGGTGCCCTCGGGAGCCTCGAAGGGATTGGGGCTCTTTCAATCCTGGCTGGGCGGGGCTCTTTTTTTGGGGGCGTTGGGGATTTACGCAGGCATGGGCCTGAGTCCTCGGTTCTCCAAGCGGATCCTGCTGCCCGGGGTGGTCTGGGTTTTTTGGAACCAGTGTGGAGCGTTGCCATTGAGTCTCTACTATCCGGACCAGAGCCGTTGGGTGGTGGGGGTGTTGCAGATTGGGCTTTCGCTGTTGCTGATTGGCTGTTGCGGCGGGTTTGCGAGCTGGAGCTGCGTGGCGCGCGCGAGTCGTCGCCCACTTTTTACTGTGCGCAACGTGATCGGCGCATTTCTTTACAGCGGCGCTTTGGCGGTGGGAATGGCCGCTGTTTGGGTGTATTCCGGCCTGTTTTTGGTGGATTCCAAGACGGCGGGTTATGTCCGGGTGGATCCCACGGGGGTTTCCCTGGAGGAGCGCCATTTCCAACGCGGCAATCAACAGGTGCGGTTGGTTGGGATGGTCCACATTGCCCGGGAGGAGTTTTATCAGCAGACGTTGAAGACCATTCCGGAAGCCGACTCGACGGTTGTGCTGATGGAGGGGGTGAGCGATCGCGGGGGGCGTTTTGGCAAACATCTGGGATACGCAAAGTTGGCGGGGAAACTCGGGTTGGTTTCACAAACCGAGAGCGCGTTCCAGAGCCAGGCGGCGGGGAGGGTGGGCGAGGGGACAGACAATTCCGTGGAATACCGCAGGGCCGATGTGGATGTCGCCGAGTTCCAGCCCTCGACGCTCCGCTACCTTGAGGCGGTCGCGGGTTTATTCGCCTCGGAGAATCTGATGGATGCGCTGAGAAAAGTGCAGTCCCCGGAGAGCCCTTTTCAGGATCAGTCGGTGGGTGAGGCCGCAATGAAGGATATTCTCGACCATCGCAACGTGCATCTCATCGGAGAAATCGAGGAGGCGCTCACGACCCACGACGTGGTGGTGGTTCCTTGGGGCGCCATGCATTTGCCGGTGATCGAGAAACAACTCGTGGACTGGGGGTTTGTCGAACTGCGCCGTTTCCAACGCCGGGCGTTGAATTTTTCATGGCGACTCCCGGCGAGCCCTTCCGCCCATCGTCAGTGACGCCGCCCCCCCGGTTTTTCGTCTCGAATCAATGAACACCTTGTTCCCTATGAAATACCGCCGCTTCGGTCGCACGGAACTGTCCATGCCGGTCTTCTCCTGCGGGGGAATGCGCTACCAGCACAAGTGGGATGATTGTAAGCCCGAGGAGATTCCCGAGGAGAACCAGCGCAACTTGGAGGCGACAGTTTTGCGGAGTCTGGAGCTGGGCATTTGCCATATCGAAACCGCCCGGGGTTACGGGACCAGCGAGATGCAGTTGGGCTGGCTGCTCCCCAAACTGCCACGGGAGAAGATGATTGTTCAGACAAAGGTGGCTCCCTGCGCCGATCCCAAAGAGTTCTTGGCCACCTTTGAGCGCTCCATGGGGTATCTCAAACTGGGGCATGTGGACCTGCTTTCCTTCCACGGAATCAACACCCCGGAGCTCCTCGATTGGACCCTGCGCAAGGGGGGATGTTTGGAGGTGGCCCGGCAGCTGCAAAGGGAGGGGCGCTGCCGGTTTGTTGGGTTCAGCACCCACGCCACGACGGGGGTGATCGAAAACGCCATCCGCACCGGCGAGTTCGACTACGTGAATCTGCACTGGTATTTCGTGAACCCCTACAATTGGCAGGCGGTGCGAGCCGCCGCGGCGGAGGACATGGGCGT
Organism: Chthoniobacter flavus; assembly: GCA_945860355.1. Taxonomy (GTDB): domain Bacteria; phylum Verrucomicrobiota; class Verrucomicrobiia; order Chthoniobacterales; family Chthoniobacteraceae; genus CAIURC01. The sequence goes on along the minus strand of CAMARB010000175.1, from coordinate 6,040 downwards.
GTTTATCATCAGCCCCACGGACAAGGGCGGGATGCTCCACGCGCCGCCGGACAAGGTGCGCCGGTTGTGTGAACCGCTGTCGCCCATCGAATTCAACAACCTTTACTGCCTCTCGAAACCCGAGGTTCACACCCTCAGCGTCGGGGCCGCGCGCCCCTCGGACTTTGACGCGCACGTGGCGTCGCTGGCTCATTACGAACACGCCGCCACGACCGTCGCTCCGGTCGTGGCGCGGTTGAACACGGAGCTGGAGGGGGTTCTCGGGCCAGAGTGGTGCGCGCACGCACTCCACGGCGTGCCGGACTTCGATCGGATCCCGGGCGAGGTGAACGTCCAGGAAATCCTTCGTCTTTGGACTTATGCCAAGGGGCTGGATCTGACTGCCTGGGGGAAGATGCGCTACAATCTGATGGGGAACGCCGGGCATTGGTTTCCGGGAAGCAACGCGGCTTCGGCCGATGGCGCGGCGATTTCCCAAGCCCTCCAGGGGCACAGGTTGGCGGGGCAGATTCCCGAGATCCTCAGGCAAGCCCATGCGCTGCTCTTTGAAACGCCCAAGAAACGTCTGAGCGAGGGCGGGTAGGGGGATTTTGGATCCCACTCCAGCACGGCGAATTTCAGCGGGCGTGTGCGGGGGAGACTTGCGGGGGCCGGTTTCGAGATTGACCGGTCCGGGAACAAAGGCCATCCCATCGAGCCATTCCATGTTTCACGTTGTATTGATCGAGCCTGAGATTCCTCCCAACACGGGCAACATCGGCCGACTCTGTCTCGGAGCGGGGGCGTCCTTGCACCTGGTGAAGCCTTTGGGATTCTCCATCGATGACCGCACGCTGCGCCGGGCGGGTCTCGATTACTGGAAGGACGTCCAGGTGACCCTCTGGGATTCCTTTGAGGAGATGCGAGCGGCCCAGCCCGACCAGGCCCGATTCTTCTTTCTCACCACCAAGACCCGGAGCGCGTATTGGGACGTGGCGTTTGAGCCGGGCGATTTCCTGGTGTTCGGGCGGGAAACCAAGGGGCTTCCCGAGCCGCTGCTCGAAGCCAACGCCGACCGTTGCCTGACGATTCCGATGACCGGAAAAACTAGGAGCCTCAACCTGGCCACTTCCGTGGGCATCGTGCTCTTCGAGGCCGTCCGCCAGGCCCACTTCAAGCCGGGTGCGGTGATCTGAACCGCGCAGTCTCTGCGGCAGAGACTTCTGATCCTTCGCCGGTTTCGCGCCGGAACACTACAACTCGGCCAAGAGACGCTTGTGGATGTTGTCGAAGCCGCCGTTGCTGAAAATGACCACCACGTCGCGGTCCTGGGTCAGGGGTTTGAGCCGGGCGATGATCTCGTTGACGCCGGGTTCGTAGAAGGCGGTTTTGCCCATGGCGACCAAGTCGGAAACCACCTTTTGAGGGTTCAGCCGGTCGGCCTCGGCGAGCTGCTCAAGGCGCGCCACTTGGGCGAGAATCACGCCGTCGGCGTCCTCAAACGCATCGGTCAGGGGTTTCTGGAGCACGGCGCGCCGGGTGGTGTTTGAGCGCGGCTCAAAAAGAGCCCAGATGCGGCGTCCGGGATACTGGTGGCGCAGGCCGCGGAGGGTTTGGCGGATCGCGGTGGGGTGATGCCCAAAATCGTCGATGATCGTGATGCCCCGGGTTTCGCCGCGGACTTCTTGTCGGCGTTTGACCCCCTCAAACGAGGCGACTGCGGCGCGGAGGGTCTCCATGGGCACCCCGTAGAAGTGCGCGGCGGAGATCGCCATGGCGGCGTTGCGCACGTTGTATTCGCCCACCATCGGCAGCTCGAACCGCGTGCCCAGCAGGGTAAACGCCGAGCCTTGGGCGTCGTAACTCACGTCGCGAATCTGCCGGGCGGCATTGGGCGAGAACCCAACCTCCACCAAGGGCGCCCGGCAATCCCGAGCGACCTCGGTGCAGTTGGGATCGTCGGCATTGATGAGGACCATGCCCTCGCTGGGGGCGATATTCAGCAGCCGCTTGAAACTGAGTTTGATGGCGTCGAGGTCCGGGAAAATATCCGCGTGATCGAACTCGATGTTGTTCACGATGACCATCTCAGGCAGGTAATGGAGGAACTTGGAGCGTTTATCGAAGAACGCCGTGTCGTATTCGTCCCCCTCCAGCACCACATACTTCGAGTCATGCAGCGAACAGCCCTGGCTGAAGTTTTTTGCGATCCCGCCGATCATATACGCGGGATCGAGCCCGGCCTGTTTGAGGATCCATGTCAGCAGGGACGTGGTGGTGGTTTTGCCATGGGTGCCGGTGACCACCAGGTTGTGTTTCCCCCTGAGAAAGAAGAGCTTCAGGGTTTCCGGCAGCGACAGGTAGGAGAGCTTGCGGTTGAGGACCGCCTCCACCTCGGGGTTGCCCCGGGAAATCGCGTTCCCAACCACGATTAAATCCGCGTTGTCGGGGATGTTTTCGGCCCGGTAACCTTCCCGGAGTTGGATGCCTTTTTCCTGAAGAAAGGTGGACATCGGCGGATACACCCTCTCGTCGGACCCGGTGACAACGTAGCCCTGTTCGCGCATGGCCGCCGCCACCGCGCCCATTGCGGTACCGCAGATTCCCAAGAAATGAATGTGCTCAGTGGCTGGAGTCATAGGGTCGAGGAAAAGTGGGCGAGGCTAGCCTCGCTCGGAACGGAGCGCAATGATGCGCCATTGAAATCCCGGCTCTGTCGCGTGGTTTTTAGCTCCCGGCTTGGGAGCCCAGGCGCACCACCTCCGCGTATTCGACCGGAGTCAGGGGAATCACCGAAAGCCGCGATTGGCGCACAAGAGCGATGTCTTTGAGCACTGGGTTTTTTTTGATGGACTCCAGTGAGACCGGATGGGCCAGCGCGTTGACCGGGACGAGATCCACGCAATCCCAATCGCCTTCGGTGGCGGTCGGATCTGGGTAGGCCTCGCGTTGCACCTTGGCGACGCCGACCACTTCCTTGCCCACCACGCTGTGGTAGTAGAGCGCGAGATCGCCTTTTTTCATGGCCCGCAAATTGTTGCGCGCCTGGAAGTTGCGAACCCCGGTCCAGGCGGTTTCGCCGTCGGCTGCAAACTGTGCCCAGGCGTAGGCCGTCGGTTCCTGCTTCACCATCCAATGTTGCACCGCTTTGCTCATCCCCGAGAGGGTCTCGGGAAAAGCGGTCCCGCTCACAAGAAAAAAGAACGCCGGGCGCGCCCGTGTCGAGAGTTCGCCCGAATGCATGTCGGGATTTGCAGAATCTTCAACGGGGTGGGCCCTTTTTTTGCTCTTCTCCGTGCGCCTTCACTTTTCCAACTCATGCGGATCCCTTTCCTCATTTCATCCATTTCAAGGGCCTCGATACGGCCTGCGCTCGCCTTCGGAAACGAGCCCTCTTTGGGCATCTCCCTGTAGATTTCAAACACCTGCCTTGCCCATGGATGCCGCTGATTTGCACGACTCTCCGCCCCGGGGCCCCATGGTTCACGGGATAAATCACTCAGGACGCGGCTTGATCCGCAGCGAGACCCTCGAGGAACTCGAAGAGCTCGGGCCGGATCTCGTGGCCAAAATGACCGGGGCATTCGAGAGGGAAGCCGAGGGCTGCCTGGCGGAGCTCCGAAAATGGCGCAACCATTCCGGCTTGGACTCCATCGCGATTCAGGAGATCCAGCGGGCGGCTCACAAGCTCAAGGGTGCGGCCGGAAGTTTCGGAGCCATCAGACTCCACCAAATATGCCTGGATCTGGAGATCTGGAGCGGGAATGACGAGGCGTTCCAGGGTTTTGAGGAGGCACTGGAGGAGGAATTCCGCGCGGTTGTTTCGGCGCTGCATCGGCATCTTCAAAGGAGCTGATTCCGAACAATCCCAGCCGCCCATTCCCACTCGCCTCGCGGGCGGCGGTGCCTCGATGTGATTTGCTGACGGGCTCCAGTGCGCGAATCCGGCTGCGTCTATTTGGCCTGCAGTTTCACGAGGCGGAACCGTTCGTCATAACTGCCACCCGCATGGGCTCGGCAGCAGGCGAGACAAGCGGACTTTCGCCGCAGGGGTTTGACCCTCGGGACCTCCAGCTTGCAGTGTGGACAGCGGTACACATGGCGGCGCTCCAGTTTGCGGCGCGGCAACGGGAGATCGTGGCAGCGTTTTTCGCCGGGCAGCCCCAGCTCGGCGCAGGCCTGCTGCCATTCCACCCCATGAGCGGCAATCCTGTGGCGGCCCGCGCGGTGATGCGCGAGCAAATGAGCGAGTTCATGAAGAAGGGTGCGGGTCACTTCCGCCGTTCCAAACTCCAAAAGCCGGGGATTGAGAGTGATGAGCGCGCGCCCGGCGAAAGCTGTGCCGGCTGTGCTCCGCATCCGCGAGTTCCATCGAATCTCCAAACGGTCCGCCAGTTGAGTGCAACCCAGGGTTTTCAACAAAGTCCGAGCCTCCTCAAGGAGCGCCCCGATGTCCGCGCTCAAGGGAGGGCGCGGCTGGGGTTCCATGGAACCCAGCGGCGCCGCCTGCGCGGAGATCTGACGCTGGGATTGGCTTTGCATTTTTTGATTCAAATGTCCGAGTTGGTCCGAGTTCATTCCCCCCAGCAATCGCGCCCCGCCCCCGGGTTAGACTTGTGGAAATAATGCGCCGAGAAACGCCCCGCAAACGAGGACAAAACCGCGGTGCGAGTGGTCGAGCCGCGGCTGCGCGTGGGGATCAGGCATTTCGACGGGCGGGTTGGAAAAGTGGGCGGCAATCATGGGGGTTCTTTGCCGCTCCTCTCGTTTAATGCCGATGCCGGCGCAAGATGTTTCCCACCAGAGCACCCGCCTCGACGATTTGCCCGTGGGTTGTGTCTTTTCCGAGCGAGAACCGCACTGTCGCCTTTGCCAACGCCTCGGGCACCCCCATGGCCAGCAAAACGTGCGAAGGCAGGATCGACCCCACCATACAGGCGGCCCCGCTGGAGGCGCAGATGCCCGCTAAATCCAGATTCATCAGCAGGCTTTCACCGTCGAATCCGGGAAAACTCACGTTGAGCGTGTTGCACAGGCGCTGCTCCCGGGATCCATTGAGGCGGGCGCTCGGATCCGCCGCCGCGATCTGCTCCCAGAGAAGATCCCGCAGCCGGGCCTGCCGTGTTTGCTCCTCGGGCGAAACCCCTGCGGCAAGTTCGGCTGCGACCGCCGTGCCCACAATCGCCGCCACGTTTTCCGTTCCGGGCCGCCGCTGATTCTCGTGAGCGCCTCCTTGCTGAAGGGAGTCAATCGAGATGCCCGACTTCAAATAGAGAATTCCGGCACCTTTCGGGCCGTGAAATTTATGGGCGGCGAGTGAAATGGCATCGAAATCCGACGCGCAGACGGGCTCTTTGCCAAAGGACTGAATGGCGTCGCAGTGGAAGAGAACGCCCCGGCTCCTGCAAAGGGTGGCGGCTTCGCGCACGGGTTGGAGGGTGCCGGTCTCGTTGTTAGCCGACATGATCGAAACCAGGGTCGTGTCAGGCCGCAGCGCCGCCTCCAGCTCCGCCAGGCAGATCCGGCCCTCGGGATTCACACCCAGCCATGTCACATCGTAGCCCTCCCGTTTTTGGAGAAACTCGAAGGCTTGAAGCACGGCGTGGTGTTCCGTTCGCGTCGTGATGAGGTGTTTGCCCTGGGGCTGACGGTTCCTGGCCAAACCGATGACGGCTAGGTTGTCAGACTCCGTGCCGCCTCCCGTGAAGATGATCTCGTGGGGTTTCGCGCCGAGCACACGCGCCACGCGGTCTCTGGAGTCGTCGATGGCGGCCCGGGTGGCGCGTCCCGCCTGATGAATGCTGGACGGGTTCCCAAAATACGTCTCGAAGTAGGGCGCCATCGCCGCACGGGCCTCGGGCGCAAGCGGGGTGGTGGCGTTGTAATCCAGGTAAATCATGGTGTGCTCCGGATTAAATCACCCAGTCGGCGACAAATTCGCCCCGCTGGTTTTTATCCAGGATTTGGAGGGTCTTTTCTTCGAAGAACACAAGGGAGCGGGGAGGGACGCTGTGGGTGAGAAAGACGCTGGCGCCGATGGTGCTGCCGGCGCCGATCACCG
>CAMARB010000174.1 GCA_945860355.1 Chthoniobacter flavus | reverse complement strand
CGGAACCAAGGAAACGCGCAATGGCATGCTGGAAGCCCAGGCGCGTTATGAGCGCATCGGGCTTGATTTTGCGCGGCACGCCGTGGCGGTGACGGGTGAGGGCAGCGAACTCGACAAGGTGGCGGTGAGCCAGGGGTGGCTGCGCCGGTTCCCTATGTGGGACTGGGTGGGGGGGCGCACCTCGGTCATGAGCGCCGTCGGCTTGGTGCCACTGTTACTCCAAGGCATCGACATGGGCAGTTTCCTCAAGGGGGCGGCTGCCATGGACGAGTGGACCCGCGTTGCGGACGCCCAAAAAAATCCCGCCATGCTTCTGGCGTTGATGTGGCATTTCGCCGGCAATGGCCGGGGCGAGAAAGACATGGTGGTTCTCCCCTACAAGGACCGGCTGGCTCTCTTTTCTAAGTACCTCCAGCAGCTGGTCATGGAGTCTCTTGGCAAAGAGCTCGACTTGGATGGGAACAAGGTCAACCAGGGCATCGCCGTTTACGGAAACAAGGGCTCCACCGATCAGCACGCCTACGTGCAGCAGTTGCGGGACGGGGTGCCGAATTTTTTCCTCACGTTTATCGAGGTGCGCAGAGACCGGAGCGGGGCTGTGCTGGAGGTCGAGCCGGGCATGACCAGCGGGGATTACCTGCAGGGATTCCTGCGGGGAACGCGCACTGCCATCTACGAGGGGGGGCGGGATTCGATGACTCTGAGTCTGGCGGACGTGACTCCCTTTCACGTGGGCGCTCTGATCGCGCTCTACGATCGGGCCGTGGGGTTCTACGGATCTTTGGTGAACGTGAACGCGTACCATCAGCCGGGCGTGGAGGCCGGGAAAAAAGCGGCGACGGCGGTGCTCTCGCTGCAGCTCTCGGTGCGCCAGGCTTTGGCCGAGAACTCTGAGGGCGCGTTGGGCGCGGAAGAGTTGGCCGCCCATGTCCATGCGGATCCCGAGTCGGTTTACCATGTGCTCACCCATTTGGCGGCCAACGATCCGGCTGTCCGGGTGACTCCGGGGGATTGCCCTGCCTCCGATCGTTTCGCCTTGGTTTGAGCCGTGTGCAAAACCGCCGGTCTTGGTGCAAGTTGTCCTGTGGCTGAAGAAAACTCGCGAGTTTCTGTGGACCAGGTTGCCTCTTTTATGGGGCAGCTCGTGCACGACATAGGGAACGACCTGGGGGCGCTGGACCTGCAGGCCGCCTATCTGGCGGAGCTGCTCGGAGGCGCTCCGGAGCGCGGCGAGATAGATCGCATGCGCTCGTTGGTGGGCTCCATTGCGAAGAATCTCCAGTCGGTGACGGCGCTCCTGGCCCCGCCGCGGATTCATCCGCAACCGTGGCAGGTTTCAAAGTATCTCGACGGTTTTCGAGAGGATCTCGCCAGCCGTTACCCGCGGGAGTCCCGTCGGTTGTCTTGGGACATCGCGCTCGGGTTGGAGCGGTTTTCTGTGGACCCCGAGTTGCTGGGGCCTGCGATGGTCGAGTTGTGCCGAAACGCCTGCGAATTTCACCAATCCGACTCGCCTGTGAACGTGAGGGCCCGGGTGGAGTCGGGGCGGTGGATTTGGGAGTTGAGTCAATGGACTCCGGCGGTTGTCGGCTCGCCCAGCTCCTGGGGTGTCGTGCCGTTTGAATCCCCCCGGCGTGGGCACTACGGGCTTGGTCTCTTTTACTCGAGGCGGGTTTTGGCCGCGCACGGCGGTGAGTTGCAGTTTTTGCCCGAGCCCGGGACCGGCTCTTTGGTGACGAGGATGGCGCTGCCCCTCTTGGAAACCGTCGATTGAGCATTCCGCGCTCAAGGTCTGCTATCGACGACGCGCCTCAAATGAGGAAGGTTAACGGCCTTGGAAAGTGGGAGGTTTTGCCCGGGGCGCGACGCTCCCGAGCCTTTCTCGCCCGCAGAATTTTTTGAATCCCGCTCAATTTGATCCATGTCTGCGAACGCTCTCCGTCATCGTGAAAAGGTCCTGGCCCACGCCGAGCAGCAGTTGCTTTCGCAGGGGAAGCTGAACTCGGCGGAGCTGCTTTCGCTCTACAAGAAGTTTCTCAAGATCGAGAACCACCGGATCCGACTCAAGCATCACAGTGGAGGCGGGGGGCGCGAGACCTGCGCTCAAAGGGCGAGCCTGGTGGACATTGTGCTGCGGCATCTGCTGGCTTCGGCTCTTGCCAGCGAGGGTGCCGCCAAGAAGCGGCCGGTGAAACTTGCCTTGGTGGCCATCGGCGGCTACGGCCGGGGGGAACTCAACCCCTTCAGCGACGTGGACATCATGTTTCTTCACGGCAACGCGACGAAGAAGCTCGATCCGCTGACCAACGAGGCCGTGCAGCAGATCCTCTACATGCTGTGGGATATCGGTTTCAAGGTGGGCCATTCGACGCGGTCGATTTCCGGTGCCATCCAGCAGGCCAACGCCGACATGCTCTCGAAAACCTCCCTTCTGGAGGCCCGGTTGGTGGCCGGCGACGAGAAGCTCTTTGAAAAATTCCGCAAGGAGTTCGTTGCGGAATGTGTGGAGGGCCACGTGGATGAATACATCGCCGACCGGGTCAAAAACCAGGCCGAGCGCCATGTGAAGTTCGGCAGCAGCGTTTACATGCAGGAGCCCAACATCAAAAACGGGTGCGGCAGCCTGCGGGACTATCAGAACCTGCTCTGGATTAGCTTTTTCAAGGAGCGCGTGCAGTCCACCTCCGGGCTTGTCGAAAAGAAGCTCATCAACGAAACCGAGCGGCGCACGCTGGATCGGGCCTACGATTTCCTGCTCCGCGTGCGCACCGAGCTCCATTATCTCAACAAACGTTCGGCGGACGTCATTGTGATGAGCCAGCAGCTGCAGATCGCCAGCAAGCTCAGTTATCCCCAAAAGAACATCCTTCGCCGCAGCGAGGCGTTCATGCGGGATTATTACCAACACGCGCGCAGCATCTACAATCTCACGGAGCTCATCTCCGAGCGGCTCAGCGTCCCGACGCCCGGCGTGGAGAAAAAGCCGCGTATCTTTGGGTTCCTCAGGCGGTCGCAGACTCCGCAGACCGAGAAGTTCGACGGGTTTTCGAGCATTGACGGAGTGCTTTACGCCGACGCGCGGGATATCTTTAACCAGGATCCGGCGCGGTTGATGCGGCTCTTTCAGCACATGCAGGTGCGCGGCCTGCAGATGAGCGCGGACCTCCAGCAGCTGGTCCGGCGCCGGCTGCATTTGGTGGATAAGACCTTTCAGTATGCGCGCGCAACCCGTGAGACATTTACGGCCATCTGTTCCCGCAAAGGCGAAGTGGGCCGGGTGCTCAGGGCCATGCACCAGGTGGATTTCCTGGGTCGCTACGTGCCCGAGTTCGGCCAGCTCACCTGCCTGGTTCAGCACGAGTTTTTCCACCGGTACACCGCCGACGAGCACACCCTGGTGTGCATCGAGAAGCTGGATCGGATCATCGACACCGACAACCCGCGCCTGGCGGACTACAAAAGCCTCTTTCAAAAGCTCGAGGACCCCCTCGTCTTGTATCTCGCGCTTTTGCTGCACGACACCGGGAAGGCCTCTAACGCGCGGGTGCACGCCGAGGCAAGCGCCGTGTTCGCCCAGCGGGTTTCACGTCGGCTTCAACTCACGCCCGAGCAGCGCAAGTCGCTGCTCTTGCTGGTGGACAATCACATCGTGATGTCGAGCACCGCCCAGCGCCGCAACGTGGAGGATCCCGCGACAATCGGCGAGTTCGCGGCGGTCGTGAAGGATCAGAGAAACTTGGACGCCCTGATGCTTCTCACGTTGGTGGATGGGCAGGGAACCGGGGACGAAAACTGGTCGGACTGGAAGGAGTCTTTGGTGTGGCAACTCTACCGGAGCACTTCCCTCTACCTTGCCGACGGCGAAGCCTTCTATCGGCAGCGCAAGATTGAACGCCAGGAGCTGCTGCTCAGCGTCCGTGAGAAGCTCGGGGGCGAGTATCACGATGAGACTGACGCGCATTTTGAGCACATGCCCGACCGGTACTTTCAGACGTTCGGCGTCGCGGACATCGTCGAGCACGTCGAGCTGTTTCGACTGTTCTTGGAGATGCGCTTTGACGGCCAGCGCGATGCATTGGTTCCGTCCATGCGCTGGATTTCGCGGCCGCACCAGGGGCACAGCGAGGTTTGGATTAGCGGATGGGACCGCAAGCATCTGCTGGCGCGGATCGCGGGTTCTTTTTCCTGTGTGCAGCTGAATATTCTCAGCGCCGATGTGTTCACCCGCGGAGACGGTCTGGTGCTTGATATCTTCCGGGTTTGCAACACGCAGTTCGAGGCCGTCACCGATCACCGCGATATTGTCCAAGTGGAGAGTTTGCTGGCTCAGTCGCTTCAGAAAGCGGAGTACGATTTCACCCCGCTTCTGGGCAAAGTGATGCAGCGCCGGGAGTTCCAGCTCTCGCAGGAGCTCGATTTTCCCACGCGGATCGTCATCGATAACGATGCGCATCCGACCTACACGCTTGTGGATATCCAGACTCCGGACCGTCTCGGACTGCTTTATTACCTGCTCAAGGCCCTGGGGCGTGTCGGTGTTCAGATTGCCCTTTCCCGGATCACGACGGAAAAGGGTGCGGCCGTGGACAGTTTTTACGTCACAGATTCCGAGGGGCGAAAGATTAAGGACGAAGCGAGTCTGGCACGTTTGCAGAAGGCATTGAGGGATGCCTCGCAGAGGCGTTCGGAGGCGGCCGCTCCTTGAGCCCGCGGTTCGCCGGGCGGATCCGGGCAGGCCAAGTTTTATGACGCCGCGCCTTCTCACCCTTTTCCTCTGGCAGGGCGTGCGGGATCTCACGACGCACCGGCTGATGGCTTTGCTCAATGTTCTGAGCATTGCCCTGGGGGTGGCCGTCTATCTGGCCATCCAGATCGCCAACGCGAGCGCCAACCGCTCCTTCGCGGCCGCTGTGGATGTCGTGGCGGGAAAGGCGCACCTCGAGGTGCGCGGTGAAGTGGACGAGATGCTCTGGCCGAAGATCAGCGCGGAGGCGGGGATCCGCGCATCGACGCCCCTGGTTGAGGGGGTGGTGACCCTGCCGGAGTTCCCGGGTGACTATCTCCACATCCTTGGGGTGGACTTGTTCACCAACGAAGCTTTTCGCACCGTTCGGATCCAGGAGACCGGGGAGCAGTGGTCTCAGTGGCTTAAAAACCCGGGAGCGGTGGCCTTGAGCAAGGAGTTCGCTCAAAAACGGGGGCTGAAGCTCGGCGATCGTCTCCGGGTGCTGGTGAACACCTCCACTCGCGAGTTGACGGTGGCGGCTCTGATGGCGCCCGAGGAGTCGCCGGCGGCGGCGCATCCGCGTTTTGCCGCGATGGACATCGCCTGGGCCCAGGAACTTTTTGCCTCGCAAGGCCGTTTGTCGGCCATCCAGATCCTGCTGGAGGATCCCAGCCGGGCGCTTCAAGCCGCGGCGGCGCTCCGGTCAAAATTGCCGGGTCACGTCAAGGTGGAGCCTCCCAGGCAACGCAGCTTTCAGATGCAGCAAATGATCGGGGCGTTTCAGCTCAATCTCTCCGCATTGAGCATGGTTTCGATGCTGGTGGGCGCGTTCCTGATCTACACCTCCGTTTCGGCTTCTGTCACACGGCGCCGTTTGGAAATCGGAGTTTTGCGGACCCTGGGCGCCACACGTTTGGAGATCCGGATGCTGTTTCTGGCGCAGGCGGCTTTCCTAGGCCTGATCGGCGTCGCTCTCGGCTCCGTGGCGGGGGTTTTCCTGGCGCAAGGACTGGTGGGGGCCGTCGCGAAGACGATTTCTTCCCTTTATTTGCTGGTGAGCATCGATCGGTCGCTCTGGAGCTGGGGCGATCTCGCTCTTGCGGCATCGTTCGGCCTTTGCTCGGTTCTCGCCGGGGCATGGCTGCCAGCCGCTGAAGCCACCCGCGTGGAACCCGTCGAGGCGCTTAGTCCCGGGGCGCATGCTCAGGCCGTGCTGGAAAGGGGCGCTCGGGGGTGGCAGTGGATTGGCTTCTGGTTTCTTGTCGGCGCGGGTGTTTTGGCTTGGGCAACTCTGGAGCTCGGTCCCCCGAGTCTGAGCTTTGGGGTCGCTTTTCTTCTGCTCGTGGCGTTCGCGCTTTTTTCCCCGGGTGCCACCCTGGGTTTTGCGAGGCTCGCTTCGGCGGCTCTCAAGGGCTCAATTTTGCTGAGGTTGTCGGCGGAGAATCTGGGCCGCTCCGTTCATCGCACGGGAATCACCGTCGGCGCCCTCTCGGTGGCGCTTGCAATGACCACTGCGCTGTCGGTGATGATTTATTCCTTCCGAACCAGCGTCAACGATTGGGTCGAGGGAGGCATCGTGGCCGATTTGTTTGTCGCGCCCGCGTCCAATGAATTGATTGGGCTGGGCGCGCCCATCTCTCCTGAGATTGTCTCCTGGCTCAAGGCGCAGCCTTCAATCCAGGGCGTGGACACTTACTCGGAGCGCAGTGTGGAGCTCCAGGGCGCGACCGCCATCATGTCCGTCGTGGAAGGTGAATATCGCCGGAATCTTCAGGTGCTCGGAGGGGGCGCAGAGGCCAAAATGGCCCGGGTCTTTGCCGGTCTGGCGGTGGCTGTCAGCGAGAGCTTCTCCCGAAAGTTCCGGGTCCGGGAGGGGCAGTCCCTGGTCATCCCAAGCCCCGCCGGTCCGGTGCGCACGGAGGTCGCCGCCGTCTACGCCGATTACTCGCGGGACGCCGGCGTCATTTTGATGGAGCGCTCCTTGTTTGAGAAATCGTGGACGGACTCCAGGGTTCAATCCCTGGCTGTTTATCTCGTTCCGAATACCCAATGGGAGCCCTTGGCCGATGCGCTCCGGAAGAGGTTTAGCGCGCAGGGTGAGCTTTCAATTTACTCGAACAAGGCTCTCCGAGAAAGAGTCTTGAGTGTTTTCGATCAGACGTTTGCGGTGACGGGTGTGCTGCGCTCGATCGCGGTGTTGGTGGCGCTGGCGGGAATCTTCCTGACGGTCACCACGTTGGTGGCTGAGCGCTCGCATCTCATCGGCCTTCTGCGGGCGATGGGTGCCTCCAATTTTCAAATCCAAGCCCTTTTCATGGCGGAATCCGCCTTTGTCGGATTCCTGGCATGCGGGGTGGGGGCCGTGGCGGGGCTGCTGCTCTCGGTGGTGCTCACCGAGGTGGTGAACCCCGCGTTTTTTGGCTGGAGCATCCATCTTCACTTTCCCTGGCGCTCCCTTGCAGGATTGCCGCTTGCGATTGTTCCGGCCTCTGTGGCCGCGGCTTGGTATCCCGCTTGGCGGGCAACCCGGGGACGGATCGCCCAGAGGATCCGGGAGGCTTAACCGCGCCGCTTAACGGGTCGCGTCCGCGAGGGGTTTGACAAACTCGGCGAGCTTGCCGACCAGATCGGGGCTGCTCCCAAATTCAGCGATCCGTTTGACGATCGCGCTGCCCACCACAACCCCGTCGGCATGTTTGGCGACTTCCCTTACGTGTTCGGGCGTGGAGATGCCAAACCCGACGGCGATCGGGAGATCCGTGGTTTTCCGGATTTCCTCAACCCGTTCGCCCAGGGAATCCGCCACCTCAGCTCGCTCTCCCGTGACCCCCTCGCGCGAGACGTAGTAGAGAAAACCGCTCGCCCCGGCGGTCAGCCGTGCGATGCGCTGAGTCGGAGTGGTCGGCGCGATGAGTCGGATCCGTTTGAGGGACGTGTTCTGAGAGAGTTCGCTGTTCTGCGCGTCCTCGTCCGGGGGCAGATCCAGGATCAACACCCCGTCCACTCCCGCGGCTTCCGCATCGACATGAAATTTTTCGAACCCGTAGAGGTAGATCGGGTTCATGTAGGTGTAGAGGACGATGGGGATTTGCGAGCGTTGGCGGATCGCTCGAACGCAGTCCAATACGCCGGCCACGGTCGTTCCCGCGTTGAGCGCGCGC
>CAMARB010000173.1 GCA_945860355.1 Chthoniobacter flavus | reverse complement strand
TGGCTGCCGAGCACCGTAAACTCCCCGCTGCCCGCAGACTTGAGCTGGCCACCCGAGAGAGCGCCATCCCCCCAGTCGATGGTCACGGCATACTGATCGGGACTCAAGGGAGCCGAATCCCGGATCCGGGCCACCAACCGTTTGCTGAGCCGGGTCCCGGTCACCTGCAGATTCTCACCCGTGGCCCGGAGGGGCTGGGAGGACACCACGACCGAACCGCGCACGGAACTCTTGAATCCGTTGGCACCCGAAAAATCCACCTGCAGCGGGTAAACCCCCGCACGGGCATAGGTGTGGGAGCCTTGGACGGCGCCGCCGGCGTAGGCCGGACGCGAAAAATCCCGCACCATGGCGCCGGCCTCAGGCGCCGTTCCATCGCCCCAGTTGATGGTGGCCGTGTAGGCGCTGCTGCCCCCCAGAAGATTGGAGTCCACAAACGTGGCCACTTTCACCCCCGTCAAAGCCGATCCCGGTGCCGCCTCCAAATTCACCGGCAGAGGGGCCATCGATTTGAGCCCGATGTTGACGTTGAGAGTGGAGTACTGGGTTTCCGCGCCGGCCCCGTCGATCTCGCCCCGGTAACTGGAGTCGTATTGTTGGTAGAGGAACCGCAGCCGCGTGGAACCTTGGAACCCGTTTCTGCCCAACAAAAACACCTTGTCGCCCGTTTGCTGGCTGAGCACTTTCGGAGGAGAAAAAAACCGCTGATCCGGCAGATCCGAACTCAGGGCCACATAATCGCGCTCCAAATCCACGCGTTTGAGCAAAGGCGCGCTGAAAACCTTGTCCTTGGGTCCGGACACATCGGCGGGCTCCACCGCATAGGGACGCGAATTGCTCTGATCGGCCTGGGTCTTCACGGTGAAATTCCGAGTGGCCTGCCCCCCTTGGCCATCGCTGGCCGTCACGGTCAAAGTGGCCGCGTCGGAGGCCGCCAGGGCTGCGGTTGCCGTGAGCACCAGCACCGCGCTGCTGTGTTTGCGGGTGCCATCGTCATATTGCGCAACCACCTCCGCCGACGAAATCGTCACCGGCGACACGGGTTTGTCCGCCGGAGACTGGGAGCGCGGCGTGTCGTGGAGTTTCTGGAGCAGCTCCCATCCATGGGTCACCTGACCGAAAACCGTGTGCTTAAAATCCAGGTAGCGGGGGCCGCCTGCCGTGAGAGCGCCGCCGCTGACATTGCCGTGGGTGATAAAAAACTGGGAACCGTTGGTGCCTTTGTAGTCGGTGCCCGCGCCGGCATTGGCCATGGCCAGCTGACCGCGCCCCGTGAACGTCATCGGGGAAAAAAACTCGTCGGCAAAACGGAACGTCGGCCCTCCCGAACCCGTGCCTTGGGGATCGCCCCCCTGATAAATAAAACTCTCCGTCGAGGTCCCTTTGTTGAGATCGGCCAGCCGATGGAAGATCACCCCGTTGTAGAACCCCGCCTGCGCGAATCCCGCAATATAACCCGAAGTCACAGGAGCCCAGTCACGGAACAACTGGAACACTAGGTCGCCGCTGTAAGCCGGGTCCCCCGCCCCGCCCGTGTGCTGGAGCGCCAGCTTGAGCAGCGGGTTGCCCGTTTTGACCCGGGCCGCCACCGCTTTTTTGTGGGCCGCATCCACCGCCACGGAAAAACTCAGAGGCAAACCGGTGCTGCTATAGCCGGTCACCGGGATCAGCAGACATTTGCCCACGGGAATCGAGGGCTGCACTTTGTCGGGCTGGCCCGGGGCGGGCGCGGGATCCTCCAAGACGACCGTGGGCGTCTGAGCCAATGAACGGTCCGGCAGCAGGACCGTCCCGATTGCCGCGCTGAGCACAGAGGAGAGGAGAGAGCGATAAAATTTCATACCCCGGGGTGTTTGACGGGGGATTCTCACCGCCGCCCCAAGGCGCGCGCAAGCCTGAAATAATTTTTATCAACCGGGTTTAATGCCGGAAAACAACGGCCCGGTTCCCGTACAGCAGCACCCGGTCGCTCAGGGACCAACGCACGCCCCTTGCCAGGGCCAGACGCTCGCAGTCGCGTCCGATCCGCACGAGATCGTCCGGGGAATGGAAGTGCTCAATGCGGGTCACCTCCTGGTCAATAATCGGGCCGGCATCGAGTTCCGCCGTGGCGTAATGGCAGGTGGCGCCGATGAGTTTCACCCCCCGCTCGTAAGCTCGCTGGTAAGGGTTTGCGCCGACAAAAGACGGGAGAAAGGAGTGATGGATGTTGAGGATTTTGCCGTGGAACTCCGCGCAGAACGCGGCCGGCAAGACCTGCATGTACCGGGCCAACACCACCAAGTCGGGGGATTGCTCCCGGAATATGGCCGCCATTTGTTCAAACCCCGCCGCTTTGTCTTTGGAATCGATGGGGATGTGCCGGAACTCGAGCCCTTCACGCTCCACAAAGGCCCGGTAATCCTCGTGATTGGAAATCACGCAGGGGATGTCGCAGGCCAGCTCCCCGGAGCGCCACCGCCAGAGCAGGTCCGCCAGGCAATGGCCCTGTTTGCTGACCAGGACGATCATTTTGCGCCGGGCCTCGGCCGACCGCAGGGTCCATTCGGCGCCGAGTTCCTTCGCCAAGGGCTCAAAAGCGGCCCGCAGCGTCTCCAGATCCACCTGGAGAGATTCAATCTCCATCCGGGTGAAGAACCAGCGGTGCAGGTTGTCGGTGAACTGATGGACCTCCACAAGGTTCCCGCCAAACCGCGCCATGAAACCGCTCAACGCCGCAAGGAGCCCCACACGGTCCGGACACGACAGCTTCAAATGAGTAATGGCCATAAAAAAAGTGGAGCTAAAAACGGGCCTGGGAGCATCAGCCCATCCCCGCTGCTTTTTCAACCTTCAAGCGCCCCCTCAAACGGGCCACAGGGCGGGCCCGATTTGACCATGGACGCCTGCGCCCGGCGCGGTTAGTGAGGAGAAACTATGGCTGTCTCTTCCACCATGCTCGACCTGGGCACTCCCGCGCCCGATTTCTCCCTCCCCGATGTGACCACCGGCCAACCCATGAGCCTCCGGGACTTCGCCGACAAACAGGCGCTCCTCGTCATTTTTCTCTGCGCCCACTGCCCCTACGTGGTCCACGTGCAACCCGAACTCGTGCGGCTCGCAAAAGACTACGGCTCACGCGGCGTGGGCATTGTCGGGATCACCTCCAATGATCCGATCCAGTATCCCCAGGACGCCCCGGAACCCACCGCGGCGGCGATGCGCGCGGCGGGCCTCAGTTTCCCGGTGCTCTTTGACGAAACCCAGGCGGTTGCGAAGGATTACACCGCCGCCTGCACCCCGGACTTTTTCCTGTTCGGCCCGGACCGCCGCTTGGTTTACCGGGGGCAACTCGACGATTCCCGGCCCGGACGCGGTTCGGATCGGCCGGGACGCGGCACCCTGGACGGCAAACACCTGCGGAGCGCTCTGGATGCCGTGCTGTCCGGGCAAGCCGTTGACCCCGAGCAGTTCGCGAGCATCGGCTGCAACATCAAGTGGAAGCCCGGGAACGAGCCGGCGTATTTCACGCTTTAGGCCGGACTCCTCGATTCCAGACAAGGATCATTCCCACGCGGAGCACCGGAGAACGCGGAGGGTTTTTTGGAAATTCCTGAACGCCCGTTTCTTGTGGAGTCCCCAACCCGACGGAGCCGTGACGGCTCCACCGGGCGCATCGCGGCCGAGCGCGGCGCTTCTGCTTTGGCGTCGTGAAATGGCTCACGAGGAGCCCGGTAAAATCGGAGAGCGTTAGGGAATCACTTTCCGTCAGGCACCTAGCAATCCTCCGCGTTCTCCACGACTCCGCGTGAAATTCAGTGTTCAGGTTTGGCCCGGGGGCCGGAGCGCCTCGCGCAAAAACGGGGCTGTGCGGCTTTCGGCGCTCTGAGCCACCTGCTCGGGCGTGCCTTCGGCCACAATCCGGCCGCCCTGGGCGCCGGCTTCGGGACCGACATCCAGAACGTAATCCGCCTCGGCTATGAGGCTGAGGTTGTGCTCGATGACCACCACGGTCTGGCCGTCGTCCACGAGCCGGTGCAACACTTTGAGCAGCTCGTTGACGTCGGCAATGTGGAGGCCGATGGTGGGTTCCTCCAACAGGTACAGCATCGACTGGGCTGCGCCCTTTCCCCGGAGCCGGTTGTTTTGTGTGCGGCCCAACCCGCGGGTGAGCTCACTGGCGAGCTTGAGCCGCTGCGCTTCGCCGCCGCTCAATGTGGGGCTGGGTTGACCGAGCTTTAAGTACCCCAACCCCGTGTCGCAGAGCAGGGCCAGCGGCCGCTGGATCTTGGGGAGGGCCTGGAAGAAATCCACCGCCTGCTCCAGGGTCATGTCCATCACGTCCCCGATGCTGCGGTCGTTGTAGAGCACCTCCAGCGTCGCGGGATGATAACGGCGGCCCCCGCAGTCGTGGCAGGGCGCGTAACTTGTCGGCAGGAAGTTCATCTCAATTTTGATCACCCCCTGGCCCGCGCACGTCTCGCAGCGGCCCCCCTCGGCGTTGAATGAAAACCGGCTCGCCGAGTACCCGCGCATCCGCGCCAGAGGCACTTGGGCGTAGAGCTTCCGGATCTCGTCAAACACCTTGATGTAAGTCGCCGGCGTGGAGCGCGACGTCTTCCCGATGGGCGACTGATCCACCTCATACACCGCCTCAATGTGCTCCGCCCCCGTCACCTTGCCCCAGAGCAGCGCGCGGCCCCGGGTCTTCTTCGGCTTGCGTTTGCCGGCCTCCGGAGCGGCGCCCTTTTTCAGGCAGGCGTCCACAGCGGGCTTGAGCACCCCGCGCATCAGCGTGCTTTTTCCCGAGCCGGAGACCCCGGTGATCACGGTCAGGCGCCCCATCGGCAGCCGCACCCGGACGTCCTTGAGGTTGTTCACACAGGCGTCCTGGACTTCCAGCCAGTGGCGCACCTCACTCAGCGCACGGCGACTCCCCCGAGTGGGATGCCGCAGGGGCTCGCGCAGACAGCGCCCAGTGGCCGAGCGCGGGTTTTTGCGAATTTCGGCGAGAGTGCCTTGGGCCACGATCTCGCCTCCGCGGGAGCCGGCCCCGGGCCCGAGATCGATGATGGAATCGGCCCGGCGCATCGTTTCCTCGTCGTGTTCGACGATGAGGAGGGAATTCCCCTTGGCTTTGAGCGCCTCGAGCGTGTCGAGGAGCTGCTCGTTGTCGCGCGGATGCAAACCGATGGTGGGTTCGTCCAACACGTAGAGCACCCCCTGAAGGTTGGACCCCAACTGCGCCGCGAGCCGGATCCGCTGGGATTCACCGCCGCTGAGCGTCTTGGCTGAGCGCCCTAGGTTGAGGTAATCGAGCCCGACCTCGCCCATGAACGTGAGGCGCTGGCGGATCTCAGGCAAAATATCGGCCGCCACCGGGGCCTGCGCTCCGGTGAACTGGAGGTTCGACACCCAATCCAGCGCCTCGCAGGCGCTCCAGGCGGTGATCTCCGGCAAGGAGCGTCCCTCGAGACGCACCGCCCGCGCCACGTCGTTGAGCCGCGCCCCCCGGCAGCCGGGACATGGCTCCGCCTCGCCTTCCTCCAACGCTTCATGCTGGCGTTCCTCGTCGAGCTCCAGCTCCACGGCGCTCTCCAGACGCGGGTTCACCGTGGCTTTCCACACCTCGCCAAACCCGTGGCACTGGACGCACCAGCCATGGGGGGAGTTGAACGAAAAAAGCCGGGGATCGAGTTCCTCAAAGGATTCACCGCAGCCCGGGCAACTCCGCTCCAGACTCACCACCACGCCCTCCCCGGACGCCACCGCCTTCACCGCCGCCCGCCCCGGACGCGACTCCAGGATCCGCGCCGTGCCTTTGCCCACTTCCAGGGCGCGCTGGACCAGCTCACCGACGGGCTCGCCCTCGCCGGTGACGCCGATCAACACCTCAATGGCGTGCTCCTGGAACCGTTCCAGTTTTTCGAACCGATCGGCCCGGACCCAAAACCCGTCCACCAGGAGCTCCTTGAACCCCTGGCGCACGGCCCACTTGGCGACGTCGGTGTGGAATCCCTTGCGGGCCTTGACCAGCGACGCGAGCACCCGCACGGGGCCTTTGGCGGCCAAACCATCCACCTGCCGGACGATGGCCGAAAGCCCCTGCTTTTGCACCGGCAGATCGCACCGGGGACAGGACTGCACGCCGAGTTTGGCAAAAAGCAGCCGCAGGAAGTGATACACCTCCGTCACGGTCGCCACGGTGGATTTTCCGCCGCCCCGTGTGATGCGCTGCTCAATGGCCACGCTGGGGGGCAGCCCGGTGATGAGATCCACCTCCGGCTTTTCAAGCTGCTCGACGAACTGCCGCGCATACGCCGACATGCTGTCCAGAAACCGTCGCTGGCCTTCCGCAAAAAGCAGATCAAACGCGAGCGTCGATTTCCCCGAACCGCTCAGCCCGGTGATGATCACCATCTCGTTGTGCGCAATCCGCAGGTTGAAGTTCTTCAGGTTATGCTCGCGCGCCCCGTAAATCTGGATCGCGCGCTCCCGAGGAGCTTCCACCGACGCGGACTGCTCGGCCGCGCGCAACCCCGCGAGCGCGGCGTCCTTGCCCGAGGCGTCCCCGAACAGGAGCGGCCGCAGGAAACGCCCCGTGTGGGATTCCTCGTTTCGGGCGACCTCCTCGGGCGTGCCCTCGGCAACCAACCTGCCCCCGCGCGCGCCCGCATCGGGCCCGAGATCCAGGAGGTAATCGGCGCATTTGATGACCTCGAGATTGTGCTCGATCACCAGCAGGCTGTGCCCGGCGTCCACCAGGCGGTTCAAGGCGCGGATCAACAGCGCCACGTCGTCAAAATGCAGCCCTGTGGTGGGCTCGTCGAAAATGAGCAGCGCAGGGCCGTCGCCCCTGCGGGTGAGCCGCTCCACCAGTTTGAGCCGCTGGGATTCCCCGCCGGAAAGCACGTTGAGCGGCTGGCCCAGGGTGAGATAGCCCAAGCCCACCTCCTCCAGCACCGACAACGGCTCCACCACCTTGGAAGCCCCCAGCCGGGAGAAAAACCCGATCGCCTCAGTCACCGTCATCGAGAGCACGTCGTGGATGGATTTGCCGGGGTCCCCGCCCAGGAGCAACTCCAGCAACTCCGGCCGGTAACGTTTGCCGTCGCATTCCGGGCACCGGACAAACACGTCGCTCAGAAACTGCATCTCGATTTTCTCAAACCCGCTGCCCGAGCAGCGTTCACAACGGCCCGTGCCGGCGTTGAACGAAAACGCGCTGGCCGTGAGCCCGCGCGCCAGGGCGTCGGGAGTGCAGGCAAAGAGCTCGCGGATCGCGTCAAAGACCCCGAGATACACGGCCGGACTCGAACGCGGCGTCCGGGAAAGCGGCGACTGATCGACCATCACCACCTGCTCGACTGATTCGTGGCCGAGGATCGCCCGGCACCGGCCCACCCCGTCCTCGGCCGCGAGGCCTTTGGCGGTCTGCAGGTTCTTGAACAACACCTCGTGCACCAGGGTGCTCTTGCCCGATCCGGACACGCCGCTGATGCAGGCAAAAACCCCGAGCGGAAAATCCACGTCGATGTCCTGCAGGTTGTGCTCCGAGGCACCTTTCACCGTGAGAAACCCGCGCGGGCTTTTCCGATGCCCAGGCACGGGGATGGATTTCCGGCCCGTGAGATAGTCCGCCGTCAAAGAGCCGCCCGCTTTGGGTCCCGCGGTTTTGAGCGTTTTTTTCGCGGGCTCGCGGAGCAAACCCTCCAGCGGTCCGCTGTAAACCAAGTGCCCGCCGGCGTCGCCCCGGCCCGGCCCGATTTCGATCACGTGATCGGCGGCCCGGATGACGGCTTCCTCGTGTTCGACCACCAGGAGCGTGTTGCCCTTGTCGCGCAGGCCTTTGAGCACGCCGATCAACCGACCCGTGTCGCGCGGATGCAATCCGACGCTGGGTTCATCGAGCACGAAGAGTGTGTTGACCAGGGAAGCGCCGAGGCAGGTGGTGAGGTTCACCCGCTCA
>CAMARB010000172.1 GCA_945860355.1 Chthoniobacter flavus | reverse complement strand
CGCACAAGTTCTCGGAGTGCGTGGCAAAGCGGATGCAGTGTTCCCTTGTAGGACAGAGAGCGCATCCGGAGTTGGGAGCAAAGCGACACCTCCGGAACGCGGTCCCAAAAACAGCCCACCCCGCAGCGGGGTGGCAGAGGATTTGTTCCCCGGGTGAGCTCTGGCACGCCCTGCCGGGGTGCCGTCCTGGGGGGCTGCCTTCCGGCGGTGTCGCTTCGCTCAACCGTCGGCTACTTTCTGGGATGCCTCCGGCATCGGATCGAGCCCCGCGGCGGGTTCCTCGCGCTCTATTAGATGCGTGAGCCCTGGACTCCGCACGATCTCCTCTTGCGCCGCCCCCCCTTCTCCGTCCAAGTTGGCCGCCGTGTTAGAAATCACGCCCCCTGTGCTCAATATCCCCGAAGGCGATTTCGCCGCCTACATCTTCGACTGTGACGGGACCTTGGCTGACACCATGCCCACTCATTACAAGGCGTGGTGCGCCGCGCTCGGGGAACACGCCGCCAACTTCTCGGAGGCCATGTTTTATGAACTGGGCGGGGTTCCAACGGCCCGCATCGTCGAACTCCTCAACGAGCGCCACGGCTATACGATGTGCGTTGAGGAAACGGTGATCCGGAAAGAATCCCTCTTTTTGGAGCTCAGCCCCCAGATCGCGGCAATCGAGCCGGTGGTGGCGCTGGCCAAGAGTTATTCGCGCAAGAAACCCATGGCCGTCGCCTCGGGCGGCCATCGGCGGATCGTGCTCAGCACGCTCCGCGCCCTGGGGATTGCGGAGCTTTTCGACGCCATCGTGACCGCCGAGGACTATCACCGGGGCAAACCCGCCCCGGACCCCTTCCTGGAGGCCGCCCTGCGCCTGGGGGTCCCCCCTGAGAATTGCCTGGTGTTTGAGGACACGGCGACCGGAGTCGCGGCGGCCGTCGCGGCAGGCATGCAGTACGTGCTCGTGCCCCCACCCACCCACCGCGCAACACTCTGACAACGACCGCTCAAGCCCACCCCCCGCTCCCTTCGGTTCCTCCGAGTTCCCGCGGAGCGAATGCCGGGAACTAACCCGGTGGTTTTCTCCCCACCCCATGGCGAGTCCCGACCCCATTCAACAATGCCTCAAGGAGACCTTCGGGTACGATTCATTTCGGCCCCTGCAGAGGGAGATCATTGAAGACGGGCTCCGGGGCCTGGACGTGTTCGCCCTGCTCCCCACGGGCGGCGGCAAATCCCTCTGTTTCCAGCTTCCCGCCCTCATCCGCTCCGGACTCACCATTGTCGTGTCTCCCCTGATCGCCTTGATGAAGGATCAAGTCGACGCACTCCACGCCAGCGGCGTTCCGGCGACCTTTCTCAATTCCACGCTCGCAGCCTCCGACGCCCGAGAGCGCTTTCGGGGTCTGCATCGGGGACAGTTCAAGCTCCTGTACGTGGCGCCTGAGCGCCTCATGCTCCCGCATTTTTTGGAGACCCTCCAGAAATGGAATGTCTCCCAGATCGCGATCGACGAGGCGCACTGCGTGAGCGAGTGGGGCCATGATTTTCGGCCGGAATACCGGCAACTCGCCCAGTTGCGCGATCTCTTCCCCGGGGTTCCAGTCCTTGCGCTCACAGCCACCGCCACGGAGCGCGTCCGCGAGGATATCGTGGAGCACCTCCGGCTCATCGAACCGCGAACGTACGTCGCGAGCTTCAACCGGCCCAACCTCACCTACCGGGTCGTTCCCAAAGCCAAACCGTTCGACCAAACCCTGGAATTGATTCGCTCAAAAGGGAACGAGAGCGGGATCGTCTATTGCTCGAGCCGCAAGACTGCGGAAAGTGTCGCCACGCGCCTGGAGGAGGCCGGGATCCGCGCAAAACCCTATCATGCGGGCCTGACTCCGGAGGAGCGGGCGAAAAACCAGGACCTCTTTCTCCGGGATAAAACACGGGTGATCTGCGCAACCATCGCCTTCGGAATGGGGATCAACAAACCCAACGTGCGGTACGTGCTCCATTACGACCTGCCCAAGAACGTCGAGGGCTATTACCAGGAAACCGGGCGCGCCGGACGCGACGGCCTCCCGAGCGAATGCGTGCTGCTTTTCAGCGCCGGCGATGTCGCCAAACAAACCGCGTTCATCGACGAAAAACCCGATCCCGCCGAGCAGCGCCTCGCCCGGAATCAGCTCCAGCAAATGGTCCATTTCGCCGAGTGCGCCGCGTGTCGGAGGGCGGAGCTTCTGCGATACTTCGGGGAGGATTTCGGGGAAGACAACTGCGCGGGCTGCGACAACTGCCTCTTTCCCAGGGAGACATTTGACGGGACACTCGCGACCCAAAAGTTTCTCTCCTGCGTCTATCGGGTCCGCCAAAGAAGCGGGTTCGGCTTCGGCCTCAACCATATCACCGAGGTGCTGACCGGCGCCGAGACGGACAACATTCGCAAGTGGGGCCACGCCGAGCTTTCGGTGTATGGAATCGGGCGGGAGATGAAACGCCCCGCCTGGCAATCCATCGGACGCGAGCTGGTCCGGCTCGGTTACCTCAAGCAGTCGGCGGAACGGTTTGCCACGGTAGACCTCACCCAGGAGGGCCTCCAGGTTCTGAAGGAAAGGCGCAGCGTCACACTCACCAAACCCGTGGAGGCCGTGGAGAAAAAGACCAGGAGTCGGCAAGGCGAGATCGCCTGTGATGAGGTCCTCTTTGACCGGCTCCGCTTGGTGCGCAGACGCCTCGCGGACGAGCTCAACGTGCCCGCTTACATCGTCTTCTCCGACGTGCCACTCCGTGAAATGGCCCGGCTTTACCCTCAATCTCAGGACGACTTCGCCCGCATCCCGGGGGTCGGCCAGCAGAAACTCAGGGATTTCGCGGAACCTTTCCTTGACGAAATCCGGGCCCACCTTAAACGCAACACTCCCCTCTCCTTTAGCGAAACCAGAGGCTAGAGAGTTTGCCATCCCAA
Source organism: Chthoniobacter flavus (assembly GCA_945860355.1). Lineage (GTDB taxonomy): Bacteria > Verrucomicrobiota > Verrucomicrobiia > Chthoniobacterales > Chthoniobacteraceae > CAIURC01. The sequence goes on along the minus strand of CAMARB010000172.1, from coordinate 5,013 downwards.
GCGGGGCATCAAAACGCCCCCCGAGAAAACAATGCCGTCCCTTCACTCCTAAGAAAACCACCCCAATTCGGATCACCCCAAAAACCCATGAAAAGATTCCTCCTCGCCCCTCTTCTCACCCTTTCGCTGCTCTCCTCCGGATGGACGGCGTTTGCGGCGGATGCGCCCAAGCCTCTCAAAGTGTTGCTCGTCACAGGCGGCTGCTGCCACGACTACGCCAGCCAGAAGGAGATCCTGAAAAACGGCCTGCAAAAACGCGCCAACATCGTGGTCGAGCATCTGCACACCGACGACAAGGGCACGAAGTTCAAGTTCGCGGAATACGAGAAACCCGACTGGGCGAAACCCTATGACGTGATCATTCACGATGAATGCACCGCGGGCGTGAACGAGGTGGCCTTCGTGGAGAGCATCCTCAACGCGCATCGCGAAGGGGTCCCGGCGGTGAACCTGCATTGCGCCATGCATTGCTACCGCACGGGCACACCGATCTGGTTCGACTACATCGGCCTCCAATCCAGCGGCCATGGCCCCCAAAAACCCATTGAGATCCAGTTCGCCAGCCAGGAGCACCCCATCACCAAAGGGCTCTCCAACTGGACGACGATGAAGGAGGAACTCTACAACAACCTCAAAATCGGCGACTCCACCATCCCTCTGGCCCGCGGCAAACAGGACGAGGGAGATCAACCGGGGAAAAACGACAGCGTCATCGCTTGGGTCCACGAATACGGCCCGAAAAAAACCCGCGTTTTCTCCACGTCTCTCGGACACAACAACGAGACGGTTGGCGATGACAGGTATCTCGACCTCGTCACGCGCGGCGTGTTGTGGGCTGCCGGGAAACTCGGTGAAGACGGCAAACCCGTCGCCGGCTTCGCCAAGTAAGCCCCCTCTTCAATCCAAGCCCCTGTGCGCCTGTTTCCGGCGCCCAGGGGCTTTTTTTTGCGCCTCTCCGCATCCTCCCCGCGCGCCACCGGGGCAGACCCGAACCCAAACACCGCACGCTTTTCACGGATTTGAGGAGGATTGCGTTGCATCGAAAAATGGCGGAGCCCAGCCTTTCAACGCACCGTATCCCGCACTTCCGCCATGCTCATCGACACCCACGCCCACCTCGACTTCCCCGATTTCGCGCCCGACCTCATGGAGGTCCTGGCCCGCGCTTCCGCCGCAGGGGTCGACCGCATCATCACCATCGGCACCTCGGTGGAGAGCAGCCGCAGGGCGGTCGAACTCGCCAAAGCGTCCCACCGCGGCGATCTCTCGATCCCCGACGCCCCGCCCCTTCCCCGGATCTTCGCCGCCGTGGGCGTGCACCCCAATTCCGCGGGGCAGGCAGACCGCCATTTTATCGAGGAACTGCGGGATCTGGCGAAAAACCCGGAAGTGGTGGCCATTGGCGAAATCGGAGGGGATTGCCATCGGCCTCCCGCGGACGAGCGGGAGGCGGCGGAAACCCGGGCAGTGCAGGCGGAAGTGTTTCGGCTGCAGCTGGATTTGGCCGTGGAACAGGGGCTCAACGCCGTCGTCCACGAACGGGACGCATGGACGGAAACGCTCGCGATTCTTTCGCCCTACCAGGGCCGGCTCCGGACCGTGTTCCACTGTTTTGGGAAAGACATCGAACACGCACGCGAACTCCTGGGCCAAAACCACCTCGTCTCGTTCACCGGCATCGTCACATTTAAAAACGCGGCGACGGTGCAGGAAACCGCCCGGCTCCTGCCCGAAGGGCAGTTCTTCCTAGAAACCGACTGCCCTTTTCTCGCCCCTGTTCCTCGCCGGGGCAAACGCTGTGAGCCCGCCGACACCCGCCTGGTCGCGGAACACATCGCCGCCCTGCGCCACACCTCGCTGGACGCTATTGCATCCCAAACCAACACCCAGGCGGAAAAGTTTTTCAGGTTCCCCGGGTAAGGAGCGCCGCCTCGGCGCACGATCTCAGACAATTGGCTTGAAGCGACCTGCCCGATCGTTAACTTGCGACCACCATGCCTGAAACCGCCCCGATCGCTTACGATTCAAAAATCGAAGGCAACGTGATCATTACGCGGCTCGACGCCTCGATTAACTGGATGCGTCAAAACTCGCTCTGGCCCATGCCCATGGGTCTGGCGTGCTGCGCCATTGAACTCATGGCCACGGCCTCTTCCCGGTTCGACATCGCTCGATTCGGGGCCGAGGTGATGCGTTTCTCGCCCCGCCAGAGCGACGTGATGATTGTCGCCGGAACCGTCACCTACAAGATGGCATTGGCCGTCAAACGCATCTGGGACCAGATGCCCGAACCCAAGTGGTGCATCGCAATGGGCGCCTGCGCCTCCAGCGGCGGAATGTATCGCAGCTACGCCGTGCTTCAGGGAATCGATCAGTTGATCCCTGTGGATGTTTACATCAGCGGTTGCCCGCCCCGTCCCGAGGCCCTCATCGAAGGTCTCCTCACGCTTCAGCGGAAAATCAGCAAGGAAGAATCTTTCCTCGAACAGAAGAAGGAACTCTTCGCTTCCCTCGACCTCTAGGTTTCACCGTCCCAATCTCGGATCTCCATGCCTTCCGCACTCCTCAATTCCGCACTGCTCGCCCTGGAATCCAAGTTCAGCGTCACCCGGCTCCCGGAATTCCGCGGTGAAACCACGCTGCGCGTCGAGCGCTCCGACATTCGCGAGATCGCCAAGGTCTGCAAAGAACAGCTCGGGTTCAACTACCTGGTGGATGTCTCCAGCGTCGACAATTTCGGATCGGAGCCCCGTTTCGAGGTCGTTTACGAGCTCTACCACATGGAACAGGGCGTGTATCTGCGCCTCAAACTTTCCGTGTCCGAAGAGGATCTCGAGGTGCCCTCCGTGGCCGACATCTGGCGCACCGCCGACTGGCATGAACGGGAGGTCTTCGACATGATGGGGATCCGATTCCAAGGGCACCCTGATCTGCGCCGCATTTTGATGTGGCAGGGTTATCCGTTCTTTCCGTTGCGCAAGGATTTCCCGCTGGCGGGCCGCCCGAGTGAAATGCCCGACATCGCTTTCTCCAAGACTGCCCCGCTGGAAGGTGGCCCCTTCGTGACGATTCCCTCCAGCGCGACAACGAAGGACCGGGAGCCCCGGTCTCGCTCCATGGAATAACCGGGCCGCCGCGCCCCTCTTCCCAGATCAAAGACTCCCTCGGGGTTTCGGCTCCGCTCGGGTGAATTTTAGCCGGCTCCCATCGCGTCGCCTTCCAACACGCGCCCCAGGAACCGAACCAGCACCTCGGCTGCCGCGAGGCCGGTCTCCAGCACCTCGGAGTGGCTCAGCGGAGCGACTCCCAGCCCCGCAGCCCAATTGGTCAAACAGGAGAACCCGGCCACCTCCAAGCCGAGCGCCCGGGCTTGGATGGACTCCAGAACCGTCGACATCCCCACGGCATCCGCCCCGAGCAAACCCAGCATCCGCACTTCGGCCGGCGTCTCGTATTGCGGCCCGAGAAGACCCGCGTAAACCCCTTCCCCGAGCGATAGCCCCTCGGCCCGGGCCGCATCCGCGAACCGTTCTCTCAGGCTTCTGGAATAGACCTCCGTCATGTCCACAAAATGCGGCCCGCCCATCAGCGGCGAGGTGCCCGTGAGGTTGAGGTGATCCGAAATCATCATCCACGAGCCCGGCAGGAAACCCGCGTTTAAACTCCCCGCCGCGTTGGTCAGGATCAAACGCCGAACCCCCAGTGCCGCCATAAAACGCACCCCCGCCGTGACCTCCTGCGCGCTCCGCCCCTCATAAAGATGCGTCCGTCCCTGGGCCGCCACAATCCGCCGCCCGGCAAGCTTCCCGAGCAAAAAACGACCTTGGTGCCCGGGCACGCTGGAATGTGGGATCCCGGGCACCGCGCGATAGTCCAACTCATCCTCGATCTCGAGATTCTCAACCAACAGCCCCAAACCCGATCCGAGGACAATCCCCCACTCGGGAGACAATTGGGCCCAGTGGGGAGCGGCGTCTGCAAACGAAGTCATGGCGGCGATGTTGCTGGGATGAAAGGGCGATGCAACGGCGAAATCCAATGGAGCGACCCGCCTTCGGAAAACAGCCCCAGGGTCCGACGCCCCACGCCTCGGTTAAACGCGGCGGTTCGGACCAAAACCGCGCGCCCCCCCTAGCCCGAATATTTTACACCGGGACATAAATATTGGCACGGTTTCAGCGGTAAACCGCTATGGTTCTGTGTGTTACGAAAAACACCAAAAGAAACACCGCCAATGCCAAAGTGTAACCCACCCAAGTTCCATTTTCGCAGCTTCGACCGCAGAAAAATCGAGGTGTCCTTCGAGGGCGGCGAGGTCTCCAGCGACGGCGGCCTGCTGCTCGTCCGCCAGATGGATGCGCACCTCGGGCTCATCAAGGATTTGCTCCAAGCCCTGCCCGACGACCGCCACCAGAGCCTCATCACCCACTCCCAGGAGGAGCTCGTGCGCCAGCGCGTCTTCGCGCCTCGTCAAAGGCTACGAAGACCTCAACGATCACGACACCCTGCGCCATGATTTGCTCTGGCAGACTGCCGTCAACCGCGACACACCCCTCGCCTCCAGCCCCACTCTCTGCCGACTCGAAAAACGCGCCAACCGCCAAACCTCCCTGGCCATATGCACGAGGTGTTTTGTGGACAAGTTCATCGCCTCATTCAAGGAGGCTCCCGCCGAGTTGATCCTCGATTTTGACGCCACCGACGACCGCGTGCATGGCTCTCAGGAGGGCCGCTTTTTTAACGGATACTACGGGGACTACTGCGAATGGCGCTAACTTAAGGGACGAGCCAATAGGGACAGGGACGAATGGCGCTAAGATAAGCTCACTTTGGGAGGTTTGCGGTGTCTCGGTGGGGGAAAAGGGGCACAGGCTTCCAGCCTGTGATCTGTGACAGTCACAGCCAGGATGGCTGTGCCACTTTGGGCGCCACCGGCGGTGCGCCCCTCTACTAAGCCTCACTTCTCGGAGATGTTCAGAGGAGGGTATCGTCCCAAATGATCCTTAAGTTAGC
>CAMARB010000171.1 GCA_945860355.1 Chthoniobacter flavus | reverse complement strand
AAAGGCGGCTGGGCTTTTGGCCGGGGCAGCACAGCAAAGAGCGCCAACGCGCCGCTGCTGGTCCGGATCAAATAGCCCTCGCGCGTTGGGCCCGTCGCGCATTGAAGATCCTCCCGGCCGCCCCCCCAATGCCCAAGGGTAAAAACCTATCGGGCCTTTCAAGCGCCTCCCCTCTCCGCTCCCTCACAATACCAGGTTCGGGGCAAAACCCCTTGAAACAGGCGCCCCACGGGCACACGCGCTGATGATTTGGCCGATGCGTTCGACGCCACGCGAGATCCCTCTTCAGGCCTCCGGTGACGCCTTCTCAGGGCGCCCCGTTAGACCTTCACAAAACGGACCGGGTAAGTCTTGTCCGCGTTCCACTGGCAAACAATCAGGTTCCCCTTGGAGTCGGGACACACGTCGTGTCCGTGATGAATCACCCGGTCGTTGTCCTGGGTGAGAGGCTGGAGTGCTCCGTCCACATACATGGGCGCCGTGCCGCCGGGCGCAGACACCACCCGGTCGTTTCGGTCCAATACCACCGTGAACCCGGTCTTGGGCACGGTTTTCCCCGTGGTTTGATCCTTGGACCAACAAACGCCTGCATAGAGGAACTCCCCCGAGATCACGGCCCGGCACACGTAGGCCCCGGGCACCGGGATCGTGCCGAGGTATTTGCCGTCCAAAGTAAACCGTTTAAAACAGTTCTCGCTGCGGGAGGTCACCACGAGAGTGGGCCGGGTCGGGTCCCGCTCATCGAGCGCGATCCCGTGGGCGTTCTTGAGAGCGGCCTCAGGCACGTCGTCCGTGGGCTTGGCGCCGCCGAACTTGCCGACATACCGCCCCTTGGCGTCAAAGCGAAGGATGAAGTTGGATCCGTAGCCGTCGGCGATATAGACCGAGCCGTCGGGACCGACCGTCGTTTCGGTGGGCATATAATTCATGCCCGGCTCGTAGGCGCCGTAGGTGGACGGGTGGCCGATGTCCAGAAGCACCCGGCCGGTCAGGTCGGTCTGGGTGACCCGGCCCTGCTGACGGTTCCATTTTTCGTTCCTCCAATACCAACCGCAGTCCACGATCCACAGGCACTCCTCCCCTTTGGCCGTCTTGCCCAGGCTCAAACCATGGCCTCCGGGATACTCCGAGCCCCAGGTGTCGAGCAGGTTGCCCTCCTCGTCGTAAATCAGAACGTTGTTCGACACGTGATCCCCCAACATGATCAGGCGACCTTGGGAGTCCCGCACCATCTCGTGGCAGTTGAACACCGGCACTTTCCCCGAATCCAGATGCCGCCGCCCCCAGTCCAGGTCCACTTGATACCGGTGCTCCCCGTGGCCGATCACATGCCCGGTATCCAGGGACCAAGCCCTTGGAGCAAAGCTGCCCAGCGCCGCGGTCGTCATGCCACCAAGAAAAATGCGCCGCGAGACCGCGCCGCCCGGAGAGTTCGTTTTCATCGTCTAGAAATGAGGGGTTGAGGGAGAGCCTGCTTTCCAAAGAGCCATCCAGCGTTGCCGGTTACTTCGCCCGGCGCAGGATCGATCGTTGGGTGTAACAAGGGTGTCGGGGGTTACTCCCGTGGCGCCTGAAATTGCCCATGAAAAAACAAAGCGCCGGCCCGTTTTTTTTCCCGCGCCCCTCATCGCCGCATCAAAACGCCCTCGAAATGGCCCTCCGATTTGGCCGAAGTCCTGCTCCCAAAGGCGGGTGTCCTCCTGCGCGCCCGATCCGGCAGGACTCTTCGCCAAAACGGCAAAGGCCGCCGAGGCGCCAGGGGGCGAATCCTCCAGCCATGAACGATCCCTGCGACAGCGCCTTGCAGCGAGCGGCCGAGTTGCTGGCAGAAGCGTTGCGGCAACAAAACCGAAAGGAACACCACCAAGCCGCACGCCTTGCGCGGATGCTGGAAGATCCCGAGGGCAAAGAGTTCACCCTGCGGATGGTGGACCGCGTTTTTCGGAGCCACTCGGCCCGGCGCCAAGCCGTCTGCTGGAGAAGGCTCGTCGAGGTTTGGGGCGTTCCAAATTACCTCGCCCCATGGGAACGGCTGCTGATGCGGCTGGGAGTGAGGGCTGCCGGGATCGCTCCCGGGCCGGTCATGAGCGCCGTGGCGTCCAAACTCCGGGGGGAAAGCGCGGAGGTCATCCTGCCGGCCACCCCCAGTCGGCTCGATTCCTACCTGGCGCACCGGCGCGCCTGCGGCACCCGCGTCAACCTCAACCACCTGGGGGAAGCCGTGCTCGGCGAAGAACAGGCCCTTAAGCGGCTTGAGACGGTGATGCTCCACCTCCGAAATCCACAGGTGAGTGATGTGTCCGTCAAAATTTCCGCCCTGTTCAGCCAGATCCAGCTCCTCGATTGGGAAGGCACCCTGGAGCTGCTCTGCGAACGCCTAGGGCTTATCTACAGGGCGGCGTTGCCCGGTGAAAAATGGGTGCACCTCGACATGGAAGAATACCGCGACCTTGCGCTCACGGTCGCCGCGTTTCAAAAAACCCTCGAATCCCCGGACCTTTCCGGCGCCCGGGCCGGGATCGCGCTTCAGGCGTATCTGCCCGATTCGTGGGAGGCCCAGAAACAACTCACCCTCTGGGCCCAACGCCGCGTGGCCGCCGGCGGGGCGCCGATCCGGATCCGACTCGTCAAAGGCGCCAACCTCGCCATGGAAACCGTGGAGGCGGAACTCCACGGATGGAATCCGGCCCCCTACCCGTCCAAATCCGACACGGACGCCAATTTTCACCGGATGCTGGAGTTTGGCTGTCAGCCGGCCAACGCGCGGGTGGTCCGCCTCGGCGTAGCCAGCCATAATCTCTTTGATATCGCCCTTGCGCTGGAGCTGCGGGAACGCAACGGAGTCGCCCAGCAGGTGGAGCTCGAGATGCTCGAGGGCATGGCCAATCATCAGGCCCGTGTGGTCCAGAAAGCCGCCGGCAACCTCTTGGTTTACGCCCCGGTCGTCCATCGCGAGGATTTCAACAGCGCCATGGCTTATCTGGTCCGCAGGCTCGATGAAAACACGGCGCCTGAGAATTTCCTGAGGGATCTCTTCGCGTTGAGCCCAGGGTCGGCCCGCTGGAAAATCCATGCCGACCGCTTCGCAGCTTCCTGGCGGGCGCGCACCGCAGTATCGAGCGCGCCCCGCCGCGGCGAATTGCCGGTTCGGACCGGGGCACTTTTCGAAAACGAACCCGACACGGACTGGACCCAGCCCCGGGCCCGGGAGGCGCTGCGGACTGCGATTGGCAGACAGAGCCAGGAGCCCTGGCCGGCGCCGACTCCTCTTGGGGCATTGCTCGGCGTCGCAATCAACGCCCAGCCCGTGTGGAACGCGCTCGGGTTCGAGGCCCGCGCCGCGTGTCTGCGCAACTGCGGTGTCCTGCTGCGAGCGCAGCGCTTTGAAACCCTCGCGATCCTGCTCGACGACGCCCGAAAAGCCGCAATGGAGGCCGATACCGAGATTTCCGAGGCGATCGATTTTGCAAATTACTACGCGGGCTACCGGCCGCACGACACCCTGCACTCCTCAGGCCGGGGCGTGGTGGTCATCGCCCCGCCCTGGAACTTTCCCTACGCGATCCCGTGCAGCGGAATTTTCGCGGCGTTGATGGCCGGCAACAGCGTCGTCTTCAAGCCGGCTCCGGAAACCGTCGCCACGGGATGGCACCTCGCACAACAGCTCTGGCGGGCCGGTGTGCCCCGGGATGTGCTCCAGTTTTTTCCCTGCGCCGACGGGGATCTAGGCCGGGCGCTTTTCACGGATCACCGGGTCGCCATGGCGGTGCTCACGGGCGGTTATGAAACGGCGCTCCTTTTTCAAAGCTGGCGCCCGGAGCTGCGCCTGATCGCGGAGACCAGCGGCAAAAACGCCCTCATCGTCACCGCCCAAGCCGACTGCGACCTGGCCATCAAAGACCTCGTGCGCTCTGCCTTCGGGCATTCCGGCCAGAAATGCAGCGCCGCCAGCCTCGCGATCCTCGAGGCCGAGGTGTACGACAACAGCGACTTCCTGCGCCAGCTCCGGGACGCTGCGGCGAGCCTGCGCGTGGGCGAGGATCCGGCCGCCGTCATTACCCCGCTCATCCGCCCGCCCGGGCCGGACCTGCTCCGCGCGCTGACCCGGTTGGACCCCGGGGAATCCTGGCTTCTGGAGCCGCGCCGGATCAACGACTGCCTCTGGTCGCCCGGGATCCGCCTGGGCGTTCAACCCGGAAGCTGGTTTCAGCGCACCGAATGTTTCGGCCCGGTGCTGGGGCTGGTGCGCGCACGGACCTTGGAGGAAGCCATCGCGATCCAAAACGCCACCGCGTTTGGGCTGACCGGCGGACTGCATTCGCTGGATGAAACAGAGATCGCGCTCTGGCGCGAGCGCGTGGAAGTGGGCAACGCCTACGTCAACCGCGCCATCACCGGCGCCATCGTCCAACGCCAACCCTTCGGCGGCTGGAAACACTCCTGCACCGGCCCGGGCGCGAAAGCCGGCGGCCCCAATTACGTGCCTCTTTTCTGCGCTTTAAAGGACCGCATCGTCCCGGACGAGGAAGCCTGGGCCCAGAGCTACACCCGCGCTTGGGAGACACATTTCTCCCGCGAGCACGATCCGGCCGGACTCCGAGCCGAATCGAATATTTTCCGTTACCGGCCCTGCCGGGGCGTGATTCTCCGCCTTGAGCAACCCGATCCCCGCGCCCAGGAACGCGCCCGGCACGCCGCCCGCCTCTGCGGGGTGCCCCTCCAGATCAGCATTGCCAGCGAAGAACGCGACGAAACACTCGCCCTGCGGCTGACATCCCTTAAAGAACGAGCCGAGTTTCTGCGAAGCCCCCACGTTCTCGCGCCCGGGCTTCTCAAGGCCGCTTTCGCGGCGGGACTCCAGTGGATCCACGAACCCCTGCTGGCGGAGGGCCGCGTGGAACTCACCCGCTGGCTGCGCGAACAAAGCCTCTCAGAAACCCGCCACCGGCACGGTCAACTGCCCGCCTCCGAGAGGGCCTGAGCAAAAAAGCGATTTCGCCCTACTTGGCCGGGATTTCGTTGAGCGTGTAATAGGCCACCGGATGAAGCACGGGCCGACCGCCTTTGGATCGCACCCCGTCCATGTGCACCTCGTGGACGTGCCCCTTGGTGAGCTTGTCGAGTTTGATCCGCACCGATTTGCCGTCCGCTCCGATCTCGATCTTTTCGATCTTGGGAATCACATCATCCACCTCCGGGCTCCCGTAGGCGGACTGATAGATGTAGGTGAACTCACGGAAGCTGTAGCTCTCGGGGCTGGCCGCCGTGTTCGGATCCACCGGCTCCGTGAACGTCAGCTCAAACCCGTCGGGTTTGGCGCGCATCTCGTGGATTTCGAAAGGAACTTTCCCGGTCCACTCCACCCGCTCAAACGCGAAGGGTTTGCCGCCCCGCGCGCCCCAACCCCGGTCCGAGCCGCCCACGAAAAATTTGCCGTCCGCCCCCATGCGCGCCCCGATCGGGCCGGACTTGAGCCCCTTCAGGAACGGGATCACGGCCCCCTGTTTGACGCCGTTCACCGTTTCCAGGCAAACGCGGGAGATGCTGGAATGGCTCTGATCCGTCACGAAGAGCTGCTTTTGGAACGGACCAAACTTGCCCTCGCTCTGGTCGCAAACAATCGCGCTCGAGGAGTTCCCAATCCTGCCATGCACCATGTAAACGGCGGGCGGCACGAGCTCCTTCACCTTCTCCCGCTCCACCACCATCCTGCTCTTGTCCATCGGGTCCTGGGGACGCGGCCCCATGTTGGGCGCAAGCGCGTACCAGTCGTTTCCGCCCGGATGCCCCTGGAACGATCCCGGAACAAGGTGTTGGAGGGTGCAGGAGCCATGCCAAGGCCCTTGGTTGTCGGTGTAATAAACCTCGCCGTCCGCGTCGAACCCGACGCCCCCCGGGGAACGCACCCCGCTGCAAGTGGGCACCATCGTCCCGTCTGGCTTGATCCGCAGGGCCCAGCCCCGGAACGGCACTTTACTGCTGAAAGACCCCGTCAGGCAGCACAACGCCCAGAGGTCGCCGTTTTTGTCGAAACGCGAACCGAAGGTGTATTCATGGTAATCGCCGCTCACCCCCCACTTTGCGGAGACAGTCTCAAACAGATCCGCCTTGCCGTCGCCGTCCTGGTCTTTCCTCCGGAGAAGCTCGTATCGGTTGGTGGCATACAACCAACCATCCTTCCAGGTCACCCCCAGCAGCTCATGCTGGCCCTCGGCGAAACGCTGGTAAGCGGCCTGGGGCTGGCTAGGCGATTCCGCCTCAAAAACCTGGCTCTCATTGTTCCACACCGCAGCACCTGCCGTCTGCGCGTTTGAAACGAGCCACACCTCGCCACGCCGTGTGCCCAGGGCCAACTTACCTTCGGGGAGAAGGTCGATGGACCCCACCTCCAGTGCCGTCCCGGCTGGGGTGGGCAGGGTGGTGATCCGGTAATACTCGGCCTCTGTGGGATCCGGCGCCTGAGCGGAACTCACCGAGGCGACACTCGCGACAAAGGTGGCGGCGAGAAGAAAGGGATGCGGTTTCATGTGGGGAAGAAAAAAGCAGGTTAGCGGGAGGGAACGACCGGGACGCTGTCCCAGCTGTAGGTGATTTCCATTTCGGACCGGGCCGGGATCACGAGCCGGCCCCCGAGGACCTTGGCCCCTTCCGCCACGATGCGGTCTTCAACCTCCACGCCGTTCCACGAGTAAAGGAAGCTGGGCACCCCGGCACGGTCCAGCCGGTAACCCTTCCACGTGTAACCGGCCGGGACGTCGCCGTTCACCACTTCGGGCCACGGGCCGTCCGCATCGGCGAGCACAGCCAGCGGCGCGGCCGACAACGCCGCCGGACGCAGCACGTCAAAACCCGCCGGGGGTTGCGCCCCGCCTCCCCGGTTTTTCCAATGCCGGGCGGCGTCCATAAACGCCCCCCGCCAGAGCAACCCAAGGCTCTGACTCTCCGCGTTCCAACTGAAGTTGAATCCCCCCGGGAACCCCACACCGATGCCGCGGTTGCCGGACTCGGCAATAAAATTGCGGTAGATGATGGGCGCGGCTTTGGGCTCCAAAGGCAGCCCGGTAAATTCATCCGTCTTCTGGCCGGGAGGTTTGTTCCAATCGGGAGGCGTCCACTTGGAAAACGCCGTGGTGGCGAATCGGTCGCCGGCCCAACCCACGTAAAGGTCTGCGCCGCCCTCGGCTTGGAAATACTCGACCCGCACGGAAACGGTCCCCTTGCGCAGCTTGTGTTTGGCCTCCACCAGGCGCGACGGATGGACGCCGTCGTCTGCGAGCACCTGCCGCCCGTCAATCAACAAGCGCGCCCCGTCGTCGCCCGCGAGGGAAAAGGTGTATTCGCCGCTTTCAGGCACCTCGAGTTTCCCGGTAAAGACAACCCCATACTGGTTCTTGTAGTCGTCGAAGTTGAGCGCGATGCGGTTGTCGCCCACCTCGCCTTGCCGGTGCGGGGTGAGGCTTTTGAAATCAGGCAGCTTCGTCCATGCCCCGTGATAAACCGCGAATTTCAAATCCTGCAGCTTCGGCCCTTCGCCCAGCACCTTCAGAACACCGCGCATCGTGGCCGCGTGCCCGGGGAAGGTGCAAACGTACGGATACGCCCCCGGCTTGCTCGGCGCGGTGAACTCCAACTCCTGTTTCTCGTGCGGGTTGAGCAAACGCGACTTGAGCCACACTTTTGGATCCTCGGGCAGAAAATTGGCCTTCATCGCCTCCTCGGGTTTCTCGAGCATCTTCAACACAAGCTTCTCAAGGTCCGTGCCCGGATCGCAAAACACAACGTTGTGGGGCAGATCGTCCGGGTTCTCGAAGGTGAGCCGCACCTTGGCGCCCGGCTGCACCCGCAACTCGGCGAGATCAAACTTCATCTGGGCGCTGAGCGTGCGCAGGGAGATCTTCGCGGGCGCTTGAGCGAGCAAAGGCGACGCGAGACCGGCCAATAGGCTCGGAACGAGGAGGGATCGGAGGCGGATCATAGGAGGGAAGGACGATACATCAGACTCTACTTTGAACTAACCCGCAGGGAAACCGGCTTTCCTCCTCTTTCAGCTCAAAACAAGGCACTATCATCTCACTCGCCGCTTAAAAAAATGGCCACCTCCGGAAACCCAAAGGCGGCCAGCCTGCGAAAAAAACCGGCGTTATTTCGAAGGAATCTCGTTAAGGAACCGCTGATTAAAGACCCGAGCATGAAAATAAGCGCCCATTGGATTAAAAAATGGGAGCGGACCGAGGGGCAAAAGGGGCTGCGCCTGCAATCGGGCGGCTAAAAAGTGGGTCGACGGCGCTAAAAGGCGACGCTCCGGTGC
>CAMARB010000170.1 GCA_945860355.1 Chthoniobacter flavus | reverse complement strand
GGGCGAGCCAGGGTGAGGGGAGCACCCGATATGCCATCCTCGACAGCGGCCCGTTTGAGCGCGCATTCCGTTTCTGCCGAGACAGTGGGGGGGCGATCCTGTTGATCCCCGGGGGATTGGAGCCTGCCGGGTTGGGGGATTTTTTCGCGAACAATCGCTTGCTTATCCGTTCTGCCAACGCATACTCCCGGGCCTTACAAATTTCGAAGTTATGACAGACACCAAGGATATCCAGGCGCTGAAGATGCATGACAAGGACACGGGGAGCGCCGACGTTCAGATCGCGCTTCTCTCGCAGCGTATCAATCAACTCACCGATCATTTGAAGACGCATGTCAAGGATCACCACTCCCGCCGGGGGCTTCTTCAAATGGTGTCCCGTCGCCGCAAGCTTCTGGATTACCTCAAGCGCACGGCCTCAGATCGCTACAAGAGCGTGCTTGAGAAGCTGAATCTCCGGAAATAGTTTCCGCCAAATTTTTCAGGTGTTCGCCCCCGAATTTCGGGGGCGAATGCTTTATACAGATCACCCGCAAGGCACTCTCGCTTTGCGGCTTCAACCAAAAAACAGGCCACCCCGGCGCTCGTCTCTTTCTTTTCGAGCCTGGATTTAGCCCGGACTTCTCAGTTCAGCAGGAAATGCGGGGAGGTGGGAGATGGCGGATTTTTCTCCCCCGGTTTTTTGCAGATGCCCTCACAGCAGAGGGGTCCGGGCTACAGCCAGAGCTTCCCAAGAGGCAGTGCTGGTGTGCTTTTTCTTAATAAAACACACACATGATCCACAATGTAACGAGCCAGATCGGCTCGCAGAGTATCACGATTGAGACCGGGAAATACGCCCGGCTCGCAGATGGCGCGGTAACGGTGAGTTCCGGCGAAACCATCGTGTTGGTCTCGGCGGTCTCCGCCACCACACTCAAAGAAGGTCAGGATTGGTTTCCTCTGACCGTTGATTACCGCGAGAAAGCGGCCGCGGTGGGCAAGTTCCCCGGCGGCTATTTCAAGCGCGAAGGGCGCCCCAGCGAGAAAGAAATTCTCACGGCCCGCATGACGGACCGTCCGCTCCGTCCTCTCTTCCCCAAAGGTTACCTTTACGACACCCAGATTATCGCGGTGCTTCTCAGCGCCGACGGCCAGATTGATCCCGATATTCTTTCGATCAACGGCGCCAGTGCGGCTCTGATGGTTTCCGATATCCCGTTTGCCGGTCCGATTGGAGCGGTTCGCGTGGGACGTGTCGGCGGAGAGTTTGTGGTCAACCCAACCCATGACGAGCGCGCCGTGAGCGACCTCGACTTGGTCTATGTGGGCACCAAAGACGACGTCATCATGATCGAAGGCAGCGCCTTGGAGTTGCCCGAAGAGGAGTTTATCAAAGCCCTGGATTTTGCCCACAGCCACGCCCGGGTGATCATTGACGCCCAAGTCGAGTTGGCAGCGAAGGCGGGTAAACCCAAGCGGAGTCCGGCGCTGATGTTGGTCAAGGAAGACCTGCTCGAAATCGCTTACCACGTGGCCGGCGACCGGATCGAGGCCGCGATTTACACCCCCGGGAAAGTGGCCCGGAGCAAAGCCGTGGACGCACTCCGCGCGGAAGTCAAGGAGGCCATCCTGGCCAAGCATCCCGCCGCAACCGGGTTCGAAATCAGCCAGGCTTTTGACTATCTCCAGAAAAAAGCCTTCCGGATCAGCATTCTCGACAAGCGCGTCCGCTGCGATGGCCGTCAACTCGGCGAGCTGCGTGCGCTCAGCTCCGAAGTTGGCCTTCTTCCTCGGTCCCACGGCAGCGCTCTCTTTCAGCGCGGTGAGACCCAGGCCCTGGCTTTGGCCACTTTGGCTCCCGCCGAAGAAGCCCAGAGCTTGGACGGTTACACGGGGGGCGAGACCACCAAACGCTTCATCCTGCACTACAACTTCCCTCCGTTCAGCGTCGGGGAAACCGGTCGGACCGGCAGCCCGGGACGTCGCGAAATCGGGCACGGCGCGCTCGCGGAGCGTTCGATTGATGCGGTGATCCCGCCCGTGGACAAGTTCCCTTATGCCATGCGCGTGAGCAGCGAAGTCATGGAGTCCAACGGCTCCACTTCAATGGCCTCCGTTTGTTCCGGCGTTCTCGCCCTCATGGACGCGGGTGTGCCGATCAAGCGGCCCGTCGCCGGCATCAGCGTTGGATTGGTCACGGAATACTCCGTGGACGGTCAGATGAGCCGTTACACCACGCTCGCCGACATTCTCGGGAGCGAGGATCACTTCGGGGATATGGACTTCAAACTCTGCGGAACAGAAGTCGGTGTCACGGGGTTCCAGCTCGACCTCAAACTTCCGGGTGTCAGCCACAAGATCATGGCCGAAGCCATCTTCCAGGCGCGCGACCTCCGCGGCCAGATCCTCACCGTCATGCACGCGGCACTGGCGGCTCCCCGCACTGAGATGAGCCCGTATGCGCCGCGGATTGAGACTCTGCGGATCGTTGCCGACAAGATCGGCCTGCTCATCGGGCCCGGCGGCAAGACGATCAAGGGCATCGTGGCTGAGACCGGCTGCGAGATTAACATCGAAGACGACGGGACGGTGCGCATCTACTCGAACAACCCCGAGGGGATGGCGAGGGCCAAACAGATCATCAACGGAATGACCCGTGAGATCGAGATCGGCTCCGTTTACCAGGGCCGTGTCGTGACCATCAAAGAGTTCGGCTGTTTTGTGGAAGTGATGCCCGGCAAAGACGGGCTCTGCCATGTCAGCGAGTTGGCTGATTTCCGAGTCAATAAGGTCGAGGACGTCGTCAAGGTGGGCGACATGATCTGGGTCAAGTGCATCGGGGTCGATGACAAGGGCCGGGTGAAGCTCAGCCGCAAGGCTGCGATGAAAGAGCGGAATGAGGCGGAAGCCGCCCCCGCTCCCGCTGTCGCGCAATAGCCGACCTGCGAGTGTTTAAAAACGCCGTCCAGCAATGGACGGCGTTTTTTTTGCTCCGCCCAGCTTGGACGAACCCCACGGGCTTGGCATCCTCCCGGCGCCCCTTTTTAAACGAATGAATCCCTCTTTGGTTGAAATCCTTTCCTCCGTGCTCTTCGGGCTTGCCGTGATGCACACATTTTCCGTGAAGCGCTTCGCCCACTGGGCGCTGCGGTATCCGCCCGGATCCATCCCGGAGAATGCCCTGCACTTTCTCGCGGAAACCGAGGTGGTGTTCGGCTTTTGGGCGGCCGCGTTGTTTGCCGGCGTGGCGGCGTTCAACGACTCCATCGAGGCTGCGACGGACTACATTGAAGGACTCAACTTCACGGAGCCGAAGTTCGTGTTTGTCGTGATGATCGTCGCCGCCACTCGGCCGGTCGTGAAGCTCGCCGAGTCGCTCATCACCCTGGTTTCACGGCTCATTCCGCTGGGCGAAAGCCTGTCGTTTTACCTCGCCGCTTTGGTGTTTGGCCCGTTGCTCGGGTCTTTCATCACCGAGCCCGCGGCGATGACACTGCTGGCTCTTGTGCTCAAACGCCGCTACTTCAACCGCGGGATCAGCGCGAAACTCGCATACGCAACGCTCGGGCTGCTTTTTGTGAATGTTTCTATCGGAGGCACCCTCACTCATTTCGCGGCGCCTCCCGTGCTCATGGTCGCCGCCCGCTGGAAATGGGATCTTGTGTTCATGGCGACGCATTTTGGCTGGCGCGCGGCGGCCGCCTGCGCGGTTTCGGCCTCGCTGGTGGCTCTGGCGTTTCGCCGGGAAATCGCCGCCGTCACGTTCGAGAAGGACTCAGGAACCCCCATTCCCGCCTGGCTCACGGCGCTCCATGTCGGGTTCCTCGGCACGGTCGTGTTTTTCTCGCACCACCCGGATGTGTTTTTTGGCGTGTTCGTGCTTTTCGTCGGAATGGTGAGCGCGACCAAGGAATACCAGGACGACCTCGCCTTGAGGGAAGGATTGCTGGTCGGATTTTTCCTTGCCGGCCTAGTCACGTTGGGGTCCTTGCAAGCCTACTGGCTTAAGCCGCTCATTGAGAGCCTCGACGGGACGGCGTTGTTCTTCGGCGCCACCGGCCTCACGGCCATCACCGACAACGCGGCGCTCACCTACCTTGGCTCGCTGGTCGAAGGGATCTCGGATGAACTCAAATACGCGCTCGTGGCTGGGGCCGTCACGGGCGGCGGATTGACCGTGATCGCCAACGCTCCCAACCCGGCCGGGATCGGGATTCTTCAGGACTCGATTGTTTTCAAAGACGAGGGCGTCAGCCCGACGGGGCTTTTCCTCGGGGCGCTGATGCCCACCGCTGTGGCCATTTTGTTCTTCTGGCTCTGCCATTGAACGAACCGCTTCGACCCGCGACTGCGGATTCTCGGGGGGGATGCCTGCGCATGCCTGCCTCCGTTTGAAATACGCGGCAAGATTCTGCGCCTGCGGGGATTGCAGGGAATAAAATTGTGATAGAACACGTTATGGATCGGCACGAACTCCACGGGCAACTTGTTGGTTTGGACCTGAGCGAGAGAGCCCAGGAGCAGGATGCCCGCGAGCGCATGGTGGAGCTCCTGGTCAGCGGTCAGGATTGCTTCTCTCGGAGCTGTTTCCCCGCGCATTTCACGGGGAGTTCGCTGGTGGTGAGCAGCGATGGACGCCAAGTCCTGCTTCATCATCACCGGAAACTCGATCGCTGGCTCCAGTTTGGCGGCCATTGTGATGGCGATGAGAATGTGTTGCGGGTGGCTCAACGCGAAACCTACGAGGAA
This sequence comes from Chthoniobacter flavus, assembly GCA_945860355.1. Taxonomy (GTDB): domain Bacteria; phylum Verrucomicrobiota; class Verrucomicrobiia; order Chthoniobacterales; family Chthoniobacteraceae; genus CAIURC01. The sequence goes on along the minus strand of CAMARB010000170.1, from coordinate 3,627 downwards.
TCCGGGATCGAGGGGTTGATCCTCGCTTCGTCGCGTCCGTTTGACCTGGATATTCATCCGATCCCGGAGAAGGACAACGAGCCCGCTCACTGGCATTACGACGTGCGGTACGTGTTGATCGCTCCGGAGGGGGCTCGTTATGAGACCAGCGCTGAAAGCCTCGAGTTGAGATGGTTTCATGCGGAGGACCTGGCCGCGTTGTCGCTGGATTCGGGGCTGCGCAGGCTGCTGGACAAGTGGCAGAAGTTGCTTGCCCGGCGTTTGGCGCACGACGGGCCTGGTCCGGCTTGATGGACTGCGGCTCGACCCTGTCGAGTCGCTCTGATTCGCAGTAGCAGGCGACCCAGCGCACGCCCGGCGCCCGATGGAGGGGCGGGTTCCTCTGCTGGGCTGCTTGAAATGACCGGTGTTTCCGGAGGGGTGCGCTTTTCGCGCTCCTTTTTTACATGGCTACGCCGATGGCTTCCAATCCGCGCCGCCCGGCTTCTGCGAGCGTTTTGCAATGAATGCGCTGTGTTTCCCCCTTCTTGGGGTTCTCGTTGCGGGCGGCTTCGGATGGGCTGCGCCCCGGGCAGAGGGCTCTGAAAAAATCCGATTCAACCGGGACATCCGACCGATTTTGTCGGACCACTGTTTTGCCTGTCACGGATTTGACAAAAACAAACGGGATTCCGGGCTGCGCCTCGACATTCGGGAGGAGGCGCTGCGTCCGGCCAAGAGCGGGAGCACCGCGATTGTTCCGGGCGCTCCCGAGGCCAGCGAGTTTGTCGCGAGGATCCTGAGCGAGGATCCAGACGACGTGATGCCGCCTCCGAAGGCCCACAAAGCCTTAAGCTCGGAGCAAAAGGCACTGCTTCGGCGTTGGATTGCGGAGGGTGCCACTTACGAGGCGCATTGGGCTTATGCGCCCCTCAAGAAAGAGGGCGGTCTTGGCGCGCCTGGGACCGTGATCGACCACTACTTGGAGCGCGCGTTGGAGCAAAAGGGCATTTTGCCTTCCGAGCCTGCGGACCCGGCGACACTTCTGCGGCGTCTTTCGCTGGATCTCACCGGGCTTCCGCCGACCCCGGAGGAGGTGCATCAGTTTAAAGCCGCCGCGGCGCTCAATCCCGGCCGCGCATTGGAGTCCGCAAGGGAGCGCCTGTTGGGTTCCCCTCATTACGGGGAGCGCTGGGCCGCGTGGTGGCTGGATGCGGTCCGCTACGCGGACACGGTGGGTTACCACGGAGACCAAAATCAGCGGATTTTTCCGTATCGGGACTACGTGATCGATGCGTTTAACACAAACAAGCGATTCGACCAGTTCACCCTCGAGCAGATTGCTGGGGATCTCCTGCCCAATGCCACCGACAGCCAGAGGGTGGCATCCGGTTTCAACCGGCTGAGCATGATGACCCGGGAGGGGGGGATTCAGGCCAAGGAATACCTCGCCAAATACATGGCCGACAGGGTTCGCGCCGTTGGCAGCGCATGGATGGGCGCCACCATCGGATGCGCGGAATGTCATGACCACAAATTCGATCCCATCACGCAGAAGGACTTTTACGCGCTGGGCGCGTATTTCGCCGACATCAAACAATACGCTCTCTACCACGGAGTTTTCCTTCCCAACCCCGAGCTCAAAGGCTGGACGGATCACCATCCCTTTCCTCCGGAGATCGAAGTGGCCAGCTCCTATCGAGAGGAGCGGCGTAAGCGCTTTGCAGCGGAAATGGCGCGGATTGCCACGAACGCATGGCTGCGGCAGCCGGCGGGCACCCGGCAAGCTTGGCTGGAGGAGGGGCGCGTTTTTCTGGCGCAGCATCCCAGCGGCTGGATAACTCCGCAGCCTCGCGTGGAGACGGTGCTCCGGGGCAAGGTTGCGCCGGAAGCGGCCAGGGTGGAGAACGACGGCGCCGTGTTCTTTGAGAAGAACGCGGGCGCGGAAGTTCGTCTCCAATTCTCGCCGGGCAGCGTCACCCTCGCGGCTCTGAGAACCCAACTCATCCCGCGCAAGGAGTATGGAGGAAACCTCCTGCGCTCAGGCGAACTCGGCGATTGGAAGGAGCTTCCCCAGGTGCACTGGATCCGTAAAAACCGGGCGGACCAACCCCTTAAAATCCGATGCGCCGACGCGGATCTCAAATCGCCCACCTATTTCCAGGGCGAATTGCTGCCGGGCGTGGAGAATGGATGGCGCCCCTCTGCTGCGCACGCCCAGCAAACGCAGACGGCGGTTTGGCTGCTGGATTCGCCGCCGACGCTTGGCGAGGGGGATGAAATCCGCGTCGTTTTTTCAGACCCAAAATGGGCGCCGGCGAGTGTTCGCGTTTCGGTGTCGCCGTTTGCGGCGCTCGATTATGCCGACCAGGCGCGGCCGATGGAGTCCCTGGCGAGTCCCGCTCTGTGGCTGGAATCCACCGGGGCTGATGCGGAAGCGTTTCATGAGTTTGTGGCCGCGCAGAAGAGCGAGCGGGCCTGCCTCAACGGTCGCGCCTTCTCCATGGTCTCGCAGGCGGTGTCGCCGTATCCGGTGCGGCTTCTGCCGAGAGGGAACTGGCAGGATGAATCCGGCCCGATCGTGCAGCCCGGGACGCTGAGTTTCATTCCGCCGTTGCCGGGCACCGAGGGGCGCGCCCAGGGGCGTCTGGAGTTGGCGCGTTGGCTCACCTCGGCTCAGAATCCGGTGACTCCCAGGGCGGTGATGAATCGGTTGTGGAAGCAGTTTTTCGGGACCGGCCTCAGCGCCGTGCTCGATGACTTGGGGGCGCAGGGAGAGCCTCCCAGTCACCCCGAACTGCTCGACTGGTTGGCCGCCGAGTTTCAGGAGAGCGGTTGGGATTTTCGGCACATGATCCGGCTCATCGTGAGCTCGAAATCATACCAGCGCTCCTCGCGGCAGCGGCCTGAGCTCAGGGAGGTGGATCCGGCGAACCGGCTTTTGGCGTCTCAGAACCCTCGGCGTTTGGATGCGGAGTTTGTGCGCGACAACGCGCTGGCCATCGCGGGCCTGCTCAGTCGCGATATCGGCGGCCCGAGCTCCCATATTTATTTCCCGGAGGATCTTTACCGCGACATGGAGTTTCCCAAACGCGCGTTCGAGTCCGAAAAGGACGGTCGCCAGTGGCGGCGCGGGCTTTACGTGCATTGGCAGCGGACTTTTCTCCACCCGATGCTCGCCAATTTCGACGCCCCCAACCGGGACGAAAGCGCGTGTCTGCGCACCCAGGCGAACACACCGCAGCAGGCTCTCACACTCCTCAACGACCCGAGTTTTGTTGAGGCTGCCCGTTGCCTTGCCCAGATCATTGTTCGCGATGCGGTCGACGACGGGGCACGGCTGGATCTTGCGTTCCAACGGGCGCTGGGGCGCGGTGTTTTACCCGAGGAACGCGAGGGCATGCTCCAACTGCTGAAGCGCCATCGGCGGCAGTTCGCCCAAACGCCTGAAAAAGCCGAGGCCTTGCTGCGGACCGGCCTTGCCCCGGCTACATCCGGGGCGCCTGCTCCGGAGCTCGCGGCATGGACCAGTGTCTGCCGTGTGATCCTCAATTTGCACGAAACCATCACCCGCTACTAACCCATGAACCACTCTCCACTCCGCAGCCCGAGTCCAATGGCGCGTCGGGCGTTTCTTCATCAGTCCGC
>CAMARB010000169.1 GCA_945860355.1 Chthoniobacter flavus | reverse complement strand
GTGGATCATCTGCCGCTCGGCCTTGGTCAGGGCGCCCGTCCGCTCGCTCTCGATGGTGAGGTATTTGAACTCCTCCCGCGCCGCGAAAAGCTTCTTGGCGTCCGCCGTCCGATGCCGCGCCAGCACCCGGTTGACGCCCTGCCCGATGAAATGCAGCGGCGTTAAAAGCCAGTCCGCAAGCCGCAACGGGCCGCTCAGAGCCGCCAGCGCCCGGTAGGGGAACCGGCGGAACAGGGATTTGGGCAGCATTTCTAGGCCCAGCAAATGGACGGGCAGAAAAACACAGAGCCCGGCGGCATACCCCCAGACACCCAGGGCTTGTTCCAGCTCCCGCACGACCAGGGTGACCGCGAAGATGTTCATGAGGTTGGTGACCACCAGCACGCTCACCAGGAGCCGATCCGGCGCGCTCAGCAACCGGCTCAACCGGATCGCGGCCGCGTCGCGCAGCTTGACCCGGTGCCGCAACCGGACGCGGTTGACGGAGAGAATCCCGGCCTCGATTCCCGAGAAAACAAAGGACACCAGCAAACAGACGCAAACGAGCACCCAAATCATACGTCCTCCCCCTCCCCGGAGCGGAGCTCTTCCTTCAACTCGATGAGAATCTCCTCCACCCGCTTGCGGGAGGTCCTGCGGATCGTGACCACCAAGCCGTCGATCTCCAGCCGGGACCCCGCCTTGGGCAGAACGCCGAGCCGGTTGAACACCAGCCCGCCAATTGTGTCGATGCCCTCCTCGCGCAACTCCACGCCGAGCAGCTCGTTGAGGTCGTCCAAACGAGCGCTGCCCGTCGCCACCAAACGCCCCGGCTCGAGCGGCTCGATGTAAAGCGCGTGTTCGGCCAGAGGGACGGCATCGCTGATAATCTCCTCCACCAAATCGGCCAGTGTCACCACCCCCTCGGTGCCGCCGTGCTCATCGACCACAATCGCGATGCCCTGGGGCCGCGAGAGGAAGCTGCGCAAGAGGTCCACAGCCTTCATCGTTTCGGAAACAAACGAGGGATGCGCCAGACGCTCCGTGTAGTGCGCACTTGGATCGAGCAGGAAGTCGCGCACGTCCAGAACGCCGAGAATGTCGTCCGGAGTCTCACCAAAAACGGGAACCCGCCGGTAGCGCCGGGCGCGCAGCAGGGGGATGAGCTCCTCGTTTGTGTAATCATCGGGCACGGCGAACGCGTCCACGCGGGGCGTCATGCAGTCCTTCGCGGTCTTGTCCCCGAGCTTGATGATCTCCCGGATCATCTCCGTTTCCGTCTCGTGTAAAGCGCCCTCCTCGGCGCTGAGCTCCACCAAAGTTCCCAGCTCTTCTTCGCTCAGAAAATGAGTGGGCTGAAGTTGCGGCGGAGCCAGCGCATCGGCCAGGCGCTCGCTGAGGCGCTGGAGCACCCGGCAGAGAGGGTCGATCAACGGCATCAATTCCGTCATGACCCGCACGCCGACCCTGGCAACCTTCTCCGTCAACGCCAGCGCGACCAACTTGGGCACCAAGTCGCAAACAAAAACAATCAGCGCAAAAATAAGCAGCGATGCCGCCCAGTACGGCATGAACGGAGTCTCCGCCCCCCGGAGCACAAACAGACAGAGCAGAATCAACGGCAGGTTCACCAGAACGTCGCCCAGAAGGATCGCGCTCAGGAGACGCCGCGGATTTTCCATCAACCGCTCCAACGCCGCCGCAAAGTCCGCTTTCCGCGCCTTGAGCCGCTCAATCTGAAAGGATTGAAGCGAAAAAAGTGCGGTCTCCACCGCGGAAAAGAGCGCCGAGCTGGCGATCAACAAAACAAAAGCAAGGCAGCCGAGGAAAAACATCTATCCGTGGGGAAGACCGGGAACATTCCCAGGCCGGGCAACCCCGCAGTCCTGCGGTCCGACTCGCCCGAGGGGAATGGGGGTTGTGTTTCTCAATCGCATCTTGTCAGCCACGGCGCCGCGCACGATAAATTCCGGCTCCGGGCCATGCCATGAAAAAAACGCAGCGGATCGCAGCCCTTCTCGAAGCCCAGCCGACCGCGCAGGGAGGGACGCTCGACCCCCGATACCTGGGGTATTTCCACTGCTTTAACCGTCTGGAGTATTACGACGCCCACGATGTGCTCGAGGACCTCTGGCTGGAGTCGCGGGACGGCAACTGGGCCTTCTTCAAGGGGCTCATTCAGTTGGCCGGCGCGTTTGTGCATCTCCAGAAACAAGCCCTCCGCCCGGATCACCCCAAGGACGGCCGCCGAATGCACCCAGCGGCCCGGCTCTTCAAACTCGCAGACGCCCACCTAGCCCCCTACTCCCCCCGGCATCTCCAACTCGACGTCGACGCACTCCGCCAACTCGCAAACGCGCTCGCGCAATCCATCGAAGACTCCGGTTTCACGATCAACCCGTGGACACCCGGATCGGCCCCGCAACTGGCACTTCTTGAGAACGAGGCTTGAGCCCCGGCCGCCCGCCCTTCAGGTTTCGCTTCCACTTGAACACGGACACATTCTCCCCGGGCGCTGAGGCCCCTTTTTACGACGTCGTCGTCATCGGTGCCGGAGGCGCCGGCATGATGTGCGCCGCGGAGGCCGGGAAACGCGGGCGCCGCGTCGCCCTGTTGGATCACCAGGACCGGGTCGGTAAAAAAATTGCGATCTCGGGCGGCGGCCGCTGCAACTTTACGAACCTGCGAGCCGCTCCGGGCAACTATCTCTCGGAGCAACCCGACTTCTGCAAATCGGCGCTGGCCCGCTACACACCGGCCGACTTCATCGCGTTGGTGGAGAAACACGGCATCGCCTACCACGAAAAAAAGCTGGGGCAGCAGTTCTGCGACGAGAGCGCGCGGGAGATCATTGAGATGCTGCTGAGCGAGTGCCGCGAGGCACGGGTGGAGCTGCGGTTGAACTGCAGAATCCAATCCGTCTCGAAGACGGACCGGTTTCAGGTCCAGACATCCGCGGGAACCCTGGAGTGCCATTCGCTGGTGGTCGCCACCGGCGGCCTCTCCTTTCCAAAGCTCGGCGCCACCGACTTCGGATACCGCCTCGCGCGCCAGTTCGGGCTTCCCGTGACGGCGACACGCCCGGGGCTCGTGCCCCTGACTTTCGTCGAAGGCGACAAACCCCTCCACGAACTCAGCGGCGTCTCCCTGCCGGTGAGCGTGCGAAACAACAACCGGGAATTTCAGGAGCAGCTTCTGTTCACGCACCGGGGCGTCAGCGGACCCGCCATCCTGCAGATTTCCTCCTACTGGCGCGAAACCGACACGCTCCAACTGGATCTGCTCCCGGGCATCCGCGCAGAGCAATGGCTCCAGGAGGCGCGCCGGGAAAAAGGCGACCTGCCCACGCAGCTCTCGCGGCACTGGCCCCGGCGTTTCGCCGAAGCCTGGTGCGATCGCCACGCCCCCCGCAAAGGAATCCAGCACTTCAAAGCCGGGGAGGCCGCCGAAGTCGCCCGCCTTCTCAACGCCTGGCCAATGGCCTTCTCAGGCACGGAGGGCTACGCCAAGGCCGAGGTCACCCTCGGCGGAATCTCAACGGCGGCGCTTTCGTCCAAAACCATGGGGGCGCGCGACGTTCCCGGCCTCTTTTTCATCGGCGAAGTGGTGGATGTCACCGGCTGGCTGGGGGGCTACAATTTCCAGTGGGCCTGGGCATCTGGACACGCGGCGGGTCAGGCGGTTTAAAACCCCGCCCTATTCATACCGCAGCGCCTCAATCGGATCGAGCCGCGACGCTTTGCGGGCGGGATAAAACCCGAAGAAAATCCCCACGGCCGCGCTGAAAAGGAAAGCCGCCAGGACGGAACTCAAGGAAACCAGCGTGGGCCATTGCGCCAGCGCGGTGATGAGCTTAGACGCGCCCACCCCGAGGAGGATCCCGAGGATGCCGCCCATGGAACTCAAGGCCACGGCCTCGGCGAGGAACTGCAGGAGGATGTCCCGGCCGTGGGCCCCCACAGCCATCCGGATCCCGATCTCGCGGGTGCGCTCGGTGACGCTCACCAGCATGATGTTCATGATGCCGATCCCGCCCACCAGAAGGGACACACTCGCAATCGCCCCGAGGAGCATGCCCATGACCCGCGACGTGGCGCTGGCCATCGCCGCGATCTCCTGCTGGTTGCGCACGGTGAAATCGTCGTCTTTTCCCGGCCGAATGTTGTGGCGCTGCCGCAGGACGGACACGATCTGCTGCTGCACGGTGGCCACATCCGCCCCGTCCTGGACCTTCACGTTGAAGCTCCGGAAGGTCGTGCTCCCCGTCACCCGTTTCATCGCGCTGGTGTAGGGAACCACCACCACGTCGTCCTGGTCCGTCCCCATCACGGAGAGCCCCTTGGCCGTCAATGTGCCCACGATGATAAAGGGGACATTCTTGACCCGGATGATCTTCCCGAGCGGCGACTCGCCCCCGTAGAGCTGCCGGGCCACCGTCTTTCCAATCACCGCCACCTTGCTTGCGCCCCGCACGTCCTGGGACTCAAAGGGCGCGCCCTCCGCCAGGGGCCATTGGCGCAACTCGAAGTAATTCTCCCCCTCCCCGAGCACCTGGGTAAACCAGTTCTGATTCCCCGCCATCACCTGGCTCACCGAACGCACCTCCGGGCTCAGCAAGGCAATCTCCGGGATCTCGCGTTGCAAGGCCTCGGCGTCCTCAATTTTCAGGGTCCCCGCCCCGCCCCAGCCCGTGTGTAAACCGCTCGCCGTGGTGCTTCCTGAAAAAACCAGGATCACGTTCTGCCCGAGACTGGCGATTTGAGACTCCACCTGAGCCTTCGCGCCGTTGCCGATCCCGACCATGGCGATCACGGCGCCCACCCCGATGATGATCCCCAGCGCCGTGAGCATGGAGCGCATCTTGTTTCTTAACAGGGCGCGGAACGCGATGCGCAGGGTGAAGGACGCTTTCATAAATGTCAGGAACCCGGCAACGCCCCGCCCTCATCCAAGACCCTCTGGGCCGCGTCGAAACGCTTCAACTCGTCCGCGGCGCAGAGGCGGTTTTTCACGGCGAAATCACTCAGGATCCGGCCGTCGCGCATGACGATGTTGCGCTTGGTGTAAGCGGCGATGTCGGGCTCGTGAGTCACCAGAATGATCGTGATCCCCTCGTCGTTGAGCTTCTGAAAAACGCCCATGATCTCGACGCTGGTCCGGCTGTCGAGGTTGCCCGTCGGCTCGTCCGCAAGCAGCACCTCGGGATCGTTGATCAGCGCGCGCGCCACCGCGACCCGTTGCTGCTGTCCGCCGGAAAGCTCGTTGGGATGATGCCCCTCCCGCGACGCCAGACCGACCAAACTCAGAGCCTTTCGGGCCTTCTCCCGCATTTCCTCCGCCGACACCCGCCCGGCGCCGTAGAGCAAAGGCAGCTCCACGTTCTCCAAAGCGGACGTGCGCGAGAGCAGGTTGAAGCTCTGAAAAACGAACCCCAGTTTCCGGTTGCGGATGGTGGCCAGCTCATCCCGATCCAACTGCGACACGTCCACGCCATCAAGGAGGTAGCGCCCCTCGGTGCAGCGATCCAAACACCCCAGAAGATTCATCAGCGTCGACTTTCCCGAGCCGCTCGCCCCCATCACCGCGACAAACTCGCCGGCAGCAATCTCCAGTGTGACCCCGCGCACCGCGTGCACATCGACATCACCGGAGCGGTACGTTTTTTGGACCCCCACGAGTTGGACCACGGCACTCATGGGCTACATCCGGCGGTATCCGCCGCCTCCGAACGGGCTGGCGGCCGGAGCTGGAGCCGCGCCACCCCCGAGCACACCCGTGACCACCTGGTCGCCCTCCGAAAGCCCCTCCTGGACCTCCGTGAAAATACCGTCCGAGATCCCGGTCTTGATTTGCACAGACTCCGGTTTGCCCTCGCGCAGCACATACACAGACCTGGCCACGCGCGCCTCGCGACGCCCGGAAGCGGATCGCCCCCCGGAAGGACGCCCGCCCCCGCTTCCGCCTGCTGCGCCTCCCGGACCCGCTGGACGACCGGCAGGAGAAGCGGCTGCCGTTCCCGCAGTCTCCGGCATCCGGAACCGGAGCGCCGCGCCGGGGAGCTTTAAGACGTCTTTGCGGCTGGCGACAATAATCGAGGCGTTGGCCGTCATCCCGGGCTTCAGCTTGAGGTCGTCGTTGCTGACGCTGATCACCGTGTCGTAGCTCACCACGTTTTGCACCGTGATCGGAGCGTTGCGAACCTGAACCACCTTGCCCTGGAAAACGCGCGTGGGGAATGCGTCCACCGTAAACTCCACACTCTGCCCGAGCTCGACGACCCCCACATCGGCTTCCGCCACGTTGGAATCGATCTGCATCTTCGCCAGGTCGTTGGCGATCGTGAAAATCACGGGCGCTTGGAGGCTGGCGGCGACGGTCTGGCCCACGTCCACACTGCGGGAAATGACGATGCCGTCGATGGGCGAAACAATGGTGCAGCGGTTGAGGTCCACCTTGGCGCGGGCCAGCGCGCCCTCCCGCACCTTCAGCGCCGCCTGCGCCTGGTGCAGAGACGCCACGGCCTGATCCAGCGTGGCCTGGGGCGCAGCATTCCGCGCCCGCAACTCTTCCGTGCGCTTGGCGTTGAGCTCCGCGAGCTCCAACCCGGCCTTCGCGCTCGCAAGCTCGCCCTCGGCCTGGAGGACCGTTGCCTGGAAGGTGGCCGGGTCGATTTGCGCCACGACCTGGCCCGCCTTTACCGGCGAATTAAAGTCCACAAAGAGCTTCTGGATGTTGCCGGAAATCTGGCTCCCCACCTGCACGTTCACCACCGGATTGAGCGTCCCCGTGGCCGTCACAATCTGGGTGATGTCGCCCCGGCTCACCTCCATCTTGCTGTAGGTCACGGGGCTCCCCTCGCGAAACTTCCGGGAACCGAAATAGCCGCCGGCTCCGAGCAAAAGGAGCAGCACCGCGATCCACCGCGTTTTCCCTCTCCGGGCCGGTTTTTTTTCAGAAATCGCCATGGCAGTCACTTGAGTTTCACCCTCTGGACCCTGGCGCCTTCGAAAAGGGCTTGGGAACGCGACAAATCGCGCAGGGCAACTTGGTAGTCGTATACTTGGTTGTTGAGCAAAGAGCGCGAGTTGTTGAGTTCCCGCAGGGCCACCTGCACATCGAGGCTTGTCGCGGCGCCGGCCTGATACTGGCTCTGAAGATCGCCGTAGTTGACCGTGGCGGCATCCACCTCCGCTTTCAACGCCTTGATGGATTCCCTGCCCGTTCGAACCCGGATCCACGCGTTTTTCACATCCGACTCAATCACCTTGGCCGTGCGATCCCGCTCCAAACGGCTCTGCGCAATCTGATGCTCCGAAGAGCGCAGCTCAATTTCCCGCTGGCCGCCGGTGAGAAAAGGGATCTCCACAGAAACCACACCGTCATGCACCCGGCCCCTGCCGGCCGCGCTGCCGGACATGTTGTTCCACTGGCTGCTCGCCCGCGCCACCACGCGCGGACCGTACTGCGCGACGACCTCGCTGCGACGCGCCTCCTCCTGCTCAATCGCCAATGCGCTGACCCGGTAATCCTCCCTGTTGGCGTACGCGCGGCTGAGGAGCTCGGGAAAATCGGCCACGCCCTCGGCCGCAGGCTCGGGCTCAACGAGTGTAAAGTTGGTTTTCCCACCCAAGTTCAGGATGTTGCTGAGCGTGTCCTGGGCGCTTTCCAGCGCGCCGCCGGATTCAATGAGCGCATTGCGGGCATTCTGAAGAGAAGCCTCGGCCCGTAACACGTCGATGCGCGCCACCTGGCCCACCTCCAGCCGGGTCTGGGCCTGGCCGAGTTGCTCCTGAGCCAACTCCACCGTCTGCCGGTTGATGGCGACCAAACTCTGCACTTTGAGCACGTCGTAATACGCCTGAGCGACACCGAAGAGAGTCTGGCGCACGGTAGCCTGGTATTGTAACCGCGCCACCTGCAGGGAGAGTCGCCCCTGCCGGTACGCCGGGAAAACGGTGAAATCCAGGAGCGGCTGCTCGAAAATCAGGCCCGCACGCCGGGTGTCAGTCTCCTGTGTGCTGGATCGGGCTCCCGGGGAGAAAAAAACCGCGCCACTCGCCCCACCCGCCAGAGCACTTCCGCCGCCCCCAGACTCGGTGGTGCGGTAGGCAGCCGTGTTGTCGTAGCTGGCATTCCCCCTGAGTTGAGGCCCCATCCGCGCCAGAGCGCTCCAAGGCAAAAGCCGGGCTTTACGCACCTCATAAGCCGCGATCCGAATCGACTGATCCGAAGCCAAGGTGATCTCGTAGGCCTGCTCCAGAGTGATCCGGCGAAGAGGGGCCTCCTTCGGGGGATTCGGACGGGGGGCGGCCTCCTTGCCCAGTGCGCACAGAGGCAGTCCCATCCACATCCCGGCAGCCTGGAGCCCGGAGACGACACAAAAGCGGCCCGC